>NC_013525.1:1742500-2026947 GCF_000025005.1 Thermobaculum terrenum ATCC BAA-798
CTACGTAGTTCCTTTCTGTCCTCAACAACAGGCTGAGCGTACTTACTAAGGTTTAACAAGATGCCTACTGCGGACATTAATACAACTAGTGAGGACCCACCAAAAGATATAAATGGCATTGGAACACCTGTGAAAGGTACTGTAAGAGTGACCACTCCAATATTCAGAAAGGACTGGAAAACTATCCAAGTAGTTATGCCAGTGGCCATGAGTGATCCGAAAGCATCAGGAGATCTAAGAGCAGTCCTAAAGCCATGGACTGCCACTACTATAATGAGAATTAATACAAACACTGCCCCCACAAATCCCAACTCATCACCAATTACCGCCATAATGGAGTCCGTGTGGGCCTCGGGTAACCAGCCAAACTTCTGCCTGCTGGCTCCAAGTCCCTCACCTATTAGACCTCCTGAGCCCAAGGTAAACAGAGACTGTATTGGATGAAATCCCAAGCCATTGGGGTCCTTCCACGGATCGAGGAAAATAGTTAACCTGTTCAATCTGTAGCTTTCCTCTATGATCAAAACCAAAAAGGCAGCAAAGGCCAAAGCTGCTCCCGCAAGTAGCTGCATTATCTTGGCTCCTGCACAGAACAGCATTACCCCACCTATCATGGCGAATACAATAGAAGTCCCCATGTCAGGTTCAAGCATTATTAGCCCTATTATGAACCCCAGAATAATACCGAATGGTATGAGCCCATACCAAAGATTACGTACTTTCTCCCCTTTTTGAGATAGCCAATCAGCTGCATATGTAATGAAAACTATCTTTGCGAACTCACTGGGCTGCGCGCTCAATGGACCCAGGCGTATCCACCTATGTGCACCGTTTATCTCCGGAGCTATGGAGTCGGGAGCAAACACGACAAAGGCTAAAGCCAATAGAGCCACAATCATAAGGGGCACACTGTATCTACGCCAACACTGATAGTTAATCTTGCTGGTAATAAACAAAGCTAAGCTACCAATACAAAGCCAGATGAGGTGCCTGATCAAAAAATAATTGGGAGACAACCCATTCATATAGGCACCAACGAAACTTGAGCTGTAAATCATTACGGTTCCAAGAGCTACTAAGCCTACGACAGGCGCCAAGATCCACTTATCAATAGGTCCTGCATCTATGAACTTGGGCCTGACGGTAGTGTTAGCCATGCTGAGTCCCTTTCCCTTCCATCTTGTGCACTAGATCTTTAAATAACTGCCCCCTGTGGAACTCGTTTCTGAACATTCCAAAGCTCGCACAGGCAGGAGACAGCAAAACCGTGTGACCAGGTCTAGCTACGCTTCTTGCTGCCTCTAGTGCAGATTCTAAGCTAGAAAAGGTCCCAACTATTAGCTCAGGGCACCTTTTGTTAATTGCTGTTTGCAAATCCGCAGTAGCAGAGCCTTCCAAGAGAACGACACGAACCTTCTTCTGGCATATAAAATCAGCTAGTTCGTCAAAGGGCACATTTTTGGAGGCTCCCCCAGCCAGTAACACTACTTCACCTTCTACAGCCTTAAGGGCCGCGATCGTAGATGCCGGCACAGTGCTTGTGGTATCGTTGATGTACTTTACTCCATCAATGACCGATACTAGCTCCAACCTATCAGGAAGCCCCTTGAAAGTCCTAAGACCTTCTACAATAAATTCATCTGGTATGTTCATGGCTGAGGCTAATACGGCAGCAGCAAGAGCATTCATCCTGTTGTGCTCTCCTGGTAGCTGGAGCTCGTGCACTTGGAGGAGTTTCCTAGTACTACCCGTCTCATCAACTAGATAGATGTAATCGTTATCTATATAACCACCTGGCTTAACATGGCTTGAACGACTAAACCATCTAACCTGAGCCAGGCAATCTTCCACGAAACGTGACACAATAGGGTCATCGTAGTTGAACACAGCATAGTCAGTAGTCTTCTGGTTGCGATATATCCACCTCTTGCTGTTGTAGTAAGCCTCGAAGCTGGGATATCTGTTGAGGTGATCGTAAGATATATTCGTGATACAGCTTACATGTGGAGCTTCGCCACCAACTTCGAAAGCCTCTAGCTGCCAACTAGATAGTTCGAGGATGACAGGGGTATCTTCACTGATCTGAGGCAGCATACTCAGGGCAGAAACTCTGAGATTTCCGGCCACTACTGTGTCGGGACGCCAAAGCTTACTGATATGTCCTAACCAGGAGGTAGTTGTGCTCTTGCCCTTAGAGCCAGTAATGGCGGTAATCGGAGCTGGACAATAACGCCAGAATAGGTTCATCTCCATCAGCACAGGAATCCCATTCTCCCGCGCTAGTTCGAGCCATTTGGACTCTCTGGGCACAGCAGGATTGCGTACTATGAAATCTGCTGAGAGGATATCCTCAGGTCTATGCTCCCCCAGCACATATCTAATATCCAAATCCTTCAAGGCTTCTAAGCTCTCAGCCAACTCACTTTCTGGTCTCAAATCCGTTACAGTGACTTCTGCGCCATGCTCAGCAAGGAACCTAGCTACTCCAAGTGCTCCTCCGTGTACGCCTAATCCAAGCACCAGAGCTTTTTTCCCCTCAAGATCCTTATAAGCCTCTTCGATCCTAGTACCCATATACAGCTCCCTCGAAAGAGTATTTAGCTATAAACTACTCACTCTCTGCTCCTCTTAGCCTAAACCAAGCAAGATACAAGGGTCGAATATAAGGGTAGTCTAGAGCAGGGGGATATATAACTGCTTCCCTGCCAAAATGTCGCTTGAAGCCATAGACACCCCATAGACCCTCGTTTTGCCCACTAATATCCGGAGAACCACTTGTAGGATTCTTAAATTCCCGAGCAGCTTTTAAAGGAACTCCCCAGAGATCGTACGTTTTACAGCCTTTCATGGCACACCATTGCATGGCCTTCCACTGCAGCAGGTAGTTAGGATATTTATCCCTATGATCAGTTTTTGAAGCAGCATACAGATACACGCCATAATTACCGAAGGCTATCGTGAACACTCCGGCTATGACTTCTCCCTGCCACTCTGCCAGGATGAGCTTACCGAGGTCTTTTCCTACAAACTGCTGGTATACATCCTTGTAATAGTCATAAGCGTGTATCCCGAATCTTGCTCTGCTGGAAGTCTCCTCCAATAGATCATAGAAGACCTTGACATCCTCCAAAGAACCTTCCCTGGTGGTAACACCCAATTTCTCAGACTGCCTTACGTAGTATCGGGTCTTAGATCTCATGGACTTAAGAATTGCCTCTTCACCAACAGAAAGATCAACCGTTAGGGTTGCTCGAGGTTGTATAGTGTTCTCGCTGATAACAGCGCCCTCTAGCAGTCGAGCCCAAGGCACTTCCCTTGGAGGTTCAATACGAATAAAGATCGCGTGATTAGCCCTGGCCACCTTATGTAGACCGTAGATAAATTTATCTAATTCATCGCCTTCAGCCTTTCCGACCGGTCCTCTGGGTACGTAAGCTACAGTGAGGCCGAAAAGCTTTCTGAATAGCACCTGTGCAGCTAACACAGGGGTGTCATCTTTAATAAGCGCTAGCCGAAGGGGAAACCAGCCGTGCCCGCGCTTGACTTCTCCCCACTCCCAGCTCTGCAAGAAATTACCCCCATATGACGAGACAAATCTATCCCAGAGATCTCTATCTGCTATAAAGCTAATATCCATTAGTTCTTTAGACACCTATCATCTCCCAACTATAAGCAAGTGTTCACTTTCTTAGAACCATATTGAGTACTACTCTCACCTCACTTTGCCCTAGCGCAGTGCTGACACCTAGATACCCTCCTGCAGCAACCGCAATAACAATAAGTAGCCTAACAAGGAAGTCAGGGAAAGAAAGTAAATGATAATTCACTACCCATGGTCTAAGGAGAATAAGTAGTCCACCCATAAGAACAGTAGCAATACAGCACTTGAGCAAGAAGTTTATCATCTCCGAATCGATCCATTCACCTACACGTGATCTAAGCAGGTAGGAGAGGGCCAGGACCTGAACTATCGTCGCAAGTGAAAAGGCAAATGCCAGTCCACGTAGCCCAAGCGGCCCAACAAGTATGAACGAGACAAATATGTCCAGCAACACCGTTACCAAGGCTACCTTCAGAGGGGTAAGCGTATCTTGCAAAGCATAAAATGCCCGAGGAAGCATGTCTACAAGAGCATATGCCCACATCCCGACAGCGAAGAAGAAGAATGGTTGTGCAGTTAGTAAAGTATCCTCTCTGGTGAACTTACCACGCTCGAATAAAAGCGCAATAATAGGCTCTCTTAGAAGCATCATACCTACACTAGCGGGCAATATAAAGAATATAACACCCTTGACAGCACGCTTGAGAACGCTCTTGTATGCGGCTATATCCATAGCACCTGCTTCTCTTGACAAGGCTGGAAACGCTGCCGTAGCCACACTAGTACCAAATAAGCTGACTGGCAGAGCAAACAGAAGCGAAGCCACTCTAAATGCTGTTACTCTACCGGTACCCAAACCCGCAGCTAGGTATAATGCCACCATGGTATTGACTTGCACTGCAGCTTGGCCAACTATTCGAGGGGCAAGCAGGATAAATGTACGTCTAACATGTTGGTTTGCGAACGGTGGCTGCCATCTTGTAGATAATCCCATTTGCAGGAGAAAAGGGAGTTGAATAAGAAAGAACAAAACAGCTCCCACCACCACGCCAATGGCAACTGCGTCAATTCCCAGCCATCTTGAGAAAAGCAACGTAGAAACAATTATGCTGATGTTGTAGATAATAGGACCAATTGCGGGTACAAGGAACCGATCAAACGACTGGAGCACTGCAGTGGCTACGCTAGCTAGCAGTAGAAAGAGCGGTTGGAATACTACCAGACGCAATAGCTCTGTAGTCTTCTGAACTACATAAGGGTCGTGCGATCTTCTGGCAATTCCATAGGCAACTATCTGAGGTGCGAATATCCACACTAAAAGTATGAGGACTACGGCTATAGATACAGTAGTCCACATTACCCCACTAGCCATATCCCAGGCTTCATCATCCCCATGACTCTGAATCAATCGGGTAAAAACAGGGATAAAAGCTGCACTAAACGCGCCACCTGACATTAGTATGAAGAGCAGATCCGGCACTTGAAGGGCTAGCAGATAGGCATCGTAGTCCCTTCCAGGGCCAATCAAGGCTAGGATAACCTGATCTCGTACCAGTCCAAGCACACGACTAAGTACGAAAGCCACAGCCATTATGAAAGCAAACCTAGCAAGACGAGCAGTCAAGTCTATAAACAGCTCCAGTATTAGTAGAAGTTATCGTTCTTGAGGCGCATATACAGCCTGTAATAGAGTGGCTCAAAGTTATACCAGGCCCAAGCGCGGAGCTTATTGACGTGTAGATCGTATATGCCGAGGAACTCAACTATCTCTCCACCAAAACCACTCTTGAATCGGTAGAGCCCCCACATCGGATCACTTTCATTTAGGTTATCTGGGTTAGGTATGGCCACCATGTCGTAGTAGGTAAGTCCCTGGGACTTAGCCCAACGCATAACTTCCCACTGCAATAAGTAAGTGGGCATTAGGTTCCGCTTCTCATTACTTGAAGCACCTATCATATACCAATACTTGTGCCCGAAGGTATAAACTACCATTCCTGCCAATCTTTCACCCTCGTGTTCGGCGAAGAAGAAATGTGCTCTGCCTGCTTCCTTCATCTTCGTCCAGGCAGCCATGTAGTAACTCTTGGGCCTAAGCACAAAGCCGTCCCTTTCAGCAGTGATCCTGTGAAGGTTATATAGGTCCTCTAATGCCTGTGGAGTATCATCCTCAACAATACGCACGCCCTTCTTCTGAGCCAACCTTATGTTGTAGCGTGTCTTGCCCTTCATACGAGCCAACATCTCATCTTCCGATGGGGTAAGATCCACCACCATCGTGGTCTTAAACTGCAAGTCATATCGAGCCTTTCTAAATCCCAGGTCCTTGAGGATACCTTTGACTTGCTCATTCTTTTCTAGAACCTCTGGCTCAATTTTTACCGTATGTGCATTCTCACGCTTGGCAACTGTGACTACACCTTTGAAGAAAGTGCGCACCGCATCCTCATCATCCCAAGGTATCCATGGACCCTTAGGACAGTACATAACATGTCCCCCAACGAATGGTGTCTTGCGCACTAGAAACTGCCCAACCCCTACTACCTTGCCGCTATCACTCAAGGTCAAGCGCACTGGTTTCCAACCATACCTGCTTTTGTGCTCGCCCCATTCGTAGCTCTGAAGAATGTGTCCACCTCCGGGGCTGTCCTCAAGCCACTTGTCCCATTGTTCCCGGGTAGCACTTCTGGTCTCGGTGACCTCATATTTTCTCGTGCGAGTTGAGCGTAGTCTCTCCACAGTATTGATATCCGCCATCGATCTCCTTCCAGAAAATTCAAACTTGCTATGAGAGTGCTAGAGCAACACCTACTAAAGCTGCTGCTACACCCACGATCCAAAACCGCATAGCTATCTGAGTCTCTGCCCAACCCTTGAGTTCGAAATGGTTATGCAAGGGAGCCATCCTGAACAGCCTCTTACCTCCTGTCAGCTTGAAATAACCAACCTGCAGGATCACGCTCAGGGTAATAGCGACAAACATAAGGCCAATAATAGGCAGCAGGAGCCACTGGCCAGTCATGAGCGCTACAACGGCTAATAGAGCTCCTAAGGAAAGCGCCCCTGTATCTCCCATTATCACCTCGGCAGGATGAGCGTTATACCACAGAAAAGCTAGAAGAGCTCCTATCGTCGTAAAGCATAGAGTGACTATGTACCTTTGTCCCTGTAGGAAAGCGATTATGCCGTAAGCAGCAAAGCTCAAAGCTAATAACCCGCCTGCTAAAGTATCTAATCCATCACTTAGATTCACAGCGTTGCTGGTAGCCACAATAACAAATATAGCTATGGGTATATAGAAAACACCAATAGGCACCTTTCCATAAAATGGTATATACATGCTATCTAGCTCAAACCAATAGTGAAGAACTATGCCAGCGCCAGTTGCTATGACCGTTAGCCAGAGAAACTTGAATCTAGCCGTAAGTCCGCTGCTCTTTCCACCGCTCAAATTGAGTAAGTCATCAATAGCGCCCAGAGTACCACAGGCAAGAACAACTAGCAGTGGCAGTATCAGGGATCGCCTCTCGTAGATCCACCAGTATCTTACGTTGAAGATCGCGTTGACGAGGAACACGCCTAACCAAATCATGATCCCACCCATTGTCGGTGTTCCTTCCTTTACAAGGTGGGTCTGTGGCCCCTCAATCCTGATCTTCTTACCTATACCACGCCTTCTGAGTTCATTGATAATAGGTCTGCCAATAATTAAGGTGACCAGGAACGTCAGGGCCGACAACAGCAAAGCCTCACGCATCACCTCGATGCGTGCCAGCTTTACCTCGGTCTGAAACATGCTGAGGAGGGCTAGGGGTATCATTGGACCACCTCATTCTGAACGGTAAGAGCGGCAACAAGCTTATCCAGAGAAACTATCCTTGAAGCCTTTACGAGTACTACATCGCCCTCATGTAAGTCTCTCTTCAGCACATCTATCGCTTCCTGGTAATCCTTCAAGGTCACCACATCACCCGGATTCATCCCCGCCTGCAAAGCGCCTCTAGCTATTATCTGTGCAAGTTCGCCAACCGTATAGAGCTTGTCGCAGACCTCAGCAGCTCTAGCGCCTACTTTCAAGTGCCCCTCTTCCGTAAAGTGCCCAAGCTCCGCCATATCTCCTAAGACAGCTATCCTATGCCCCTCGATATCATTCAGCAAATTAAGAGCTGCGAGCATAGATGTTGGGTTAGCGTTGTAAGTATCGTCTAAGATGGTGCTACCATTGATGCCCTTGTTAACTATCAACCTAAGACCAGGTGGTAACTCCTTGATTGCATGTACTATCTCCTGGTCTTCCATTCCCATCACGTGCGCTACCGCAACGCTAGCCAATATCGTATGCACGCTATGCCTACCAAGTAGGGGTGCCTTAACCTGATAAGACCTATCGCCTATGTGTAGGACGAACCTTATTCCGTTCAGACCCTCACTTACGACATCAGTTGCTCGTATATAGGACTCTTCATCGAGTCCATACCAAACCACGTGTGCTTTAGTTACATCAGCCATGGCCTTGACGCGGTGGTCGTCTCTATTCAAGATTGCAAAACCTTCGGAGGGAAGAGATCTAACAAGCTCAGACTTGTTCTCAGCAATCCTCTCCAGGCTTCCCATGCGGCCTATGTGAGCATAACCCACTACTATGACCACCCCTATAAAAGGCTTGGCTATAGAACATAGATACTCTATCTCTCCCATCCTATAGGCACCACCCATTTCAAGAACAGCAACCTCCACCTCGGGTGTTAGCCCAAGTAGAGTAAGAGGTAGTCCTATCTCGTTGTTATAGCTCTTTTGGCTACGAAGAGTTACGAACTTTCTGCTGAGGATCGAAGCAGTCACCTCTTTAGTGCTTGTTTTACCAACACTTCCGGTAATGCCTATAGTTTTAGCAGGCATTTTATTGCGCCAATAGGCAGCTAGCTTGCCAAGTGCTAAGACAGTGTCATCGACTTCAAGTGCTAAGACGCTCTCTGGGATTTGGATGGATGGGGTTCTACTCAGCACTAACGCCTGAGCACCCCTTGATACTGCATCCTGAATATAATCATGACCATCGACCCGCTCGCCTTTAATAGCGATAAAGACATCGCCCTTCTTAACAAGACGAGAGTCGGTGGTTATATCACCGACTTCTCTTTCAAGATCGAGTGTAGAACCAGAAAGTATTTTCCCGTTCGTCCCCTCTTTTATGTCACGCAACTTCATACAAACGCTACCCCTGTTCACCACTACTAGTCTCTATTTGTTCTGGCTGATCCGGAGGAATATTGTAGTACGTGTACAGTTTGCGAGCTAGTTCCTTGAAAGCCGGAGCTGCAACTTCAGAGCCCCAGCGTGAGCCTTTAGGCTGATCTATTTTGATTAGTGCAATGAATTTAGGATGCTTGACAGGTGAATAACCTATGAAAGACGCTATAGTCACATTTGGATCGTATTGGCCATTTACTGGTACAGAAGCAGTACCCGTCTTACCTCCGACAGAGTATCCAGGTATTCTAGCAACCTGATACTCCCCTTCTTCGACGACGGTCTTCATCATACTCTTTAGAGTCTCGGCAACCTGTCTAGATAACACCCTTCTGACTACAGTCGGTCGGTTCTCCTTTATTACCTTACCATTCCTTTCTATCTTGGAGACCACATAAGGTCTCATCAACAACCCACCATTGGCCACCGCTGCCTGAGCAGTTATCAGCTGTATTGGTGTTACAGCTATACCCTGGCCATAAGCATTAGTGTACAAGTTGATCGGTGACCAGTTTTTGCTAGATGGCAATACAAGGATACCAGTTGCTTCTCCCTGCAGGTCAATACCAGTCTTCGCACCAAAGCCAAAGTCCTGAACCTTTCTATAGAATCGATCCTCACCAAGCTTGGTGCTTACGTAGGCTGCTCCCACATTGGCAGAGTTCATGAGGACCTCTGTCATGCTTTCATTAGGATGTGGTCTGCCATCCCAGTTGTGTATGGTGTACCCGTACACATTCAGGTAACCCTTGTCATCGATTCGGGTATCGGGAGTGATAACTCCAGCTGCTAGCCCCGCAGCCATAGTTATGATCTTGAAAGTGGACCCAGGTTCATAGGCTGAACTAATGGCAGGGTTAGCAAACACCGAGGTATTCCTGACGTTGTAGAACTCCTGTGGGTTGAAGGTAGGGTAGGAAGCCATAGCTAATATCTCACCAGTATACGGATCCATAACTATGATGCTTCCACCCTTAGCTTTCTGCTCCTTCACAGTCTTCTGGAGCACTTCTTCTGCATAGTATTGCACCGTAGCATCTATAGTCAGCTGCACATCTGCACCAGGCTTTGGAGGTATGACCTGGCGTTGAGCCACAGGAATCCAGTTACCAGCCGGATCCTGTTCGGCTATCATCTTTCCAGGTTCGCCTGATAGGTAGTTATTGTATTCTCCTTCTACGCCATAAGAGCCCACGTTTTCAAAATTGGTAAAACCTAGAACTTGGGCAGCCAGAGAACCATTGGGATAAGCACGAGCGGTTTGAGGTTCAAAACCTATTCCTGGTATATGTAGTGCCTCTATCTTCTCTTTCTGTTCCGTGGTGAGTCTGGTTGCTATAGATACCCAGGGTACACCTTGTTTAAGCTTGTCAGCTATCTCCTTTGCTGGGACACCGATAAGAGGGGATAGCTGTTGGGCAGCACTCTCTGGATCTTCGACATACTGCGGAGTCGCATATAGCCTATAGACCGTTATATTAGAGGCCAGTATCTTACCATTGCGATCGTAAATCCTACCCCTTGGGGGATCTATTTCTCTGACAAGTTGATGTGCTTGCTCTGCCTTGCTAGCCAAAAAAGACCCTTGTATAACCTGTAGGTAGAACAACCTACCTACAAGTACAAGAGCGAACCCTAGAAGAACCCACAAAACGAATTTGAGTCTCCAACCAGGTAGACCGTGATTGTCAGAATAGGTCCTAATCGTGGACATCTAAGCCTCCTGGTAGTTGCTGCTCCTCAACATGGTCGCCGGATTTGAGGTCTTCTGGGCGGACGTTAACCGGGAGGTACTTATATTCGCGTATCGGACGCATCTTCAACTTCTCTCGAGCGTATCTTTCTATCTCTGGAAGGCTTTGCTTGAGACTGATCTGATAGATCAGGTTATCGGTCTCCCTTTGGGCTTCAGCCTGCTGAGCCTGGACCTGCTGTATCTGGTACCCCAACACTGATACCCTAGTTGTTTGTACTAGATAAAGCAGACATGTGAGCGCAAGTAGAGTAACGCCCCCTATAAACATCGAAGCAGAGTCCATCTCAAAGTACATTGGGAAACGGCGCCTCTTTACCTTGGCAGCTGTAATTGGCCTAGGATTGAAGGTCCTCGACCTAGAAGATATAACAGCCATAACAACACCTCCCAGAGTAATCTTGACCTACAACTTCTCCGCGGCTCTCAGCTTAGCGCTACGACTTCTAGGATTTACCTTTACCTCTTCCTCAGAAGGAACTATGGGCTTTCGAGTCAGCACTTTGATCTCAGGACGATGATTACAAGTGCACACCAGCTGCTCCGGCGGACATATACAACCTTTCGAACGCTCACGCATGAAATGCTTTACAATACGATCCTCGAGCGAATGGAAGCTTATTACCACAAGCCTACCACCGACCCTCAGAACACGAAGAGCACCAGCCAGCCCTTCCTGTAGAGCATCCAATTCATCATTTACGGCTATCCTTAGAGCTTGGAAGGTTCTCGTTGCTGGGTGTATCCTGCTTCTTTTGCCTTTATAAACAGATTCCACTGCTTGCACTAATTGCACGGTAGTAATAATAGGCTCACGACTGGACTTTATAGCTCTGGCAATCTGCCTACTCTTGGGTTCTTCTCCGTACTCCCATATAATGCGTGCTAATTCCTGTTCAGAAGACTCCCTAATAATGTCCGCCGCAGTCTTTCCACTAGTAGGATCAAAGCGCATATCTAGCGGCTCGTCCCTTCTGAAGGAGAAACCAGCAGCCCACGCATCTACCTGCATGGAAGATATACCCAGATCAAACAGCACACCGTCGCATGGGTTAAAATCGTGCTCGGTAGCAGCCTGCTCAATGTACCTGAAGTTCGTATGCACCAGCACATATCTGCCAACAAATCTACCTAGCCTCTGCTGAGCTAACTCAATAGCCCTGGGATCCGCATCCAGCCCTAGCACCCTTCCAGATGGTGAGCTTCGCTCCAGCATCTTCTCTGCATGCCCACCAGCACCTAATGTGGCATCGATATACTTGCCATTAGGATGAATATCTAGTAGAGCTATAGACTCATCAAGAAGCACGCTAGTGTGCATACCAAACACCTCACATCATCCCCAGATCTGCTAGGGTCTGGGCTATATCTGCAGCATTTTCTTCGCTCTGACGCTCCATCTCCTCCCATCGAGCTTTGTCCCATATCTCTATGTATGTATCCATGCCGGCAACCACCACCTCGGAAGTAAGGCCGGCAGCCTCACGAAGGTATTCAGGAATAAGTATTCTCCCCTGCTTATCAAGCTCAGTATCGCACGCCTGGGCAAACAGCACTCTTCGAATTATCCGCGCCTTCTGGTCAGTGACTGGGAATCTATTGAGGGCCTCAGTTAGCTTCTTCCACTCTGACATGGGATAAACCGTCAGGCATGGCTCGAAACCTCTGGTGACAACAAAGCCTTCAGCCAGCCTAGCTCTGAACTTAGCCGGCATGGCCAGTCGACCCTTATCATCCAGCTTGTTGTCAAATCTTCCAAGAAACACTTCTTAGCTCCACTGGGTGGAAAGTTATCCACATTTCCACCCACTTATCCCCACTTTCAACCACATTTATCCACAGGTCACCATTATGGGGACAAAAAGTACAAGTTACAAGGCTCAAAAGCATTGTGTTATAATAGAACTTAGGTTCACAAAGGAGGCTGATAATGTTTCTTGTATGGTTCGATGATTCAAAAAGGGTTACTACTGAAGAGAAGATAAAAAATGCGATCGAAAGATATGTGGATAGAATGGGACAGCATCCTAATGTTTGTCTGGTAAACAAGGAGGATGCCAACGTCAAGGTAGAGGGCATATCGATTCATGCGGTGGATTACGTGCGGCCCGGCTACTATTGGGTAGGGATAGAAGATGAGACTCAACAAGCAGCATAAGCGTTAAGAGGATATTTCCATTAGCGGCTGACCAACAACTACTGGGTTTCCAGGTTCAATAAGCAACTTGGAAACCTTACCATTTTTATGAGCTGCTATCTCGTTCTCCATCTTCATCGACTCTATGATGCAAACTGGCTGACCAGCGGACACCATCTCACCCTCTGATACTAGCACTCGCAATAAATTACCTTGAATAGGGCTAACAAGAGTATCCTCGCCAGTTCTTCTGGTAAGACCCGCACTCGTAGCGGCTCGTACTTTGGAAGAGGATGTGTTTGTCTTCTGGCTCTTGTTCTCTCCACTATTGTAAACAATTACTTCGAATCTCCTGCCATCCACCTCCACTATTAGGTTCTCTTCGTTGTAAGAGTGAGACCCTATAGATGGCGCAGATAGGGTAGCCCCAACGAGACGGATTTCATCCATGTGGTCCTGAACGAAGTGAGTACTTACTGGCCCTTCAATGAATTCCTTCCTGTTTACCATCCAACGATGAAAGTCCAATGTAGAGGGAACACCTTCAATTACGTACTCCATTAGCGCTCGACGGAGCCTATCAATAGCTTCTCGTCTATCCTTGCCCCAAACTATTAGCTTTGCAAGAAGAGAATCATAATCGGAAGCAAGTTCACAACCAGAGGCAATTCCACTATCCACTCTAACCCATGGCCCAGCAGGCTCACGCAACCTACTTATTCGACCGCTTACTGGCATAAAGTCATTGGCAACATCTTCAGCATTGATTCGACACTGTATAGCATGACCTAAAGGTGAGCTAGGGACATCAACAAGATATCCAGCTGCGGTTAGTATCTGCATAGCAACCAGGTCACAACCATAGACCACTTCGGTCACTGTATGCTCTACTTGCAAGCGGGTATTCATCTCCAGAAAGTAAAAATCACCGGATGGTGATAAAAGCATCTCTACCGTACCTGCGCTCTTATACCCAACAGCCTTAGCAAGGTTGACAGCAGCTAATTCCATTGCTGCCCTAGTGGAGTCATCTATCAAAGGGGCTGGAGCCTCTTCTATAAGCTTCTGCCTTCTTCTCTGAGTGGAGCAGTCTCTCGTACCTATTGCGAAGACATCTCCATCACACCTACCAAATATCTGTACTTCCACATGTCTTGGGTGAGGGAGATACTTCTCTATATAGACATCAGAGCTACCGAAATAGCTTAGGCCCTCACGCTGTGCAGTCTCTATGGCAGTAGCTAACTCACTCAGAGCATTTACTGTCCTTAATCCCTTGCCACCACCTCCTCCGGCAGCTTTAATCACCACGGGGAGACCGTGCTCAGTCACGAAACTTTCAGCTTCACTAAGCTTTTCTAATGGGCCATATCCAGGCAATATCGGCACTCCCGCCTCGGCAGCTAAAGATCTAGCTCGTAGCTTATCGCCCATCTTGAAAATGGCCTCATGAGAAGGCCCAATAAAGGTGATTCCAGCCTCCTGGCAGGCCAAAGCGAAATCAGCGTTCTCAGAAAGGAAGCCATAGCCTGGATGTATAGCATCGCAGCTAGATCTCTTTGCTATCTCGATAATCTTTTGAATATTCGTGTAAGTTTCCGAGGATGATCGCCCGCGCAAAGCGTAGGACTCATCCATCCAGTCTAAGAAGGGAGCCTCACGGTCCGAATCTGAATAAATACCTACCGTCTTGACACCCAGATCACGACAGGTGCGAGCTATCCTAATAGCTATCTCACCCCTATTAGCTATCAGAATCTTTTTGAACATAACGTCTCGCTAACCTCTCAAAATAGTAGGTTCCCATTCTAAGCCCAGTCGCTTCTAACCTAGAAAAAACTTGCCACGCGCTTGTAGCTACACTCTCCTGGCTCTGTAGATCAGCGTTCTCCATAGTCATCAGCGCAGCAAGAATTGCAACCATGTATTCTTGTGGAACATCTTTTGTCTTAAAGCGGAATGTTACCATGTTTTTTGCTAGGAGGTATCTCTCTCTTAGTTCTAAGCAGCCTCAAAGCATTGATCAGCATCTTTCTTGTGTCTTTCGGATCTATTACATCATCCACATAGCCACGAGAGGCAGCGTGGTAGGGATCGGCAAACTGAGCCCTGTATTCGTCAATAAGCTGTTGGGCAAGAGCTTCAGGATCTTTGGCCTCTGCTAGGCGGCGTCTATGCAGGATCCTTATAGCACCCTCGGGTCCCATGACTGCTATCTCCGCTGTAGGCCATGCTAGATTGATATCTGCCCTTATGTGCTTGGAACACATAACATCGTAAGCTCCACCATAAGCTTTACGAGTTATAACCGTTAGCTTAGGAACGGTGGCTTCAGCGTAGGCATACAACAGCTTCGCACCGTGGCGAATTATACCCCCGTACTCCTGATTAGTGCCTGGAAGAAATCCGGGTACATCCACGAACGTGACCAAGGGTATATTGAACGCATCACAGAACCTTACAAACCTTGCAGCCTTTTCAGAAGCATCTATATCTAACGTGCCGGCCAACACCTTAGGTTGATTACCAACTACCCCTACAGCAAATCCTCCAAGACGAGCGAAAGCTGTAACGATGTTCTGCGCCCACTCGGCTTGAACCTCAAGCATATAACCTTCGTCGACAACATCCCTTATAACATCTCGCATATCATAGGGTTTATTAGGACTATCTGGTAATACTGATATTGCCGTCAAGCATTCTCGATCAGGAGAATCCTCAGTTTCATAGAATGGCGGATCTTCAAGGTTGTTTTGTGGCAGGAAGGTTAGCAATTCCTTAACCTGCTCAAATACTGCGGGCTCATCTGGTGCTACAAAATGAGCCACACCGCTCTTTGTACTATGGGTTATTGCGCCCCCTAGCTCCTCAAAAGTCACTTCCTCGCCAGTAACTGCTTTTATAACCTCTGGCCCGGTAATAAACATGTAGCTGGTGTTTTCAACCATAAATATAAAATCTGTCAGTGCGGGAGAATATACAGCACCCCCTGCACATGGTCCGGCTATCACACTCAGTTGTGGGATAACACCACTCGCCTGCACATTACGCCAGAAGATCTCAGCATATCCCCCAAGAGCCACAACTCCTTCTTGGATCCTGGCTCCCCCAGAATCGTTGATGCCTATCACGGGAGCTCCGACCTTCATTGCCAGATCCATGACCTTACAGATCTTTTCGGCAACCACTTCTCCAAGTGATCCACCGAAGATCGTAAAATCTTGGGAATAGACAAATACCTGTCTTCCTTCTATGGTACCGTAGCCCGTTATCACTGCATCTCCTAGTGGCTTCCTATCGCGAATCTCTTCAGTCCGGTGAGTTACAAAAGCATCGATTTCATGAAAGCTTCCATCGTCAAGCAGCAGATCAAGCCTTTCCCAAGCTGTAAGCTTGCCTTTATCGTGCTGCCTAGAGGCGTTCGATTCTCGTTGCTCCTGCAGCTGGGCTCTCATATCCTGCAGTTGTTTTATCCTGGAATCCAAACTCACGATATACTATCTCCACATCTAATAAGGCGGATTATATTCGCCGAAGACAGACCTCAGAGCATCACATATCTCACCAACAGTTGCATAGGAAGCTACAGCCTTCTTAATGACTGGAAGAAGATTATCCTGAGATGCAGCGACTTGCTTGACTGCCAACAGAGCTTCTTGCACTTGAGAGGTATCTCTCCTATTCCTCAAATCTTTCAGTCGCTGCTTTTGCTTATACTCAAGCTCTTCATTTACCCTGAGAGTTTCCACTCTCTCCTCTTCATCGGTCTGAAATTTATTTACACCAACTACAACACGTTCCTGGGATTCCATTGCCAGCTGTTTAGCGTAGGCAGATTCATGTATCTGAGCCTGCATCCATCCTGTCTCTATAGCACGGACCGCACCGCCTCGATTCTCAACTTCATAGAGCAGAGACCAAACTCGATTTTCTATCTCCTCCGTTAGGTGTTCCACGAAGTATGAGCCCCCTAAGGGATCAACTACCGATGCGACCCCTGTCTCGTAAGCGAGTATCTGCTGTGTTCTAAGGGCCAACCTTGCAGATTCAGCTGTGGGTAGCGCTAATGCCTCATCATAGGCATTAGTGTGCAAGCTCTGGGCGCCTCCCAGAATAGCAGACATCGCCTGATAAGCTACTCTTACTATGTTGTTAAGTGGTTGCTGAGCCGTAAGAGATGCACCACTTGTCTGGCAATGAAACCTCAGCTGCATAGATCTGGGGTTCTTTGCACCAAATCTTTCCTTGACTATCTTCGCCCAGACACGCCTAGCAGCCCTGAACTTGGCCACTTCTTCAAAAAAGTCGCTGTCAGCAACAAAGAAGAAAGACAACCTCGGAGCAAAATCATCTATCTTGAGCCCCGCCTCCAAGGCGCGTTCACAGTATGCAATGGCATTAGCCAAGGTAAAGGCAACTTCTTGTACTGCAGTGGCTCCAGCCTCACGAATGTGATAGCCGCTTATACTAATAGGATTCCACTTGGGTAAGTGCTGGCGACAATAGGCAAAAGTGTCCGTTATAAGCCTCATAGATGGCTCTGGTGGGAATATATATGTCCCACGTGCCACGTATTCCTTCAAAATATCGTTCTGAATAGTTCCGGAGAGTTGCTCAGGAGATACCCCTTGCTTCTCAGCCACTATTTCATACATAAGCAATAGTATGGCAGCTGGTGCATTTATGGTCATAGACGTACTGACTTTATCCAACGGTATACCTTCAAATAGAGTCTCCATATCCTCTAGCGAGGATATAGCTACTCCAACCTTACCGACCTCACCAGCAGCCAGGGGGTGGTCAGAATCGTATCCCATCTGGGTGGGAAGGTCAAAAGCCACAGATAATCCTGTCTGACCATTGGACAGCAAATACTTGAAACGGGCGTTGGTTTCTTCAGCGCTACCATACCCAGCATATTGCCTCATAGTCCATAATCTAGTTCTATACATCTCTGGATATATGCCACGAGTATAGGGATACTCTCCCGGCTTGGAATCAGGCGTATATACCTGCTCATAAAAGCTTCTAAGCTCTATACCGGACGCCGTCCTAAATTCCTTCTGGTCAGACAAGTCCTCACCTCCACTCTTCAATTGGACACTTAGTCCACATGCTGTACCAGCTCAATCAATACCCCATGAGTGGATTCAGGATGAATAAAGGCCACTAAATGACCTCCTATACCCTTTCTGGGTTTGCTATCTATTAGCCTATAGCCTTCTGATTCCAGCCTCGCGAGTTCTAATTCTATGTCCTCTACTGCATAAGCTACGTGGTGAAATCCTTCTCCTCTTTTGTCGAGGAATCTAGCCACACCACTGTCATCTACAGTTGGGGTAATTATCTCGAGCTTGCTATCTCCAACCTGCAAGAGAATCACGAACACCCCCTGTTCTGGGATATCATCTCTCGTGATCTCAGTTGCAGCTAGCATATTTTTGTAATGCTGGGCTACTGCTTCGGCATCTCTGGCGACAAGAGCCACATGGTCTATGGAATACTTATGGATCACTACTTGTTCCTTTCAAGGTAGTAATTGATTATCTTGGCTCCTACTTCAGGCGCAGGATCCGAGCCTGATTTTACACCATCAATGACTACAGCTATAGATACTTTTGAATTCGTATAGGGAGCAAAAGCGGTGAACCAGGAGATAGGCTTCATACCGTGCTTAGCTAATACCGCTGGTGGTGTCCCTACCATCACCCCAGCATCGATATCCCTAGACAGCAATCCACGTGTCCGTAAATAGGACGCAGCGCCGCTTTGCAGAGACTGAAGCATGGCTTGACGTATTATATCTAGATACTTGGACGAAACAACGCTCTTGCTGCGGACCTCAGGGACAAACTCCTTTACAGTTTTTCCTCGGGGATCCACAATCCTGATGACTAGCCTTGGCTTGTACAGGGTACCACCGTTAGCCACAGAGGCCGTAGCAGCAGCCACCTGGATCGGCGTCACGAGAGTGTATCCTCTCCCCACCCCTGTATTTAGGGTGTCGAATACGGTCCAAGGAGTGTCCGGATAATTCTTCTCCTTCCACTGAGCATCTGCCAGCAACCCGGAAGACTCTCCATTTAGATCTATTCCCGTTCTCTGCCCAAAACCGAAAGCTCTAAGATACTTATTGACAGCCTCTATACCTATCCCCTGGAAATTTACTGGCAGTTCCGCACCAGGAGGATAATACCTCAACGGCCTGCCCATAATGTCAATTTGGCCCGAAGGCGCAGATACCAGGTAGAAGAAGACATCACAAGACTTGGAGAGAGCACCAATCACATTCTCGTTTGTCACCTTGGAGGTGCTCCAGTCATAAACTCTCTGGCGTACTATCCCGCTAGCACTAGTTACCACTGGGACATCTATGTAGCCACCACACTGTAGCTTAGTGTCTGCTCTTATAGCCCCCTCTGCCAAGCCAGCTGCAGCGATATATGGCTTGAGTACCGAGCCAGGCATGTACATGCCACTGATTGCTTTATCTAGTAATGGGGCTCCTGGGTCCTGTTGTAACTTGTTGTATTCCCCATAGGATATACCACCTATAAAGGCATTGTTATCATAGCTTGGAAAGCTAACCATGGACAGAACATCGCCGTTTTGAGGGTCAATAACGACCGCAGCCCCGGATCTAGCACCACTTTGCCTGACAGCCGAGCTAATCTGCTCATATATAAACTTCTGAAGATCAGAATCTATCGACAGTACTATATTGTCACCTGGAACAGGATTTGTTATATCTCCCTCCCTAACTACCCTGTTAGTGCTGGTTACCTCGACTTCTTTGTGTCCCTCTACCCCTCTAAGATAAGGCTCCATGAGAAATTCGAGCGCAGCTCTACCTACAGTAGCATCCAGTCTGTAAGGATCCTGCCCAAACCGTTTTGCCAGGGATTGTAAATAGTCAAGCTGCTCGGCCAAAATCTTGCCTGTATAACCTATCAGGTTCGAAAACACCGGCCCCTGAGGATAGTCTCTTGATGAGGAGTACTCTATAGACACCCCAGGTAACAATACCCTTTGCGATTCTATAGATAGGGCTACATCACGAGGAACACCTTCTGCGACTTCCACAGGTTGAAATGGCGGTACACCGCTATGCTCGACTAGCCACTGTAATCTCAAGACTGCATTGAAGCCTTGTATGCCTTCCAGGGACTTCCTAATAGATGCTAACCTGTCGGATGGTATATCCTCCAGTAGGACTTTAGGAGATTCATCTCTCTTTGAAGCCTTGATAACATCAGCAACTTCTTCTGGTGCCAACCCTAGCCTCTGAGCTACTACTCTAGACACAGCATCTATATTGTCATTTGAGATCATGCTGCCGTTTACATAGACTACTGCACCAAGATGCAGCCAACTCTCAAGTCTATTTAGTACCTCTTGGTAATGTGACTCATCCTCAGGCATATCAGAAAGTGTTAGATAAACCTTCCATTTGGGAACGTTATATACCAGTTGCTTACCGTTTCGGTCATAGAAGAGCCCTCTCGGAGGTTCTATTGGGATCAATCTTATAGAATTATTTCTAGCCATCTCCCTATACTGGGGACCATCGACTATCTGTAGATACCAAAGCCTGATAGCCAGGATAGTGAATGCTAAGACGATAAGCAGTTTGAATATCGTCCACCTTCTACCGGTATCTGGCGGAGGACCATCTGGATCTTGATCTGTGTGTAACCATCCTTTGTAGAACAGCTTAGGATTGAGGCTCATATCGAAGATATCCTCTTCCTATAACCACCAACGCTTAACTTCTTTACTAGCAAGTACACCGGCACAGATAGTAAAGCATTTATTACTACGGAAGGTAATAACCACCTAAACAAGAAATCAAACCAAAGATTACTCCATCCCGATATATAGCTCACGAACACATTAGCGAAGCCATAAACTATCGTAGCTAGCGCGACACCCACCGGTGCGGCAAAAGGAGATCTGAGTAAGAGCATGTGATAAACCACATACATCACCATGGCAGCCAAGCTCAAAGATACGAAACCAGTTCCTACAGAAAATCCAGTGGACAAGTCACTTACAAGGCTTACCAACGCAATCGTAATAACCGCTAGATATGGGTTCTGCATTACCACTATCAGTAGCGTAAGAACCAGCCAAAGGTTGTTGAGCAAAAAAACAGGAAAGATGGGAATAAGTACAAAGTGTATGACTATAAACGACAACAAGGCTAGTATGAGCAGTCCTAATGATCTCATAAGAAGCACTTACCTGGGCCTGGCAGCAGCAATATCGTGAGCAAGAAACTCAAAGGTATCATCCAGTTTACTTAGCTCTATTTTGCCATACCTCCTGCTCAGAGCCAGGCCGAGGATGTGGTCTGTAAGCAGGTGGTTCTTAGGGAGTATAGGGCCATGCATATAGGTGCCGAATACAGTTCCGGATATTACCCCTTCCGTTCCATCCGTGCCATTATTACCCTTACCCTTTAAAACCTCACCAAGAGGTTCTACCCCTTCACCCAGATAGGTCAATCCACTGTGGTTCTCAAACCCCACAAGTTTTCCATAGGGGGAATCGACGATAACGTTGC
This sequence comes from Thermobaculum terrenum ATCC BAA-798, assembly GCF_000025005.1. Lineage (NCBI taxonomy): Bacteria > Bacillati > Chloroflexota > Chloroflexia > Thermobaculales (SeqCode) > Thermobaculaceae (SeqCode) > Thermobaculum (SeqCode) > Thermobaculum terrenum. The sequence goes on from NC_013525.1 coordinate 1,763,808, forward strand.
CTATAAACCTCTCGTTACCAGCAATTGTGTAAGAGTTTATTAGCCCAACGCCCTCGATACGAGGGGCATTCCAAGGCTGGTAATATAATCCCAGCAGTTGATATCCTCCACAAACTGCTAGCACAACTGCGCCGTAATCTACCGCCACCCTTAGTCTCTCGCCGTTCAACTTTTGAAGATCGCGAGCTGCTACATATTGTTCCTTGTCCTGCCCGCCGCCAAACACGAATACATCAAAATAATCAGGATCTATAGGATCACCTGGATTTATAATCTTGACAATGGGGGCTATCCCCCTCCACTGAGCGCGTTTTGCCAACGCAATAACATTACCTCTATCCCCATAGATATTCATTAGGCCACCATAAAGAAAGCAGATCCTTAGCTCCATATTCAGTCCTCCCAATATGGATCAACCCATCCTCGGGAGGACATTATCCTCCTAAGGTCCAACATGGCAGTGTAGGTAGGCATTACTCTAAGCTCACCCCCGGAGGAGGTCAGGCTGAGCGACCTATCCAGAGCATCTTCTAGGCGCTCTACCAAGTGGATATTGGAGGGATCTACACCAGCGTACTTTAGGCGCAAGGCCATATCTGCGCCACGAATCCCGCTGACTACAAAAGGACTATTTCTGGAAGCTAGCATCTCAAAATCAGCATCCCATAACCAAGATACATCTCTACCATCTGCAAAGTTGTCATTTATTGCAATCAATATCGGATCAGTCGAATCATCGTAAGAGAACATTCTAAGGACTTCGTTACAGCCCACGGGATTCTTGATCAATGCAAGCACTATTTGTTTGTCCCCTACTTTGACCCGCTCGAATCTACCGAATGCCGCTTCAAAGGAACGAATTGTTTGCTCAACCAAATATGCTTCTACACCTGCTTCCATAACGAGTGAACATGCCGCCAAGGCATTGTAGACGTTGTACAAACCTGGAAGTGGTAGATCAAGATGCAAGATAGATTGGGAATGGTGCAACTCGAAACTCACGCTTCTTACACCATTGAACTGTATGCCTCTCGCCTCATAATCTAGGGCAGGTCTGCTAAAACCACAATTGAGACAACAGTAATTGCCCATATGGGACACATATACAGAGGAATACAGCAAGCCTCCACCACAGTCGGGACAAAATACGGCATCCGCTGCATGTGGTAGATCGTGCATTGCTACTTCATTGTCGTTGAGACCATAGTAGATAACCCTGCAGTTTACTTGACGGGCAATCGATACAAGCGAAGGATCATCGGCATTGACTATAAGAGTAACTTCACTTGGTAGCTTAGATATGACTTCGACCCAGCGTTTACGCACTGTATCGATCTCACCATACCTATCGAGCTGATCGCGGAATAAGTTAGTGAGCAGAATAGACCTTGGTGTCAGGCAGGAGAGGACTCCAGGAAGAGAAGCTTCATCTACCTCAAATACCGCCAACTCCGCGGTAGGCATCCCCGAAATCCTGGAATTGTCCACTAAGGAGGAAGCTATTCCTCTGACCAGGTTGCTCCCAGACCTATTATGTAAAACTTTATAACCATCCTTCACAAAGCATTCGGCAATTATTCTGCTAGTCGTAGTTTTGCCGTTCGTGCCGCTCACTAAGAAAACACCATCCTCTAAACGACTCGATACACGGCTGACGACATCAGGATGTACCCTTTGCGCTACCAGGCCAGGCAAAGCGGTACCACCGCCTCTACCAGAGGCACGAATCAACTTGCTGGCAAGTTTGGCGCTAAGTATGGCTAAGGATAGCCTCAAATCCAAATACCTGTCTCCCTAGAGGTTACTTATTGCTCACTACGAGCACGCGATCTACCGATCGCACGTCTACCGCAGGTATAACTTCCGCTACTTGCTCTAGCCCTGAGTCGGAGCTTTTGACCGACTTTACCTGCCCTATCAAAAGGCCGCTAGGAACTATACCCCCTAGATGCCCCGTAACTACCCAATCACCCGCTTTTACTCTCGGCTGACCATCAGGCATCTTACCAACTTCGATATACCTTAGTTCCAGTAGTCCTCCTCTCTGCCACCTACCCTCTAGAACGCCATCAGCTTGGGTTCTAGCTATCTCAGCGCTTACGGAGCTATCTATATCTGTGATCAAAAGCACTTGAGATCGATGCTGTTCAACATTCATGATCTGACCAACAAGAGCTCCTCCAGGGTGCACAACAGCTTGCCCGACCCGCACACCATCGGCGGAGCCCTTATCAATGACAAGATACTGATGCATAGCTGTTGGATCACGAGCTATGACCATAGCATTTAGCATCTTTAGATCTGTCCTAGCTCGAGCAAATCCAAGTTGTTGCCTTAGCTCCTCATTTTCCTGCTGAAGGCTCTGCAGCTTAGCATTCTCTGCCTGGAGGCGTAGTATCTCCTGCTGCAACCTTTTGTTCTCCTGCTCGAGCTTTCCAGCAGAGATGATAGAGGCGCTGAAATCATCTACAAAATAACCAACAGAAGATACTGCTCTCTGAACGGGGCCTATCAGCGTATCCGCAAGATCGGCAATAGGGGAAGTAAGCCTAAGGCTACTGGCCAAAAACAGAGTCAGACCAACCACAGCAAGCAAGGCAAGCGCTGTTACGCCCTTGCGAGCATCAGTCATACTATCCCTCTCTCTTACTGAGTAACAGCGGCACGACGCATCTGCTGACCAGCCCTTAGAGCATTTTGGTACTCCATCAAGCTCTCAACTACCTTGCCAGTTCCTCGGGCTACACATGTAAGTGGATCGTCAGCTATACGTACAGGCATCTGTGTCTCAGCGGCTATCCTCTTATCGAGCCCGAGGAGTAGGGCTCCTCCACCCGCCAAAGTTATCCCATGCTCCATAATATCGGCTATAAGCTCTGGAGGTGTCTCCTCGACCGCTAACTTGACAAGCTCAACAATCTCGTCCACTGGGCCTTTTATAGCTTCCCTAAGGTCTATACTAGAAACCTCTACAGCCTTTGGTAGACCGGTAAGTATATCTCTGCCTCTAAGAGTGACCCTACGCTCTTCCTCCAAAGGATAAGCTGAGCCAGCAACAATCTTGGCAGCCTCAGCCATTCTCTCGCCAATCAGAAGATTACATTCATGACGGGCGAACTGTATGATAGCCTCATCGATCTCATCTCCCCCCACTCTTATAGAGTGGTTGATAACAATCCCTCCCAACGAGATGACGGCTATCTCAGTAGTTCCACCACCTATGTCCACCACCATACTACCAGTAGGCTCGTTTACAGGAAGCCCAGCACCAATACCAGCAGCCATAGGTTCCTCGATTGTATAGGCCTCTCTGGCACCGGCGGCGATGGCAGCATCTTTAGCAGCTCTCTTCTCGACTTCCGTCACACCACTAGGTATCCCGATCACCACTCTTGGTCTTGATGGATAGATGCTGCCATTATGCACCCTTTCAATGAAGTACCTGAGCATCTTCTCGACGATATCGATATCAGCAATGACACCATCCTTGAGCGGTCGTACAGCCACTATATTTGCTGGTGTCTTGCCTACCATGGCCTTGGCTTCAGACCCTACAGCAAGCACCTCTCGTGTCTTTTTATCTATAGCTACCACAGAGGGCTCGGAAATTACTATCCCTCTACCTCTTACGTGAACCAAAGTATTTGCAGTTCCTAGATCTATGCCAAGATCTCTACTGAATAATCCGAATAGTGCGTTTATAGGAGACCTCATATTACTCCCATCATCGTTCTCGTAGTTGTAGTACTAATATTAGTTATAAGCAAAAGTAATAATCGGAGTAAACTCAATAAATCAATCCGCGGCAATTGTAGCATAGTGTCATCACTCAAAATAACGTCAAAAATTGTCACTTAATCGTAGCAAGCCCCATCTCTTGATAGCTTGGAAGAATCTCTGTTATCCTCAACGCAGCATGAGCACAGACGGTTACACCAGTTTCACTCTCAAGGAAACTCCGGAGACTGACAGACCTAGAGAAAGACTGAAGGCTCTGGGACCATCCTATCTAAGTGATGCTGAACTTTTAGCCATAATACTCAGGGTGGGAATAAAGGGAGAAAACGTCATCGACCTTGCCAGGAGGCTACTAGCTCAGAACCAGGGTATCACTGGGCTAGCTTCGATTGACTTTAACTCTCTAGCTTCTCAGAGGGGAGTAGGGGAAGCTAAAGCCTGTCAGATCAAGGCAGCATTAGAGCTAGGAAGGCGCTATCTAAAGGAAATGCCCGAGCAGAGGAGAAGAATAACTTCGCCGGAAGACATAGCAGATCTGCTTATGTTAGAGATGGGGCATCTTGAACAGGAACATCTAAGAGTAGTACAGCTAAATACCAAGAATCAAATATTAGCTATAACTGAGGTCTACAAGGGAGGCTTGAATTCGGCACTAATAAGACCGGCAGACGTATTCAAACCTGCAGTACGCAACAACGCTGCGAGCATTATTCTAGCCCACAATCATCCGTCGGGAGATCCAACTCCTAGCTCTGAGGACGTAAGGACTACTGAATCACTGATCGAAGCGGGTAAGCTACTGGATATAGAAGTGCTTGATCACATAATCGTAGGCCGTAATAGCTACACATCAATGAGGAGAAGACACCTAGGATTCAGGTAAAGCGACTTAACTGTCACCTAGACCAAAGGAGCAAGAACTAGGGAACGGTTACAGGAGTAGACTTGAGGATATTTGAGGGCTTAAGCTGAGGCGCATATTGGCGGACAAAATCCATAAAATCTTCTGCCGCTGGCGTATAGTAACGAGCTGGGTTAGTCACCATGACGTAATCCCGCCTAATATCAAGATCAACTATTTCTATCTGCCTTAGGTGCCCGGCTGCCACCTCTCTTAGTACGCTCCATTGGCTCACCATGGCTACACCAAGTCCAGCTTCAACGGCTTTCTTGATATCCTCCGTACCAGCCATCTCCATCGCTATATGCAGATTGACCCCTTTATGCCTGAGACGACTTTCAATAAGCCGCCGAGTAGTAGAACCATAACGGGCTATTATAAAGCGCTCATTTGCAAGATCCTGCGCTCTTATCTGCTGTCTGCTAGAAAGCGGGTGGTGAGGAGAGGTTATAAGTACCACTCGGTCTGGAAGTATGGGTTCAGCTTTGAGCTTTTTATCAGTTACTGGCCCCCCAACTATGGCCAGATCAAGCAACCTGTTGGCAAGAGCTGCCAGTAGGCTCTCAGTTCCTTCGATACGAAATATAATCTCAGTTTCCGGATGATTCTTGCGATACGCTGCTATCAACGGGGGGGTTATATACATGCCGCCGGTAGTATTAGCCCCTACAACAAACCTACCCTTTACACCTGCCTTTATACCGGCAAGTGCATGCTGAGCTTCTTCCTCTATATGGAGCATAGATTGAGCGTAACGATAGAGCACTTCACCTGCATAGGTAGGCACAATCTTTCCATCCACCCGCTCCACCACGGGTACACCGCAGGCAGTTTCAAGGGCCTTGATTTGTTGGCTAACGGCAGGCTGGCTCAAATGCAGTTGCTCAGCAGCTGCAGTATAAGAACCTCGATTGATAAGTGCAACCAGGACACGCAACTGATTCAGATTCATAATTAGCTCTCCCAAGGCAACAACCCTGGAATCAATTCTACTACGAGACGTCTATTCTCAAGGTCCACATCCTTCACTACGTCCTTAATAGCCGGTATGAGAATCTCCCCCCTTGGATGATCCACAACAAATACATCATTAGCTTCTCGGATCAAAATCTCGCGCAACGTACCCAGAGGCTCTCCTGATGTAGAAACCACTTCCATACCTTGGAGATCAAAATGATAAAAGGTATCTTCTGGCAAGGGCATGACCTGTTCTTTCGGAATATACAGGTACATACCAGAGAGAGCTTTAGCCTGTTCGGGTGATTCCATACCCTCGAATCGGACAAGCACAAACTTAGGCAGCACACGTACGGATACCACCTTATGCAGCGCATCCCCAACGTATACCTGTCTAAGCTGTTTGAATCTCTCAGGGTTGTCAGTTATAGGTTCAACTTTAACTTCTCCTCTCACCCCATGGGGTGAGAGGATTCGTCCAACTATTACATAGTTATCAGGTGGATGTGGACGTCTCCTAAGCCTTGCCAGACTCACGTATTTCCAACTCTGCCTTTATACCCTCGCGGGTAGCAGCAATGGATACAAGAGTGCGTATAGCCTTAGCAACTCTACCGTTGCGACCTATTACCCTACCCATATCATTAGGATCCAGGAAGAGCGTATAAGTTACTCCCCTGGGCTTAGAGGTCTTAGTGACCTGAACCACATTAGGATTATCAGCCAAAGACTTGGCTACATACTCTACAAGCTCCTCTATCACCCTAGCTATTCACCTGCCTGTTGCTCTGATTGTTCCGAACCAGAAGACTCCCTAGAAGGTAGAATTCCCTGGCGACGCATTAGCTTCTTCACGATGACTGTAGGTTGAGCACCCCTAGACAGCCAAAGCTTGGCTTTCTCCTCGTCTATCACGATGGTCGTGGGTTCAGTGAGTGGATTGTAGTAGCCAATAGACTCTATGAACCTACCATCACGTGGTGATCTGGCATCAGCAACAACTATTCTATAAAATGGCTTCTTTTTTGCACCCATACGGCGAAGCCTTATTCTGACCAATTCAACCCTCCAAACTTAAAATTATAATTCTCGAACAGCAGTGATTATAACCAACAGTTTTACGTTACAGCAAGGATGCTTATCACTATTTGAGATACTTATTAATGTTCTGCTAAAATGCATGGGTTTGGAAGACAGATAAAAAATTAAGCTCCAAAGAGGAGAAATATGACTCAGGAGAATTTTACTATAAAGGCCTCCAAGAGAGAGCTTGTAGGTCGCAGCCTGAATACACTTCGCAAGCAGGGATTCGTACCTGCTATAGTCTATGGATATGGGATAGATCCCACACCAGTACAAGTAAACGCAAGGGAGTTCGAGCATACGCTTAAGAGAGCAGGCAGAACATCCCTAATTGACCTACAGATAGACGACTCGCAGACAGTGAAGGTATTCATACAGGACGTACAAGTCCATCCGGTAAAGCTTAATATTCTCCATGCTGACTTCCATGCGGTCAACTTGGAGGAGGAGATCGAGACCGAGGTACCGATAGTACTGGTTGGTGAACCGGCTGCTATACGCAACAACATTGGAGTCTTACAGAGAGGTTTGGAGTCACTTACCGTCAGAGCAAAACCTGCGGATATACCTCATGAAATAGAGATAAATGTAGAGGACCTAGCAGAAATAGATCAGACCATATATGTGGCCGACATTAAACCCTCTGGAAACTACAAGATAACCTCAGACCCAGAGGAAATGGTAGTGAAGATAGTACCAGTGCAGCTGGAGCCTGAAGAGGTAACCGAAGAGGCCGAGGAAGAAGAACAGGAACAGGAATAGTCTGTTAATCATTGGCTATCAAGATAAAACAAAGACCCGGGTCAATCTCCGGGTCTTTGTTTTATTTATTCAGGGGTCTTACCGGCACCTTAATAACCTGGCCAGCCCTTATGGTATTAGGGTTGTCTATGCCATTTAAGGCGGCTAACTCCTCTACGGTTAGTCCGTAGCGGCTAGCTATCTCTGTAAGAGTCTCACCAGGTTTAATGACGTACTCTTTAGTGGCAATCCGAAGCGGTGTGGGCGTTGCCCCCGCACCTTCAGGAGTGGAGACAGAAATCACCACTGCAGGAGTAGAATTAGGGGGCACAGATACCTGCAGCTCAGAACAAGCTGCAGCAAAAGCAAATAAGAATATAACTACTAACAGAGAGAGCTTGATCCTTTTCATTGCTGAGCATTCTACCAGGGCATCAACAAGGTTGTCCAAGATACACGGGTTGACAATATAATATCAGCAGGGCTAAACTTCCGCTGTGCTCAAGATAACTCCGATCCTGATCCTAGGACCAAAATCACCAATAAGGGATAGCTGTGTACAGGCGCTAAGTAAGCATGGAATTAGACCCAAGGTATTAGAGAGCCTGTATCTCTTAGGGAATTGTTTTCCTGATAAAGGATTGATAGTTGTCACCTCAAAGAATGAGCAATATCAATACTTGCTTAGCTACTGTAAGGAACTGGGGACATCTTTTCCTATTATTGCCATCATAGATAGCGATGACCCCGAGATCAGAGTAAATCTCTTAGAGACTGGAGCTGATGACGTCCTGCCTGCAGATAAGATTAGATCACAACTGGTTCCCAGGATCAAGGCGGTTTTGAGAAGGTACGGTCTTGTATCATGGGACTCTCAATGTGCACGCATAACAGTAGGTAGTATTACCCTCAATACCCAAAGCCATAAAGTGACCGTTAAGGGCAGAGATATCAAGTTGTCCCCTACAGAGTGTAAGATACTCCAAAAACTGATGTTACACGCTGATAGAATAGTCCCTCACGCAGATATCACATCCACTGTGTGGGGTGAGGACTATAATGGCAATTCAGAGAAGCTAAGAGTCTATATTAGGCAAATAAGACAGAAGCTGTGCGCGCAAGATCCTACTATCGAGATAATTAATCACCCCGGCATAGGGTATATGCTCTCAGTAAATCCTACCGACTGACGCTTGATTCCTGAGGTCTTCCTAAGCAACGAGACGATTTCTCCCTGTTGATTATCTCCACTATCTCCCGTACTACCGACTCAACATCATTATCACGATTTAACACCACGTAGTCGAATTCATCTGCAGCTTTCAATTCTTCTAGAGCTGCCTCCTCCCTAGCACGTAGCTTCTCCGGAGTCTCTGTTTTCCTAGCTCTCAGATGATATTTCAGCCATTCTATACTTGGCGGTGCTAGAAATAGCAGTAAAGCTTCAGGAAAATCTTTGCGTACAGAACGTGCACCCTGGACATCAAGCTTAAGAAGTACGTCCTTACCTTCTTTCAGTGCCCTAATAACTGGCGATTTGGGAGATCCATACCAGTTACCATATACGTTGGCGTACTCTAGAAACTCTCCCTGCTCTATCTTCTTCTTGAACTCCTCTACGGATAAAAAGTAGTAATGATAACCATCTATCTCTCCAGGCCTTTTGGGCCTGGTAGTAGCAGTAATGGCATAATGCATAGGGATTTGCATTTCCCTCATCTTCTGCAGGACAGTATCTTTGCCCACACCAGATGGGCCAGATAGTACTACCAAAAGTGGTTTGTTACATGGGAGGTTAGAATCCAATTCAAATACCCTCCTGAATGCAGATAACACGAGAGAACATGGAGTAAATTGTTATGTATTTTGATGCTCTAACAACAGCAGCTATAAGTGACGAACTGGAAGAGACGGTCATCGGAGGCTTTATACAAAAGCTTTATATCCCAAACGAGGGGAGTTTAGCTTTCGAAGTTTATAACCACAGGGAAAGACTCTACCTATTTATCAGCATAGAAGCCTCTCATCCTAGGATAACGTTGCTCCCTGAAAAACCTCCTCATAACCCAGATCTTGTCACCCCTATAGCCCTTTTATTGAGAAAACATGCCTTAGGAGCGCGTATAGAAGAAATCTTCCAGCCCGTCGCAGAAAGAGTTATTGGATTGAGTATAGCGAAAAGATCTCCTGAACTCAACTCTAAGCACTGGCTTTACGCCGAGCTGATGGGACGACACAGCAATCTAATAATGCTGGATGAGAACCGCACGACTATAGTGGAAAGCCTGAAAAGAGTGACATCAGATATGAGCAAGGTCAGAGTCGTACTGCCTAAGTACCCTTACATCCCTCCTCCAGCAAGATCTGGTATCCATCCGAACGACCTAACTAGAGACAAACTAGGAGACACACTTAAATCGGCCGAAGACGACACTCCTCTCTGGCAATTGTTAGTTACAAAGGTAGTAGGAATCAGTCCACTGCTAGGTAAAGAAATAGCTTATCGAAGTACAGGCAATGTGGAAATCAGAGTCAGCCAGATTAAGGATATTTACGCAGTAATCCAAGTAGTACAGGACATGGTATCACTATGGAGGACCCGTAACTGGGAGCCCTGTATAGCTGTAAGCAACGACAAAGTCCTCGCATATGCCCCATATCGCATGTTCCATCTAGCTGAGAAGGCAGAGTTACGTGTACTAAGCAGTATGAGTGAAGCGATTAATGCCTACCAGCAGGCTCCAGCCAGAAAGGAATCCACTGGAGTAGCTAAGACAAAACTAATAAATGACCTACAGGAACTGTTGGTTAGAGCCAGACAAAAGGTTCGCTCTCTACAAGAACAAGAATCAAACTTAGCTTCTGTGGAGAAGCTAAGAGAAGAGGGAGAAACTATATTGTCGCATCTCTATGATATACAGCCAGGGCAGACAGAACTTGTTGTTGGAAACCAAGTGATCAAATTAGATCCAATGCTTTCTCCTTCGGAGAACGCTCAAAAGAGATTTGAGGAATATAAAAGGCGAAAAAGAGCCCTCCAAGAAATACCCAAGTTAATCGAACAAGCAAAACTGGAGGTTTCTGCATTGGAGGAGGCTTTGACCTTCGCTCAAATGTCAGAAACCGATGCCGAGGCTTCTCAACTACGAAAGGAGCTAGAGAGATCTGGTATTCTCGGTGGGCATCGAGTGGAAAGCAAACAGAATAAGAAATCACAAAGCATTCCTAAGATAATGAGCTTCTCTCCTCTTCCTGGAGTAAAGATTATGGTGGGTAGATCATCAATCCAAAACAATCACCTTCTCGAGCAAGCCAAACCCGATGACTGGTGGTTTCATGCCAGGAACTTACCAGGCTCACACGTGATTGTAAGAAGCAGTAACCCTAATCTTGATAAATTTATGATTGAGATCGCCGCTAAAACCGCTGCTTACTATAGCAGCGCAAGGGATTCTAGCTCAGTTGAGGTGGTATATTGCCCTGTGAGATACGTTCGTAAAATAAAGGGTGCAGGTCCAGGGCAAGTTACCTATAGGAACGAGAAAAGTATAAACGTGAAGCCTGAAAAACATGTAGGATAACCCAACTTACCAGATCCTTCCCATAAGTATACCGAGTTCATAAAGCAGGTACATGGGAGTAGCTACTATCATCATGTTCATAGGATCAGGAGTAGGGGTGATTATGGCAGCCGCAATCAAAATTACTACGAAAGCGTATTTTCTTAGTTTGGTAAGCTTCTGAACGGAAACTATATTTGCTTTGATAAGCACATAAACTATTACAGGAGTTTCAAAGCTAAGCCCAACCCATAACAACAAGTTACTTACGAAGCCTATATAGTCTGCAAAGCGAGGCATCGTAGCAATATCTTCTGAACCAAATCCTAACAGGAAGCGCAGGGCCGTAGGCAGGACTATAAAATAGCCAAAGATAACGCCTGTAACAAACAGCAATGTAACGAAAGGTAGGGCACGCAATACAAACCTTCGTTCTCTCTTAGTCAGACCAGGGCTAATAAAGGCGATAAGTTGATAGACTATCAGCGGCATGGCGATAGCTATACCACCGATGAAGGCCACCTTCATGTAAGTAGTGAACTTTTCCGTAATGCCAGTAGCCAACGGAGTATGGGGCTTAATTAACTCTAGTAAGGCTTGTACTATATGCTGGACAAAGAGGAAGCTAATAGCCATACCCACAACTACACCTAAGCCAGCCCTAATCAACCTCGATCGGAGCTCAGCCAGGTGCTCGGTTAGGGTCATTTCGGGCCCTTCGTACTCTTCCCCTTCACCCTGATTGTCCGGGATGTACATATCCTGGTCTGTCTTCATACTATGAGTTTACACCAAAACTTTGGAGCGCCATAGCTCTAACCAGTTGAGGCTATGGCGCTCCAAGTATCAGGTACCTTTCCTATGAATTACTGCCAGCATGCTGCTCAATGTAGTTAAGAGCATCCTGAACAGTTACGATCTTCTCGGCATCCTCATCAGGTATGCTGATCCCGAATTCGTCTTCCAGCGCCATAACAAGTTCAACAACTTCAAGAGAATCAGCATTTAGATCCTCTACGAACGAGGCTTCCGGTGTAATTTGGTCTTCGGGTACATGAAGCCTATCTGCGACCATTGCCTTTAGCTTTGCATAGGTTTCCTCTTGCACGACATCCCTCCATGATTTTGATTTGAAGACTTTGATTTTAGATAAAAACTACTTATCACGAATAATAATGTCATTCTCTCACAGGTGCAATCCCTCCGCTTGAAGATTCTATAGCATCAGCTATAGCTCCTAGAACTCCGTTGACAAACTTAGGTGATGCCTCTGCCCCATACTCTTTAGCAAGCTCAACAGCTTCATTGATAGCTGCAGCTATAGGGACATCATTCCTCCTGAGCATCTCGTGCACGGCTATACGCAATATGTTCCTGTCAACTTTTGCCATCTGATCTATAGTCCACGTAGGGGTAAATCTGGTAATCAAGCTATCGTATTCCTTGCGATTCTGCCATACGCCTATAGCCAAATCTGAGGCATAAGCATGTACTTGTTCAGGTATGTTTTCTTCGTTTCGTCTGCGCTGAAGAATCTCATAGGGCTGCTTACGTGTAGTCTCAGCTTCATAGAGCACCTGCATGGCAAGTGCTCTGGCTTGGTGTCGTTGTTGTATAAACTCTTCTCTTCGAGAATCCATTCCCTCAGTTATCTTTCGGAAGGGACCTTATTACTAAACATCTCTTCAACGAATTTAGTATGCACGTTTCCCTTCCTGAAATCCGTACGATCTATCGCCTCTCTGTGAAATTCTATACTGGTCTGGACACCAGTTATCACAAACTCGTCCAGAGCCCTTAGCATGCGGGCAATAGCCTCATCCCGATCATCTCCCCAAGCAAGGACCTTAGCCAGCAGAGAGTCATAGTAGGTCGGGACTCTATAGCCGCAATAAAGATGAGAATCCACCCTTATTCCAGGCCCCCCGGGAGGTATATACAAATCTATCACACCGGCTTGAGGAGCAAAATCTTTGTAAGGATCTTCAGCCACTATTCTGGACTCGATACAATGGCCTCGAAACTCAACATCTTTTTGATCAAAGCCAAGAGGCTCCCCAGCAGCCAGCCTTATCTGCCACTTAACCAGATCTATACCAGTTACCATCTCGGTAACTGGGTGCTCTACCTGTATGCGAGTGTTTACCTCAATGAAATAAAACTTTTCCTGCTGATCAACTAGGAACTCAAATGTACCAACATTATGGAAGCGAATGTGCTTGGCGCCCTTGATAGCTGCCTTATGTATAGCTTCTCTAGTGCGGTTAGACAGGTTCGGAGCCGGAGACTCCTCTATCAGTTTTTGATGGCGGCGCTGAACTGAACAATCTCTCTCACCAAGATGAAGCACTTTCCCGTACTTATCGGCAATTATTTGCACCTCTACATGCCGAGGTCTGTCAAGGTATTTCTCGATATACAGACGTCCATCCTTGAAAGCAGCGTCGGCTTCGCTACTGGCTACTTCGAAGGTTGAGGCAAGTTCCTCGGGAGTATGCACGACCCTCATGCCTCGCCCGCCACCTCCAGCCACAGCCTTAAGGAGTACCGGATAACCTATATCTCTCGCAATCCGAGCTGCCCTTTCGAGATTGGAAACAGGTTCTTCCGTTCCAGGAATTATCGGTACCCCGGCCTCTTTCATAGCCTGGCGAGCCATCGCCTTGTCACTCATCTGCTCGATGGCGTGTCTGGGCGGGCCTATAAAGGTGATACCTATACGCTCACAAATCTCACAAAGGTAAGTATTCTCCGATAGGAAACCATATCCCGGGTGTATAGCATCACAACCAGTAATCAAAGCTGCACTAACGATAGATGGTATATTCAGATAAGATTTGGAGCTGGGTGCAGGACCAACACAGACCGATTCGTCAGCAAGTCGTACGGCCAGGGATTCTCTATCTGCTTCAGAGTAGGCAACCACAGATCTTATGCCTAATTCTCGACATGCCCTGACTACACGTACTGCTATCTCACCCCTGTTAGCTATCAGGATCTTCTTAAACATGCCTATCCATTCCCCAGAACCGATTTTATTAGATCCTCCGAAGCTATAGCTTCGGCTTCACGTATAATTTTCCGGTTAAGTCCGGTCAATACTCTTCCTGGACCGATCTCCACGAATTTACGAACACCATTTTCCCAAATCCTGGTGATAGACTTATGCCATATCACCGGAGATGAAAGTTGCCTCTTGAGCTCGGAACGAACATCCTCCACAGTCAGCAATAACTCGGCCGTGGAATTGGCCACTACAGGTACCTGAGGGGCGCTGAGATCAACAGAGTCTATATGAGGAGCAAACTCTTTCGCAGCAGGTTTCATGAGATAGGAGTGAAACGCACCGCTCACTGGAAGGGGAATCACCCTTCGAGCACCTAGTGAAGGCAGAATCTCCACAAGCTTATCAATAGCCTCTGCGGGGCCCGATATCACCAATTGATCAGGGCTATTATAGTTGGCCACGTCAACACCATATTCCTTGGCTATTTCGGAAAGTTTATCTTCGTCCATAGCAATAACTGCAGCCATCTTGCCAGCAGTAATGCGACCGTAACGGGCCATGATCTCACCTCTTGTACGTACAAGCCTAACCGCATCCGCAAAAGTCAGGCTGCCCGCAATGAGAAGCGCGCTGTACTCACCCAGACTATGCCCAGCTAGGAAACTTGGATTCTCAATCAGATTAAGGTCAGACAGTATCCTGTACATTACGTAGCTGCTGACGAGAATAGCAGGCTGGGCGTTCTCGGTTTGCGTTAATTCATCGGCCGGCCCCTCGAAGGCAAGTGATCGCAGACTAAATCCCAAAATATCGTCTGCCTCCTGCCAAATGCGACGAACCTCAGGATATGCCTTATATAGATCCAATCCCATACCTACATATTGAGATCCCTGGCCGGGGAAGAGGAAAGCACAGGCAGCATGATTAGATTGCATATGGGCCTTCAACCCTCTCAGATATGTGAGATTCTACATCTATCCATCTAACCACTGCAGCCCCCCAGGTGAGACCACCCCCGAAAGCTACGAATAATAGATTATCTCCCGGGGATACTTCTTCTGTCTCGAGGAACTCACACAAAGCTATAGGAACAGATGCCGCCGAGGTATTGCCATATCTATCGACATTTACAAACACTTTTTCCCAAGGGATACCCAGAGCTTCCTGGGTTGCCTTAATAATCCTTATGTTAGCTTGATGCGGGATGACTTTTCTTATATCTTCTGGCTTTAGTCCAGCCTTATCTATGGCTTGCTTTGCAGTTTGCCCCATAGACCTGACCGCGAATTTGAACACCTCGTTACCCTTCATCCTGATACAGTGCTCACCATTGGCAAGGGTATCTGGGTTAGCTGGTTTAGCCGATCCTCCACCTTCTATAGTAAGAAGCCTTCCTACGTCCCCTTGAGCACCTAAAACTGAGCTTACTAGCCCCCCATCCTGATCGGTCGCCTCTAGCAGCACAGCGCCAGCGCCATCACCAAACAGGATACAGGTGTTACGATCCTGCCAATTGACGAACCTGCTCAGGGTCTCGGCAGCAACTATCAGCACCCTATCGTACGTGCCTGACATTATGAATTGAGAGGCTGTCACCAATGCATAGACGAATCCCGAGCAAGCTGCATTGATATCGAGGGCAGCTGCGTTCACAGCCCCCAATTCATGCTGTATTAGGCATGCTGTGGCTGGGATTAGATGATCTGGAGTACAGGTGGCACATAATATGAGGTCCAGATCTATTGCTGCAAGATGAGCCTTATCCAATGCTCTTTGTGCAGCTATTACTCCCATGCTTGAGGTAGTCTGATCACTGCTGGCTATCCTGCGCTCAACTATGCCAGTACGAGTCCTTATCCACTCATCGCTAGTATCGACCATCTTCTCAAGGTCGTAATTGGTAAGGACCTTTTCGGGCACGCAGAAGCCCCAGCCTGTTATAGCAGCATGCCTACACATTAAATATCTCCAGAAATTAGAATGTCGACTTAGGCTATAAAGATGCCGCTAACGGCGCGAGTTTTCAATGTCGATTACCGCTATACCCCTATAAGTGCCGCAGTTAGGGCATACGTGATGAGTCTTAACGGGGCTTCCACAACGAGGGCAGGAAGTCAATGAGATGCTCTTCAGCACGTGATGAGCTCTTCTACGTCCTTGTCTGCCCCTAGATACTCTCTGCTTGGGTAATGCACCCACCTCTCAACACACTCCTTTTCTCATTAGTCTTTTAGTTGCTCAAGTAGAGATGCCAAAACTGACAGGCGGTTGTCAAGTTTTGCCGTCATATGGCCACAATGTTCTACATTGAGATCCGCGCCACATTCCGGACAAAGGCCTGCACAGTCAGGGCTACATATAGGATTATAAGGCATATTGACTATGATAGCTTGTCTGATGACCTCAGTAAGGTTCATCATGTGATCGTGGGTAAGCCACGAATAATCTCCTTCGTACTCACCCTCTCTAATCTCATGCATCGACACACCACTAATTATATCCACAGTCGGACGGAACTCTTCTTCAAAGGAAGCTTCAATCTTACCAACGAAAGGTACCAGGCAACGTGAACACTCCATCTCAACATTTGCCGTTACAGTACCTTGAACGAGTATACCGGTCTTGATACGTAGAGCTCCAGCATCACCTACTATCTGGTGAGCTACGGACTCTTCGTACAATTGCAGGTCAGGAGTCTCGAAATGATAAGTACGAGAGGCTCCAGTAGTCTGCTTGAGTAATCCTGATACATTGAACTCTAGATCATAATTATGAGCGTTCATCGCAGTCATCCTATGTACCAATAAGAGTTTATGCTCTAATGAATATCTAGCTAACCAAAGTTTATAACCATTAAGGTTAGGCTTTTGTTCCCTCCTTAGACTCCAACTGAGCTAAGCCATTTCTCACAGTATTCAGCTGCGATGACAACATATTTTCCAGGCTTCTAAGGACATCGCGGGCATATTCATCTGCGCCTTCAGTTATAGCCCTAGCCCTTTCTTCAGCCTCGCTGATTATTTTCTCAGCTTGGCTCCTAGCCTGCTCAACCAATTGTTGATCATTTATTATTCTGCCAACTTCTTTCTCTGCCTCTTCCCTCAACCTCTCAGCTTCAGCTTGAGCGGTGGATATGATTCTCTCACGTTCAGCCAGCATGCGCTTGCATTGTCTGACTTCATCGGGAATAGCAGTACGTAACTGATCTACTAACTCGAGCAACTCATCCTCGTCAATTAGTATCTTGTTAGTGAAACGCATTTTCTTAGAGCTATTAGCCAGTTGCTCTAGTTGATCTAGTAATGCGTATATATCCACAGTCCACATCCCTCCGATAGGGCTACCGCATTGCCTTCAACTCCGATACCGGCAATTCTACCCTGTTCACAGCTATTAAGCACAGAGGTACCTAATACCAGGCTAAGCCTCTAAGGTACAACTACCAGATTAATCCGTATTACGATCTCTTTCCGCTACTGTATAGATGCTAATGCATGAATCGCCATGGCATCGTTTTATCAGTAGCTCCAATGCACCTATTCTTTCAGCAAAGTTCCTCCTTGAGGTATGCCCTAGCACAAGCAAACCGTCAGCTGATAGCATACCTTTACGAGATATAAATGATAACACCTCTTCAATATCGGCGTCAGCATATGGCGGATCCATAAATATAAGATCGAATGGTTCCCCCTCATATGAAGCTAAGAAGGATTTAACTGACCGCTTGTGTACTTTGGCCCTATTTACTAGTTTAGTTTGTTCCAAATTAGCTCTTATAACGGCGCAAGCTGAAGAGTTTTGATCTACGAAATCTACAAAGTCAGCCCCTCTCGAAAGAGCCTCTATTCCAAGTGCACCTGTGCCCGCATACAGATCTAGCACTCTGCCTCTGGGCTGTTCCATAGGAGCAATAATGCTAAAGAGAGCCAGCCTAAGGCGATCGGTCATCGGTCTGGTACTAAGGCTACGCGGAGACTTTAAAGTTACTCCCCTTAGCTCCCCACCCGTAACACGCATCAATTGGCCTCTGAAAGTGTCTTCATTCTCTCTACAACTCTGCTCCTCAGTTTAGGGTAATGCCTAAGATCTGGATCATCTTCCAGAAGCTCAGCAGCTATTTTGCGAGTTTCCTCCAAAAGACCGAAATCTGACAACTTAGCTACCTTCAGGTTTATCTGTCCTGATTGCCTTATACCATAGAACTCACCTGGACCTCTCATCTTCAGGTCCTCCTCAGCTAAGACGAAACCATCGCTACATTCTTGAACTATCTCAAGTCTCTTCCGAGCATCCTCAGAGGGCGAATCCGAGAGTAACAAGCAATAAGACTTTTCAGTACCCCTTCCGACTCTGCCTCTGAACTGATGCAATTGGGCAAGTCCAAATCTGTCCGCTCCCTCTATCAGCATGACTGTAGCATTGGGCACGTCTATCCCAACCTCGACCACTGCAGTTGAAACGAGCACCTGCAACTCGCCAAGGCGAAACCTCTCCATCACCTCATCCTTTTCCCTGGGCTTCATTCTCCCATGCAGCAAACCAAGACGAAGATCTGGGAAAACATATTTCTGCAAGCGCTCATATTCTTCAATTGCAGCCTTAGCTTCTATTTTCTCTGATTCCTCGACTAGCGGACATATTATGTATGCTTGCCTTCCTCGCTCTACCTCTTCTCTGAGGAAGTTATAAGCCCAGCTTCGCTGCTCAGGAGTTAGCGCAAAAGTCTGTATTGGTTGCCTTCCTGGGGGCATCTCATCCAATACAGAGAGATCCAGGTCTCCGTATATAGTGAGGGCAAGACTTCTAGGTATGGGGGTAGCTGTCATTACCAGCAGATGGGGGTTCACGCCCTTGGCTCTTAAGGCTGCTCTTTGCTCAACTCCGAATCTATGTTGCTCATCGACTACACATACTGCGAGGTTGTTAAATCTCACTCCTTCTTGTATCAGAGCATGAGTTCCTATAAGGATATCGATCTCACCCTGTTCAACAGCTTGATATAGATCATCCCTTTCCTTGCCCTTGATACTACCGGTAAGCAAGGAAACCTTAGGAGCATCCTCTCCTAGAACCGAGACGAGTCTAGATATACCCTTATAATGCTGTTCGGCTAGTATCTCGGTAGGCGCCATGATAGCCCCCTGATAACCATTAGCAAAAGCAGTTATCAGGGCCGAAGCAGCTACCACTGTCTTTCCTGACCCAACATCTCCCTGGAGTAACCTGTTCATTGGCACATCCGACTCAAGATCATGCATGATCTCCTGTATGACTCTTTCCTGTGCTCCGGTAAGCCTGAATGGAAGATTAGTTAGGAATTCTCCTATCTGTGGCTTGCGAACATCGAGGGCAAGGGCACCCTTGGATCTACGCCTAACTGCTTGTTTCATTAGGGCCCCAAGCTGTATTTCTAGGAATTCATCAAACGCAAGCCTTCTGCGGGCAGCCTCGAGCTGATCCCAGGAATCGGGGAAGTGTATTTGGTAAAGTGCATCTCCAAGATCCAGTAACGAGAGCTCATCAATAAGATGTTGAGGCAGATGGTCTTCTATGCGCACAGAGTGATAGGCAACTATATCGTGTATCACACTTCGAAGTAGCTTGTTGTTTAGTCCTTCTGTGGATCTGTAAATAGGCACTATTCTGCCTGAGTGGAGCAGACTCTTGTCCAGATGCTCATACTCGGGAGACTCCACCTTTAACTTCCCGAGAAACTGCCCCACCTTGCCTGTAACGATTATCTCCATACCAGGTTCAAGGTCACGCCTCACAAAACCTCGTGAGAACCATGTTGCATCAATAAAACCTGTCTCATCCTGAAGTCGAGCAGTTAAGAGGTTAAGATTGTTCGATAGCTTGCGAACAGAAACTTCCTTAACCTTTGCTATAAAGGTCTCCGTGTTTCCAAATTGCAATTCTGCTATCTTTCGAAGATTAGATCTATCATGGTACTCACGTGGATAATACTCGAGTGCATCTCTTATAAGATGAATTCCCAGCCTGCCAAATAAAGCTGCTCTTCTTTGACCAACCCCAGGCATCGATGATATCGGCTTTTCGAGATCAGGGACACTCCTTGACGGAGCTTGTCTTATGTTGGGAAGTGGGAACACAGAAGAAGCCTTACCATCCAACAGATCCAGCGCTTCCTTTACTTTGGTTGAGCGCTCTTCCGGTGCACAAGTCGAATACCCTAATAGCTTCTCGGATGCCTTAAGAATACGCTTAGCCTGTGGGTCATCATCAGAAGCCTGAGGGAGAACCGTCTTCTGAATAAAAGCTTCTACGCCACCCAATACGGCCTTGTTGTTGTAGCCGCGGCGCTGCTCCAATAAAAGAATATTTTTTAGCTTTGCTGCTAGTTCTTCAGTCTTCATTTGACTTATTAACCACGATCACCCCCATGGCACCAGGCCCTGCATGCACACCGATTACAGGACCGTACTTGGTAATGATTACTTCTCGATCCGGAGATAGATCGCTTAAACCTTCAAGGAGAGTATTTAGCTCATCCTCATTAGTACTCCATATAACAGCAATGCGTTCTGGATGTTTGTACTTATGAGCCCAATCTATCAGAGCAGATATTGCCTTAGATCTAGTACGCGTACGAGTAACGGGGACTACCTCGCCTTCACGCAGTGTGATCAGGGGTTTTACTTGCAGCAATGTCCCCAACAGACTTGCAGCTTTACCGATCCTGCCTCCTTTTTGGAGGTACTCCAGAGTATCAACAAAGGCTAGTAGATCGGTACGAGATAGAGTATCAAGAGCTACTCTTTCAACCTCCTCTAAGGACGCTCCTTCTCTAGCAGCCTCAGCAGCAGCGATAGCTGCAAAACCAAACGCCATCGATACAGTTTTACTATCTATAACCTTTATAGGGACTTCTTCAACCTGATTAGCAGCTATCTTAGCTGAGTTGTATGTACCACTTACCTTGCTTGAAATGGTTATACATAAGATACCTGCTGCATCCTTAGACAAAGATTTAAACACTCTCTTAAAGTCCTCCACAGGAGGCTGGCTAGTACGAGGGAGAACATTGGACGAAGTAAGCTTCTTATAAAACTCATCAGCATCGAGATCTACACCATCTAGATAGGTCATGTCCCCAAAAATCACTCTGAGAGGTACTATCGTAATACCCAAAGAAGAAGCTAGGTCACGAGGTATATCTGATGTGCTATCCACTACTACCCTAACCTGGCTCAATTTCTGACCTCACTCTAAAGAAGCAATTATTTGATAATGTGGCTGACCACCATCGTAGACTTCCACAGCTATATCCGGAAATGTCTCCTTCAAGAATTCAGCCAAACTCTCCACATCCCGTTGTGAAAGGTCGTGTCCTCTATACAAGGTAATCAGCTCATACTCATCAAGATCTTCTATAGTCTCCAGAATATGCCTCATTACGTCAGATAAATCTGCTCCAGAGGCAACTATTTGCCCATCAAGCAAACCGATATAGTCCCCCTCCTTCACTGATACATCTTTGACCTGAGCATCCCGCACAGCTCTGGTAACCTCTATCGATCTTACGTTTCTGATAGCAGATCTTATATTTTCCAAATTCTCTTCCAGCGTCAGGGAAGGATTATAAGCCATAGAAGCCACAATGCCCTCAGCCATGGATTTAGTAGGCACGACCTCTACTCTCTTCCCTGCAGACCCTACCGCGCGCTCAGCTGACATGATTATGTTGGGGTTATTAGGGAGAATTATAACAGCATCAGCAGGGCACTCCCTCACAGCTTTGATTATCTCTCCAGTGCTGGGATTCATGGTCTGTCCGCCCTGCACAACTATTACGCCATCTTCCCTCTGGAGCATGCGCGTAAAACCTTGCCCGGCAGCCACAATCACTAACCCAGTAGTGATCTGGGAACTAGGATGAGTCCTAGTGTGCAGTACGTTCTGCTCATATTGATCTCCCATATTATCAAGCTTTATCTGATGGAGCGTGCCAAACTTTAAAGCATAAGAAAGAACCTCACCCGGTTGTTCCGTGTGTACATGCACCTTGACGATCGCAGGGGTGCCTACCACAAGCACAGAGGTCCCCATAGACTGCATCTTGCTACGAAACTCTTCAACATCTATGTTATGTCCTCGAAGCACGAAGTTCGTGCAATACCCATAAATATCCTCTTCCTCGAGATCTACAGATGCGAAATCAGCCCCTTCGAAGCTATCTTCGTTTATCTCTAGCAGCTCACCCTTGAAATATCGCAATGCACCATCAAGTATGACTACTAGCCCCTCACCTCCGGCATCGACAACTCCAGCCTGTTGAAGCTTAGGTAGCATGTACTGAGTAGCCTTAACGCTTTCCCTGGCATCATCAATTATGATGGAGAGAAAGTCTATAATACTATTTGTATTTCTTGCAGCTTGGTGAGCGGATTTGGCAATATCCCGTGCAACGGTCATCATAGTGCCTTCCACAGGCTCGGAGTGTGCTCTAAATCCATATTCTGAAGCCACCTTGAAGGCTTCTGCCAATATTCTTACATCTAAGCTGTCAAATCCTCTTATAACAGAGGCAAACCCTGCTATCATTTGAGAAAGTATTACACCAGAGTTACCACGGGAAGCCATTAGAGCCCCTTCCTCGAGGGCGTCCGCTAATGCTGCCATGGTAGTAGGAGCTTGCTCTTCGATGGCTCTTACCGCCCCGAGCATAGTCATAAGCATGTTATCTCCAGTATCTCCATCAGGAACAGGGAAGACATTTAGACGGTTTATACGCTCTCTGTGCTGCTCAAGCCACTTTGATGAGTACTTCAGTGATTCTACAAGTACATCCACACCACATGTTTGTATATTCTTACCTTCTAGCGATATTTCAGGCTTCATGCTGTATCCTTCGTTACTCAAGCTTGTTGTCATATTACGAGATAGAGTGATAAACTAGTAGGTCAATAAATCAATCATAGTCTTATTTGTAATCCGCTATTCCTACTCGAAGCGAATAATACTTGATATTCGGTGCAAGACTCAAATCTGGAGGTAACAGCATTGGCTAGATGTGAGGTTTGTGGGAAGAAGACCCAGTTTGGAAGAAGCATACAGTACCACCATGGAGGAAAGTGGGCGAGAAGGGCTCAGAAAACCAACAGGCCTTTCAAGCCGAACGTACACAGGCAAACAGTTATGCTAAATGGGGAGCTTGTGAAGATACATATTTGCACTAGGTGCCTAAGAACCCTGGCAAAGAAGGCCGAGTCCACAGCCGCTTAAGCACTACATGCTCGAGTGGATATCCACTCGAGCATGTCCCCGCGTTGCCCCTACACACCTGCTGATTGCAGCTGCTCAGCCCTATCAGCCACCTGCAAAGACTCGATTATCCTGTCTATCTCGCCATCAAGTATTGCGGGTAGATTGCTGAAAGATTCTTTTATCCTGTGATCCGTAACCCTGTCCTGTGGGAAGTTATAAGTGCGTATCTTCTCGCTCCTTTCTCCGGTTCCAACCATCGATCGGCGCACTTGACCCAGCTCTTCTTCTCTCTTCCTTCTCTCCATTTCATAGAGTCTAGCTCTAAGAACTGCCATGGCTTTGGCCCTGTTCTTTAGCTGACTCTTCTCATCCTGGCAGGTAACAACAAGACCGGTGGGAAGATGTGTTATACGCACAGCACTATCGGTCGTATTAACGCTCTGACCACCATGTCCGGTTGATCTAAATACATCTATGCGTAGATCTTCAGGATCAATCTCTACCTCCACCTCTTCAGCCTCAGGCAGCACAGCCACTGTAGCCGTAGAGGTGTGAATCCTGCCTTGAGACTCTGTTACAGGCACACGCTGCACCCTGTGCACACCGCTTTCGTACTTCAAACGTGAATAAGCACCTCTTCCTTTGACCTCAAATATTATCTCCTTGAATCCGCCAGCATCACTCTCACTGGTGGAGAGTACTTCAGTCTTCCAGCCTTGCCTCTCAGCATAGCGGGTATACATACGATACAGATCGGCAGCAAATAGAGCTGCTTCCTCACCTCCCGTGCCAGCGCGGATCTCAACTATAACATCCTTCTCATCGTTAGGATCCTTAGGAAGTAATGCTATCTTCAGACGCTCTTCCAGATCCTTCTCACGATCAGCAAGCTGTTCGTATTCTTCCTCAGCCATTTGCCTTATATCAGGATCTGGATCCTCCATGAGGCGTCGATCTTCTTCCCTGGTCAACTTTACTTTCTTATATTCCCGATAAAGGGAAACAATATCCTCCAGTTCAGACCTCTCACGTGCAACCTCCATGAGGCGAGAGGGGTCTGAGAATATCTCAGGATCAGACATCATCCGATCCAACTCATCAAATCTCTTTTCAATGTTATCCAGTCTCTCCAACATCATGCTTCTAGTATATCAATCCTTGTTTTCTATCAGATTGAAGGTTTTTACAGGTGTATAGACAGGTCCACTAGGCAAAAGGGTGCTTTGGTAGAGCACCATGCTCTCTGCAATAAAGCTTCCTAATGATACATCATTATTAGCTCCTAAAAGCCTGCGTAGAGAAGGAGTATCAGCAAAGGATTCCTTGAACCTGGCCAAGGTTACATGGGGTCTATACTCCATAACATCTCGGTCAAACCCTAACCGAGCACATTTATCTTCCACCTCTTGGTGAAGTAACCTCAAAGCTTCAATGTCCCCAGAAACTCCTGCCCATAGAACTCTTGGCCTTCGTAAGTTCCCAAATATGCCCAATCCCCTGATCTCCAAACCTATGCTGTCAGGACAAGTTATATCTTCCAAGACATCTTGAATAGCATCTATTTGCGACCTTGAGACATCCCCCAGAAATTTCAAGGTTAGGTGGATATTGGACTCTTCTACCCACTTAAGACCGGTAGAACCAGCTAATCCGGAGCGTCCTAGATCATATAATATGCTCCGAATGCTTTTGGGGATATCTATAGCTAAAAACAATCTTGCTTTATCATCGGACATAGTTAGGTCGCAAATTTATTTACTATCATTTGTCAATAGCCAACATTAAAACATTCAACCAGAATATATTATTCTCTTGACTACATGTCAGAACAGTTACTAGTATTCTCATGGGAGCGGAAGGGTCCCGGTGGGTTCCGCGGTCTTCAAAACCGTTGGGAGGCTAGCACTGCTGGTCTCCGGTGGGTTCGACTCCCACGCGCTCCCGCCATATTCTAGAGCAAAATAAATGGGAGGCACTACAGTAAAGCACCTCCCATTTATTTTATTGTAATCAGCTCTGGACTAGAGCTAAGCCGTAGACTCCTTAGCAAGAGTCCCAACAGTCTTGGCAGGTATCTCCTCCTTATATACACCGTGATCGACCAGATCTAGTCCTGCAGCCTCCTCCTCGAATGCAGCTCTTACCTTGACAAAGGCAGAGCTTACTTTGATAAACGCATAGGAAGCGAAGAAGACTAGCGTACACACGACGGCTATGCCCAGAGTCTGGATACCCAGCCAGACCAAAGCGTCGGTACCTCCACCATACAGAAGCCCAGCTACAGGCAAGCCACTGACATCGGGACGAGCAAATACTGGCACTAACATGGAGCCAAGCACGCCATTCACGCCGTGAACTGGAAAGCCTCCTATAGGATCATCTATTTGATAAAGGTATTTCTCCATGATCTTGGTAGCACCAAAGGTGACTACACCAGCCAGGACGCCGAGCACAAGCGAAGCACCAGGATCTACGTAACCAGCGTTAGGCGTGATCATTACGAGACCACCGAGAACACCGCTTATAGCCATGATTGCATCATAACGACCATCGACAGCTTTGCTCATCAACATAGACACAAGGCCAGCTGCAGCTGCGGCCACAGTAGTAGCAAGTGCAGCAGATACACCTTGCAGATTAGGTTCAAGACTGCTGCCGCCGTTGAATCCAAACCAGCCAAACCACAGGAGAGCGGTACCTATGACAGCGAGAGGTATGTTGTTAGCGTACTTTTCACTAGCTTCCTTAGCTGCCAAATCCTCATAGCCACTTGGAACTACAGTGGACTTCTTGAACTTGACGAATGGAGCATGCGAGGATAGTGTGGCTCTCCGCTTCAAGCTAGCTCCAAGTGCTAGGGTTATAGCAAGCCCAGCAAATCCAGCCTGAGCATGAACTACAACTCCGCCCGCAAAGTCACGCACCCCCATGCCATCTAGCCAACCTGTTCGCGTGCCCAATGTGGCAAACAAACCATTAGGGCTCCATACCAAGTGAGCAACCAGTGGGTAGAGTATGAGAGAGAAGAACAGCGAGTAAAGCAGCCACGCACTGAATTTTATACGTTCAGACACGCCAGCACCTATTAACGCCAGCGTGACGGTAGCAAACATCATCTGGAAGAGCACATAGGCATAGAGTGGTACACCTCCAGTTGCACTTCCGTCCGTAAATATAGTTGGCCAAGCGGATTGAGGATCACCACCAAAGAGGTAATGTATTGGGTTACCTATAATACCAGCCATGGTTGATGGGCTGAAAGCTAGACCGAACCCTATTATCAAAAATATTACCATCATCACTGAAGCTGCAGATAGGCTCTTCATTAGGCCATGCACTACATTCTTTTGTCGTGTGAGCCCTGCCTCCAGCATGCCTATCGAGGGCACCATTATAAATACCAAGAAAGCTCCCAGGAGAACCCAAAGAGTTCCCGGGACACTGATACTTATAGATCCATCACCTAAGGCACTAAGCAACTTCTCCGGCATCTCTTTACCCTCCACAATTTCTTTTGATTGCATACTATTCCTGAACTATGGGCGTTATATACGTCACAAGGCCGGAATAATCAGGAGGTGTTTGTGCATACTGCACAAATGGAACGTCATAATGAATAAGAACGTTACCTATATGCCATAAACATGGCATACGTTTACACTCGCTGTTATAATTCGGCAACATTTGATGTAGGCTACAAGAAACTCTTGATAGTAGGTGAAAGTACCTAGAGCATGACCGAAATAGAGGCTAAGCAAACAGAACAGGGCTTAAACATAAGGGACCAGATACTTCGTCCGCGTACGATAATTTCTTTTCTTATATCCTTAGTAATACTTATCTTCATATTTGCAAGACAAAACATTCCTGTAAAGGAAGTTATTGATAATGCACGCAATGCCAACCTACTATTCCTGGTTTTAGGTTTCGCTTTCTACTACGCTACATTCTATGTACGTACCATAAGATGGCAGCAAGTGCTGAATAACTCTGGCTATTCCAGCACAAATGATGCTCAGCTCCCGGGTACGCTAGGTCTTCTTAGAATTATTCTTCTCTCCTGGTTCGCCAACTCAGTACTGCCCGCTAAGCTAGGAGACGGTTACCGAGGATACCTATTGAAGAGAAACGCCAAAGTATCTTTCTCCAAGACCATGGGAACCATATTTGCCGAGAGAGTAGCAGATGTAGGGGTATTGTTCACACTTTTATTAGTGTCAGGAATAATAGCTTTCAGAACCAAGCTGCCTCCACATTTTGTGCTCTTGGTAACACTTGGTGGAACCCTTGCACTGGCTAGTTTTGGCATACTGGCCTCTGTTAAGTACGTCAGCGTGTATGTCCATAAGATCCTTCCGGGTAGGGTACGACCTTTCTACTCAAGATTGGAAGAGGGTATACTACTTGCATTTAGCAGAAGGCTAGATAGAATATTGTTGCTCACCGCTCTAATATGGATTTTGGAAAGCGCAAGATTCTGGGCGGTAGCGGTTGCCTTAGGAGCAAGTCTCACAATATCACAGGTGATATTCTTGGCGCTTGCCGCCTCTCTGCTTACGACCATTCCCTTCACACCTGCGGGATTTGGCGTAGTAGAGGGTGCGGTGATAACAGTACTACAATGGGTATATGTTGAGAAATCTCTAGCGGGTTCAATAGCGCTAATAGACCGCGGCATAACTTATTGGAGTGTCTTACTCGTAGGTGGACTCCTATATTTAGTTAGTGGGAATAAATAGATCGAGGGAAAATAGCGAAGCAATGCTTGATTCAAATCTAAAGGCATCTGCGAACATTAATGGAAAGCTATCATTGATACTGCCCGCTCGCAATGAAGAGGCAAACCTCCCCCGCGTCTTGGGGAGATGTATAGAAGTCCTCAACGAGACCCTGCCTGACTGGGAAATAATAGTCGTAAATGACGGTAGTCAGGATAAAACGGGAGAGATAGCTGAAGGCTTTGCAGCAAGGGATAGCAGGATAAGGGTAATTCATCATCCCCGAAATCTAGGCTACGGCTCGGCGTGGAGAAGCGGCTTCGCTGCCGCTCATGGTCAATATATTATGTGCATGGATTCTGACGGCCAGTTTGACATTGGAGACATCTCGTTGCTCTTACCTTATGTCAACCACTATGACATAGTTGCCGGTTACAGGACAAAGAGGCAAGATCCAGCACATCGTAAAGTGAACGCAGCTATATTTCATCTAGCAGCGAAGTTACTATTTGGCATACACCTTAAGGATATAGACTGCGGTTTCAAGATCTTTAGGGCAAGCCTTATAAAGAGCCTGCCTCTTAAGGCACCTGGGGCTCTGATAAATCTAGAGATATTTTCTTTCGCTAAGCTACGCAAGGCTTCAATAATAGAAGTAGGTGTGCATCACTATCCTCGCACCGCAGGTGTATCTACAGGTGCCAAACCTTCTGTAGTGCTGCAAGCGATGGCGGAAATACTCTTGTTGCGCCTCAGGGTATGGAAGGAAAGGATAAAAGTCTCCCCCTTGGTCGGAGCAGGCGCAGCTATCGGTGCCTTATTTGCAGTCCTAGGGATAGCGACAAGAGCTAGGAATAGGACGCGCAAAGAAAGGCATTAGACCTATATGCTATAATGCCGCTTGTGTGCACCCCCAGAGCGGAGTACGTTGGATGAACAACGCCTTTCTACCAGATTACCTTAGAAGAATAGATAAGCTAAGGAAATCACTCGCTGATCATGAGCTGGATGCTTTACTGGTCTTCAGTCAGGCAAACCGGCGTTACCTGACAGGATTCACAGCCAGAGACGTAGCCATAGGAGAGAGTTCAGGATACGTACTTATCACTCAAGAGAAAGCGTTGCTACTTGTTAACTCTCTGTATATTGAGCATGCTCAAAAAGAGGTCACAGCAGTAGAGCCATTTCTCGTAAAGGATAAGCCAAACATCGTTATATCTGATCTGCTAAGGTATCTGGGGCTACACAAGGTTGGCTTCGAAAGAGACTATGTAACATACGGGTTTATAGATGATCTTAGGTCCCACCTTGAAGACCGAGTAGAGCTTATCCCCGTCAAGGGGCTGGTAGAAGCTCAGCGAGTTATCAAAGACCCTTATGAACAGAATATGATCAGCGAAGCTGCCAAGATAGCTGATGCTGCATTTAGTAAGATGCTAGATCAGATATCCCCAGGGATGACAGAAAAGCAGGTCGCCAGATTACTAGATAATCTTATGATAGAGCTGGGAGCCGAAGGCCCCTCGTTTGAGACGATAGTTGCTGCTGGTCCAAATGCTGCCAGGCCACACCATGAGCCTACCGATAGACCAGTCCAAGAAGGAGAACCCATAATAGTAGATATGGGAGCTTTCTACCGTGGCTATTGCTCTGATATGACCCGCACATTCTGCTTAGGTAAACCAGACTCTAAGTTTGAAGAGGTTTATAACATTGTACTGGAGGCACATAATACTGCGAGATCAGCAATAAGGGCGGGACTTGACGGTGGGGAAATCGACGCTATAGCTAGAGGAATAATCGATCAGGCAGGTTACGGAGAAGCTTTCACCCATAGTCTGGGACACGGTGTAGGACTAGAAGTTCATGAGAAGCCAAGTCTGAGGAAGAACAGTGAAGATGTACTTCAAGAGGGGATGGTGGTAACTATTGAGCCAGGCATCTACATATCTGGATGGGGAGGAGTCAGGATAGAGAGCCTAGTTCTTGTGGACAACGGACCATCCGTACTTTCTCAAGCACCTATATTCAAAAACAGGTAAAGGAGTATTACTTCTTATGATATCGACTGGCGAACTTAGAAAAGGCAACACACTTGTAATCGATGGCGATCTCGTAAGGGTGTTGGATTTCCAGCATGTAAAGCTTGGAAGAGGATCTGCCTTTGTAAGAGTTCAGCTCAAAAACCTACGCACCGGTGCCATTACGGAGCGCACATTCCAAGCAGGCACCAAGTTTGAAACTGCAAGACTTGAAAGGCGTACCGTCCAATATCTGTACAATGACGGCGAGAACTATACTTTTATGGATACCGAGACCTTTGATCAACCCACTCTGAGCGCTGACCTCTTAGGAGATGCAGTCAAGTATCTGAAAGAGGGTATGAACATTGACCTACTTATGTATGGCGATGAGCCGATAGGAGTGGAGCTTCCCACAACGGTCGAACTGCAGGTCGTGCAAACCGACCCAGGTGTTAGAGGAGACACGGCAGCAGGAGGTAGTAAGCCTGCTAGACTGGAAACTGGACTAGTAGTACAGGTGCCTTTGTTCATCAATGAGGGAGATATCATAAGAGTTGATACTAGAACTGGGGAATATATAGAGCGGGTGGGATAATATGAGTCCGGAACACAAAGAATTCGATCTTTCCAAGCTACTAGATCAAGGACTTAGGGACCTAATAGATTTAGTAAGCCAGGGCAAGGTAACTGAGCTGGAAATAGAGCAAGGAGGTTTCAGGCTAAGGCTAAGAAACGATGTTAATATACCTCATCAAGCACAGCCTATACCTCATGCGCAAGTAGAAACTTACCCAGTTCAGACTCCCCCCCCTCAGCAGGTAACTCAACCTACTCAAGCTCCAGCCACTACGGAACAGACAGAATCGCAACACATAGTGCCCATCACTGCACCTATGGTAGGCACTTTCTATACTTCACCAAGCCCAGATGCGGATCCTTACGTCAAAGTTGGGGATTTCATCCGTCCGGGACAAACGATCGGTATCATTGAGGCGATGAAGATTATGAACGATGTGCCTGCTGAGATAGGCGGACGTGTGGTGGAGATCGTTGCTCAAAACGGACAAGCGGTGGAATATGGCCAACCACTGATGCTGGTAGATACTTCTGCCACACCTGAATAGCTCATAGGAGATGTCAGTTGTACCTGCTGACCGTTAGCGATATAAATTTCTATCTCCAGCAGCTGCTTGAGACTGATCGTCTACTGAGCGATGTTTGGATCCAAGGTGAGATCAGTAACCTAAGCCAGTCGAGTAAAGGACACTTCTACTTTACACTCAAAGACGGGGAATCTCAGCTTTCTTGTGTGTTGTTCAAGCAGGATCTAATACACGTACAGGCTGAGCTTGCTAACGGCCAAGCAGTTATCGCCCATGGCAGAGTGTCTATTTGGAAGCAATCAGGTAAGTTACAGTTCTACGTGGATATAGTACAGCCAGAAGGTACTGGTAGATTGGAGCTTGAGTTCCAGGCTCTCAAAGCAAAGCTCGAGGCCGAAGGGCTTTTTGATGAGAGCAGGAAGAGATCCATTCCCAAGTTCCCATCAGCAATAGGGATAGTTACCAGTAAGCATGGTGCTGTACTACATGACATCCTCAACATACTCAGGCGCAGGTATCCACTAGCAGAGGTAATACTGTCTCACACTCAAGTTCAAGGAGATGGTGCATCCTTACAGATAGCAGCTGCTATTGAGAAGCTACATAAGACTGCAAAAGTAGACGTGATAATCCTGGCAAGAGGTGGTGGATCTAGAGAAGAGCTTTGGGCCTTCAATGAAGAATGCGTGGCTAGGGCTATATATGCCTGCCCAGTACCTGTGATCAGCGCCATAGGGCACGAGACAGACTACACTATAGCCGATTATGTAGCTGATCTAAGAGCCCCAACTCCATCCGCAGCCGCTGAGCTAGTAGTGCCTAACGTCGCGGAGCTGAGGCAATCCCTCGATCACATGCTAAACATAGCTAGCATGAACATGAGACAAAAATTGCGGCAGTGTATGGAGGATGTGCAGCACATGCACTCTCATCTCAAGAGAACAAGCCCTATACATGCTATACATAGGCATAGAGAGAAGCTATCTCTGCTCAATGATAACGCACTTAGCAGGGTAAGACACCTGATAGAACTCAAGAAAAGCAACTTGGAAACTATGGCTCTTAGTTTGAACGCTCTGAACCCTAAGGCTGTACTTGGCAGAGGATATTCTGTAACTACCACGGAGGATGGTAAGGTTCTTAGATCAATCGATGATGTAGGGAATACTAAAGCGATAACAACCAGGCTCGCCGACGGCTTTATAAAATCTATGGTAGATCAAACAGTAAAGCAGGTAGAGAGGTAGGTACTATGAGTACGGATAGGGATACATCCCAACTGAATTTTGAAGAAGCCTACTCTAGATTGGAGGAGCTCATTCACAAATTGGATGCTGGAGGTCTAACACTTGAGGACGCTCTCGCCTGCTATGAGGAAGCGTACGCACTCGTATCTAGGTGCAACTCTATACTCCAACAAGCTGAACTTAGGCTCAGACAGATAGAGGAAGAGGCTGCCGAATACGCAGCTACTGATGACCTGATTTCGAAAACAGAATCTTACTCTGAAGATGAAGAGGATTCTGATCTCAGTTGGAATTATGACTATCGCAGATAGAAGCTGTGAAGGCACTTATGAAAATAGAAAGCCTCACCCTCTATAAAGTCCCACCAAGATGGCTCTTCCTGAAGATCCGCACGGACGAAGGGCTGGAGGGCTGGGGAGAACCAATCGTAGAAGGAAAGGCTGACACTGTTGCAGCAGCCATCAGTGAGATGGCTGATTACATTGTGGGCCAGCCAGCGAACCACATAGAGGATATATGGCAGGCAGTATATAGAGGGGGTTTCTACAGGGGTGGACCAATACTCACCAGCGCGCTCTCCGGAATAGAGCAGGCTTTATGGGATTTAAAGGGCAAGTCTTTGGGTGTACCCATATATGAACTATTGGGTGGCCCTGTGAGAGATCGTATGAAGGTTTACTCCTGGGTTCACGGAGATACTCCCCAACAGCTGGCAGAATCAGTACTATCACGCGTTAATGCAGGCTATCAGGCCATCAAGATGGGTGTTCCAGGACCAAATACCTGGATAGACACTCCCCAAAAGCTGGATCTAATAATAGAGTCCGTCGCCCTAGTCAGGGAGGCAGTAGGTAACGATATAGCTATAGGAGTAGACTTCCACGGAAGAATACACAAAGGTATGGCAAGAAGCCTCGTGAGGGAACTTGAGCCATTCAAGCTTATGTTTATCGAGGAGCCTTTCCCTCCCGGGCACGAGGACTCATTAAGAGACTTGAGAGCTATCACTGGTATTCCAATCGCACTTGGAGAACGCCTGTACACTAGATGGGGTTTCAAGGAAATCATCTCCAAAGGATTGGCTGACGTTATACAGCCGGACTTAAGCCATGCTGGAGGTATCTTGGAAGTTAAGAAGATAGCTGCTATGGCAGAGGCTTATGATATCGCACTTGCTCCCCATTGCCCACTAGGCCCAATAGCTCTTGCTGCATCTCTACAAGTGGATTTTTGTACTCCGAATGCACTCATACAAGAGCAAAGCCTAGAGATACACTACCATAAGGAGTCAGAGCTGCTCTCTTACCTGGCCAATCCTGAGGTATTCAATTTCTCAGATGGATATGTATTACTGCCACTTGACCCTGGACTGGGAATAACAATTGACGAGGAGAAGGTTAGGAACGCTTCTCAAATTGGCCATAACTGGCGCAGTCCAATATGGAGAAACGTGGATGGGTCGATAGCGGAGTGGTGAGGGAACATCCTCACCACTCCTTCGATACTAGTAAGCTCGTGCGAAGTACACTTTTACTTGTGCCTTGTTTCCACATCTAATACAAGTACCAGGATCTTCGGGCTGGGCCAAAGGCACCACTCTGATAGTTGCACGAGTCTCCTCTTTGACCGCAGCCTCACACTCATCACTACCACACCATCCTGCGTAGATGAACCCTCTCTTGTTATCAAGAACCTCCAACATTTGAGCAACACTCTCACACTCAAACGTGTGTTCGTCTCTGAACTGCTTGGCGCGGTCGAACAGAGACTGCTGTATATCAGCTAAGGTTTGCTGCAGCCTTACAACAAGGTCGTTCAGAGGTACCTGAGATTTATCCCTATTGTCTCTACGCACAAGCACAACAGCGCTATTGGCAACATCTCTTGGACCAACCTCAAGCCTTACTGGCACCCCCTTGAGCTCCCATTCATTAAATTTCCAACCAGGAGTCTTCTCCTCACTCAGATCTATGTGCAGTCGGAAAGAATCTCCTAGAACTTCCTTTATCCTATCTATGTGCTCCAAGACCTTCTGTTTGTCTTCTTCGCTTCTCCATATAGGAACTACTACCACCTGAATTGGGGCAACTTTAGGAGGTATTATCAAACCCGAATCATCACCATGAACCATTATTATTCCACCTATGGTGCGAGTAGAGAGCCCCCAACTAGTGGTATACCCATACTTGCGCTCGCCATCCTTATCTAGAAATGTTATGTCAAAAGCCTTAGCAAAATGATCGGCAAAGTCGTGACTAGTAGCAGACTGGAGCGCCCTACCATCTCCCATAAGTGCCTCTACGGTATAGGTCTCAGCGGCACCCGGGAACCTCTCAGAAGGAGTCTTGCGACCAGGGATAACCGGTATTGCTAGATCTTCCTCAAGGAACGACCTGTAGACCTCAAGCATAAGCAAAGTACGTTCTGTGGCTTCCTCGGCCGAAGCGTGTAGAGTATGACCTTCTTGCCATAGGAACTCAGCTGTACGCAGGAACAGCCTAGTATGTAGCTCCCAGCGCACCACACTATTCCATTGGTTGATCAATATCGGCAGGTCCCTATAGCTCTGCACCCACTTGGAATACATCTGCATTATTATCGCCTCAGAAGTAGGGCGTACCGCTAATCTCTCCTCAAGCTCTTCGTTCCCCCCATGTGTCACCCATGCTACTTGAGGATTAAAGCCTTCAACGTGCTCTGCTTCCTTTCTGAGTAAACTCTCAGGAATAAGCAGAGGGAAGTAGGCATTGACTACCCCTGTCGCCTTGAACCTTGCGTCCAATAATTTCTGTATGTTTTCCCATATAGCGTATCCATAAGGTCTATAGACCATCATTCCCCTGACCGGGCTGTAATCAGCAAGCTGAGCCCCAAGCACAACGTCGTTGTACCATGCAGCAAAATCCTCGCTCCTCTTCGTTATCTTCTGCACATATTCAGAGCTAGTGCTTGACATTATCCACCTCCAGATAAATTTTTCTTAGCAGGTCGTAATAAAAAACCCGCCCTTCGAAGCGCAAGACTTCGAGGACGGGTTCTATAACTTCCCGCGGTACCACCTCGATTGGAGCTTGAAACTCCCACCTCAGTGACCAGCAAACGCTGATCAGCCCTTTAACGGGGGCAGCGTACTGCCTTATCGTCCATAAGACGCTTCGACAGAGGCTCCGGGGTGGGTTCAGCACAGCCTACTGTCCGGTTCTCACCATGTTCCGGATCTCTGTATTTCTCAGCTGGTGCCTACTATTCCCCTTCAGCGCCTTGTCTATATATTAGTTTTCTGACGTAAGGAGATTAGCAGTTTACCAGATCTATAGTCAAATAATCCTACGAAGCCAAAGATAGTCGCCTGGATCTCTTAGCCAAATCTATGAGTTCATCAGCACTTTGCAGGGATCTATCTGTCACAGGCATACCACCAAGCATGGCTGCTAACTCATGTCTGATGCCCTCCCTGTCGAGCTTATCAACTCTTGTCGTTGTTAGGTTGTCCTGAATAACCTTAGTTATCTTGAAGTGTGTATCTGCGTAAGCAGCTACCTGTGCTAAATGGGTTATGGCTATCACCTGGTGATTACTTGCCAGTCCGGTTAGCTTTTCACCAACTATCCTACCACTACGACCACCAATGCCAACATCCACCTCGTCAAATACCAATGTGGGAGTGGTGTCTGCCGCAGACAATACAGTCCTTATCGCCAGCATAATACGAGATATCTCTCCTCCAGACGCAACCTTAGCAATAGGTTTGAGCGGTTCCCCCGGATTAGGCGATACCAACAACTCTATGTCGTCAGCACCAGTTTGATCTATGCCTACCTCTGTCCCATCTATGGAGATTGAATAGTCAGAAGGTTGCTTATAACCAACTTTTATCTCGATCTGGGCATTGGTCATCAGCAGATCGTTTAGCTCTTGCTCTATCTTTCTACCTAAATCCTTGGCAGCTTTTGATCTTATAGAAGATAAATCTTTGGCCTTCTGTGCCAATTGCTGCCGAAGATTCTCAAGCTGGGTTTCCAGCTTCCTTATCTTTTCGTCGCTGTTCTCGATATCAGAAAGCTCAGCCTCAGCATTGTCCCGATACTGGAGTATCTCCTCAATAGTAGCCCCATACTTTCGTTTTAGCTTGTTTATAAGATCCAGGCGTTCTTCAACCACCTCGAGCATGCCGGGATCAAACTCTATGGAATCTCTATATCTACGAATACTAAGCGAGGCTTCTTCAACAGCAACAACCGCCTCAGATATCATGTCCAAATTAGAGGACAAGGAGTTGTCAAGGCGTACCAATTCTTCAAGAAGACTCTGAGCTTGCTGAAGCTGATCTATCGCACTTGTACTAGAGGAGTACAAGGACTGATAGGCATTGTCAGCTAGTTGAGCTAGCTTTTCAGCGTTAGCTAGCAAGTTCCTTCGTTTTAGTAGTTCTTCATCTTCACCAGGCTGTAGATCAGCCGAGCTGATCTCTTCAATCTGATAACGCAGCATATCGGCACGGCGTTCTGCCTCACGTTGACCGGAAACCAGAGCATCCAATTCAGATTGCACTTGCCTGATTTCGTTATACAGCTGGCTCACCTCAGAGCGTAGATCGATAGCGCCTGCGTAGTGATCGAGCATATCCCTTTGGGCGGAAGGTCGCAAGAGAACTAGATGTTCTGATTGACCAGTAATATCCACTAGATTCTCGCCCAGTTGCCTTAGAAGAGTTACGGGAACAAGGGAGCCGTTGATCCTTGCAGACGATCTACCACTCGAGCTAATCTCCCGAGTAATAATGAGCTCCTCTGAGGGATCAAGCCCATTAGACTCCAGAAGTTCACTTACTTCCCTAAGTACACCCCCCTCCAACACGAACATAGCCTGAATAAGGGAGGAAGAGGCTCCAGTACGCACCATATCAGGAGACGCTCGACCACCCAACACAAGGTCAAGAGCATCAATTATTATGCTTTTCCCAGCACCTGTCTCCCCTGTGAAGGCGTTGAAGCCAGGACTAAAGCTGATGTTTATCTCCGAAATGATTGCAAAATCTCTGATATGGAGCTCAGCCAGCACCTAAGAGTTCCCCACAAACTTGGTCTAAGAAATCCTAACAAGTTAAATATTATGTCGCAATAAAAAAGGTCGAGCTACTAAAGCTCGACCTAAAAGAAAAAGGGATCACCGGAGATGATGACTAAGCTAGCCTTCCTCCGGTGATGCCCTTACTACCTGATGTGTCCATGGGCATCACCTCCTTTACCCTAAACGGAAAACCTAAGGTTTTCTTAACTACTGGCAGCATATCAGGGGTTGAGTCCCATGTCAAGCAGATTCGCCAATTAGAATACCCAGAAATCTCTTGCATACCTACGAGCAACAGGTTGAGCAAGTAGTATTACCGCAACAAAAACTAGATAATACAGCACCAGAGACTTAGGTCCAACAATGAGCCTAAGTTCGCTAGCAGCAGATATTTCACTTATGGAGTTTGCTATATATACGATTGCCAGTACGAATTTGCCAGTTAACCACCCAATGGCACTTCCTAAGGACGCCGATAACACTCCTAACACAACCGTTAGGACGGTAAGTATCATTTCCAGAGGAATAAGAGGTGCTACCAAGACATTCGCCAGTATAGCCAAGTGTGAGACCTTACCGAAATAGAAGATCAGTAATGGCATAGTGCTAGCCTGAGCTACAAAGGAGATGCTAACTGTTTCCCGAAGTAATTCTGGAAGACGAGCCATGGCCCTGGCCACCGATGGGTACAACCATATTATGCCAGCCGTAGCCAACACTGAGAGCTGCATGCCTATATCGTAGATCGAGAAAGGTTGCAGGGCAGAGATAAGCAAAAGAGCAAAGCACAAGGACCTCCCGGAATCATTCTGACGGCCGATCCACCTACCCCAAAGGGATGTGACAGCCATCACGGAGGCTCTAACCACCGGGGAGGACATGCCCGATAAACCCATATATATTGGGACAAGAATAAATGCAAGGCACATCGAGCCTCTTATGCCTATTAAGGGCCGAAGGAAAGCTATAACTATCAACACCAATATGGTTACATTGAAACCAGAAGCAACCAGTATGTGTGAAAGCCCAGACTCACGAAAGTCCCTTTCAATATCTTCGGGAACGTTGCCGGCATTACCTAAAATCATGCTCTCAGCTACGGAAGAATAAGGATAGCCTACATAAGACCTAATTAGGGAAGACGTATTATTGCGAACCTTCGCCATAACAGATTGGAGATTCCCCTTATCTCTACTTACTACCTTGATGGACTTAGCAAATATCACCCCATGAGCACCTTTGCTCAAGGAGTATCTGAAAAGGAAACCATCCAGCTGATAGAAAGGCACTGAGCTGCCACTGATGTACAAGTGATCTCCCGGGGTCAGGTTTGTAATACTCCCCACTAACAGCCAGGTACCACTATGAGGGCTACTTAAGCTCACAAGTGCAGAATTAGAAACTTTATCCAATACCTTTCCACTGTACTCGGAGAATGGAGTATCATTGTTTGCCCAGTCAGCTCTAGAATAGTAGATCTCAGATCTTAGAACGCCTAACAGGGATGCAAGCATGGTTACTGCCAGGCAAAAATAAACTTTATTCCTAGTACGCCAAACAAAGGCCATAAGCATAGCTAAACATAGAGATATAGGTAGATAGTCCAGTTTGAAGAAGGTACCGAATACAAGACCTAATAACCACGCAAAGACGAAGACGTATATCACCTGAATACGACCATGCTCTTAATGTTCTCCAGTGTCGAAGGGCCTATACCCGGCACGTCGAGAAGATCTTCAAGGCTATTGAATGGTCCATGCTTTTGCCTAAACTCTATGATCGCAGCTGCCTTACTTGGGCCAATGCCTGGTAGCTCTTCCAGCTGTTCCTTAGTAGCTGTATTGATATTTATAGGTGCTACTTGTGGTTCTTGGGCAGCAGAACCACTGGAATGAGTTGGATTAAGTGCTGACTGTCCATTATTACTACCCAACTTGGAACCAGGAGCCTTGAAAGGTACTATAACCTGCATCTCGTCACGTAGTATCTGAGCTAAATTTACGCTCATAGTATCGGCTCTCGTTGTAAAACCACCTGCCATCTTCACTACGTCCACAACTCTGCTTCTAGCGGGCAAGGTGTAGACTCCAGGTTTACTTACAGCTCCTAGTATGTGCACCGTCACAGTAGATGGAGTAGGGGGCAAAGTTGGTTGGGTAATCACGTTAGCAACTTTCTCCGGTTTGGGCTTTGCCAACATGACGAGCAGCACCATAGAAACCGAGATTATAAGAACAGATATATGGTCGGTAATCCGCGAGAATCTATTAGATTGATCGGACAAGAACCAACCTCATATAAGTTGTTTTGAATAGACCCCTTATGAGTACATAAAGACAGTATGGATATCTGCCAACGAGGGGAACAGCACCTAACGGCTAATTATATTCCTACCATGCTAAAGATGGTATTCAAATTTCCAATAAAAGTAATATTAAGATCCTACCCCGCCTGTACTATAAGATTTGATTTACTCTATTTCCAAGGATTATGATGCTGAAGAGCGATTGCAATTGCAATCGCGTGCATAGACACATCATCTCTATGCTATAATCAGCAGTATATTTCGGAAATTACCGAAATATGATCTATTGGAGAAGTAGGACATGGAATACGTAATAGAAACAAACAATCTAACCAAGATCTACAACAACAAGATCAAGGCTGTCGAGAACCTCAACTTGAGGGTAAGAGCGGGTGAAATATATGGATTCTTAGGTCCTAACGGTGCCGGCAAGACAACTACCCTAAAGATGTTATTGGGACTCATCAAACCTACATCAGGTAGTGCCCGCATATTAGGAAAGGTACCGGGAACACCTGATTCCTTATCCTTACTAGGTTCACTAGTGGAATCGCCGGCTTTCTATCCATATCTATCAGGACGGGACAACCTTCGCGTTATCGCAGACTATAGTGGCGCTCCTAGATCACGAATTGATGAAGTCCTAGACATAGTAGGGCTGAAGGATAGAGCTAATGACAAATTTAAGGGCTACTCCCTAGGAATGAAGCAGCGATTAGGTGTAGCCGCTACGTTGCTCAAGGATCCGCAAATCCTTATACTCGACGAGCCTACGAATGGCCTTGATCCCAAAGGTATGGCAGAGATGAGGGAGCTAATACGCAACCTGGGTCAAGGTAACCGCACCGTACTGCTATCAAGCCACCTATTGAATGAGGTGGAACAGATATGTGACAGAGTAGGTGTTATCCAGCAAGGACGGCTTATAGCCGAGGGAACCATTTCTGAACTAAAGGGCTCTGGAGCTCTGCTCGTCCGAGCCACCCCATCCGATTTGGCCCTTAGTATGCTAAGGAGCTTGGACTACGTAGAAAAGATAGAAGAGAGAGATGGCGCATTACTCATCTCTACCGACCCCAGCATGGCAGCCGAAATCAATAGGCTTCTTGTACAGTCGGGAGTGGCAGTAAGCGAGCTGCATCCCACTAGTCAAAGCCTTGAAGAAGTCTTCCTGAACCTAACGGAAGTTAACGAAGAACAGGTAGTTTAGGAGAAATGCAAAATGATAGGGTCATTTAGAGCAGAGCTCATTAAGCTTTATAAGAGACCGGCTATATGGATACTGGCTCTTGTAACAGTAGTAAGCACACTTTTCTGGCTGTTAATTTACTGGATAATAAAGATTACCCCTCAGGAAGCACAAACCACCCAGAGCGATGCGACTTTTACCCAATTGGTTTCTCCTGGGAATACGCTTGGGTTAGCTCTGACCTCCATCTCTGGCTTTGGGGGAGCGATCGCCCTCATCTTGGGAGCAATGACGGTAGGTGGCGAATACGGATGGAATACCTGGAAGACTGTGTTAACGCAGAAACCCACAAGATCACAAGTCTTCCTTGGTAAGCTGCTAGGTGCAGCATCAGTCGTAGCCGTATATACACTCATCTCTATAGCTACTGCTTACCTGGACACATTCATCGTAATGCAGATAGAGGGAATCAAAGCCGACTGGCCATCTATAGCTGAGCTTATAAGAGCAATAGGGGCAGGATTGCTAATCATGGGAGCCTGGACATCAATAGGCATTTTCCTTGCAACCCTCTTCAGAGGAACAGCCCTGGCCGTAGGACTTGGACTAATCTACTCACTTGCACTCGAGACAATAATGCAGCTTGTAGCTCAATCAGTTTCACAGGTAAGGGAATTCGTCAAGATACTTATCGGTATCAACGCCAGCCAAGTCAGCTCAACATTTGGGCAACAGCTTGGAGATAATTCAGTCCCAGGATCTGTACTTTCTGTTAGCACAGATAGAGCTGTTATCACACTTATCTTATATGTGGTGATACTGGGCGGTCTTTCTGTGATACTATTCCGCCGACAGGAGCAAACTTAGACTTCTGTAAGGAGCGGAAAAGTGGCAGATATAGTTGTCGTAGGAGCTGGCACGATGGGGCGAGGTATCGCCCAAGTTTTTGCTCAAGCAGGAGACAAAGTATATCTAGTAGAGGTGGACCCGAGGCAACTATCACTTGGATTAGAGACGATCTCGGAGAATCTAGAAAAATCGGTACAAAAGGGTAGGATAACTCCGGAGCAAAAGCAAAGCGTGCTCTCCAATATAGTTGCCTTACCAGACATCCGACAAGTACCTTCAGCTGATCTGCTAATTGAAGCTATCTACGAGAACGTAGAGGCCAAGCTTGAGCTTTTTAGCTTAGCTGACGAACTTTTCCCATCCGATACCATATTTGCATCAAACACCTCTTCAATATCGATAACGCGACTGGCAGCTTCTACCAGTAGAGAAGACAGATTTATAGGCATGCATTTTTTTAATCCAGTGCCTGTAATGAAGTTGGTAGAAGTAGTAAGAGGACTAAAGACCAGCGATGAAACGTGCCAAAAGATCATAGATGAAGCACGTAGACTAGGGAAGGAACCAGTAGTAGTGAGGGACTTTCCAGGCTTCGTGTCAAATAGAGTGTTGATGCCTATGATCAACGAAGCTATATTTGCCCTTTATGAAGGAGTGGCTTCGAGAGATGATATAGATAAGGTCATGAAGCTTGGGATGAACCACCCCATGGGTCCGCTAGAGCTAGCAGACTTCATAGGGTTAGATGTTTGCCTCTATATACTTGATGTCCTCTATGAAGGGTTCAGAGACCCCAAATACAGGCCTTGTCCACTGCTCAGACAGATGGTTGCTGCTGGTAAGCTTGGTAGAAAAACAGGTAGTGGCTTCTATGACTATCTGTAGATAGAGATCACCATTCCCTAAGTCTGGACTTATTCCCCTTTTAGGTGTAAATAACCCTATGTAAAGTGCTCTCTAGTGAGCAGAAAGGGGATGAGGGGACATGAAGGTGGAAGATGGTAGCACTTACCCAGTAGATGACTTGCAGCATCAAGCGGACTTAGAGGAAGCATATAAGCACTGGCTTGAGAAAACCCTCCCGGAGTCAATTAGAAGAATACCTGAGCGCAAAGAACACTTTACATCCCTTTCAGGTATCCCAATCAAGACCATTTACACACCTTTAGACACCAAAGATATCCCTTATAACCAGGCATTAGGGCTGCCGGGTGAGTTCCCTTACACGCGTGGTATACATCCCACAATGTACAGGTCCAAGCTCTGGACTATGAGAATGTTTGCAGGCTATGGTACAGCCGAGGAGACTAATCGCAGATTCCACTATCTGCTAAGGAATGGGCAGACAGGACTATCTATAGCGTTCGATTTACCTACTCTGTACGGCTATGATACCGATCATCCGCTGGCTGAAGGGGAATTTGGGAAATGTGGAGTAGCTGTATCATCCAGGCGTGATATGGAGATTCTCCTACAAGGATTGCCCCTGGATAAAGTAAGTGTCTCCATGACTATCAATGGGCCGGCAGCTATAATCTGGGCCATGTTTATAGCCGCTGCAGAACGCTTTGGTTACCACAGATCTCAGCTAAGAGGGACTTTGCAAAACGATATACTCAAGGAGTACATAGCTCAAAAAGAGTTCATTTTCCCTCCAGAGCCTTCGATGCGACTTGTTACAGACACTATAGAATTTGGCATGAAAGAGATGCCCCAATGGAACACAATCAGCATCAGTGGCTACCACATAAGGGAAGCAGGCTCTACTGCGATCCAAGAACTAGCATTCACTCTAAGCGATGGCTTCACCTATGTAGAACATGCTCTGGCAAGAGGGCTGAAGATTGATGATTTTGCCCCGAGACTATCCTTTTTCTTCAACTCACATAATGATCTATTCGAGGAAATAGCGAAGTTCAGATCTGCCCGTAGGATATGGGCTTATGAACTTAGGGATAGATACGGTGCCAAAGATCCTAGGTCTTGGAGGTTGAGATTTCATGCCCAGACGGCAGGATGCTCTCTTACAGCCCAGCAACCCGAAAACAACATAGTACGTACCACGCTACAAGCCCTCGCAGCGGTACTGGGCGGAGCACAGAGCATACACACCAATTCCCTAGATGAAGCCCTCACGCTACCATCCGAACTAGCTGCAAAGATAGCCTTGAGAACCCAACAGATCATCGCGGAAGAGAGCGGCGTGACCAACACTGTAGATCCCCTTGGAGGTAGCTATTTCTTGGAAACGCTTACTAATGAGATCGAATCCTCAGCACGAGAGTACATACAGAAGATAAGAGACATGGGAGGAATGATCGAGGCTATAAAGGTAGGGTTCCCGCAGCGAGAAATAGCCGAGAGCGCTTATCGTTATAACCAGGAATTGGAATCTGGAGAACGAAGGATAGTAGGGGTAAACGCGTACCAGGATGATGACTACAGCTGGCAACCACCTATCCTGGAAATAGACCCCAGGGGGGAGCAACTACAAAGAGAAAGGCTGAAGGAGATCAGGAGTAGCAGAGACAAGAAGGCGTGGCAAGAATCGCTCGATAGACTAAGGAAAGCAGCTAAGACGGGCGAAAATCTAATGCCTCCATTGATCGATGCAGCTAATGCAGATGCTACTCTAGGGGAGATAACTGATGTGCTTAGGGATGTGTTCGGGACTTACAGCGAACAGGTAATAATATGAGATCGTCTGTCAAAGGGACGAGCTTTACAAAAAAGAAAACAATCTCTATAACTAGAGATTGTAGAGCTAAGGACCAAGTTTTCTG
Source organism: Thermobaculum terrenum ATCC BAA-798 (assembly GCF_000025005.1). Classification (NCBI taxonomy): domain Bacteria; kingdom Bacillati; phylum Chloroflexota; class Chloroflexia; order Thermobaculales (SeqCode); family Thermobaculaceae (SeqCode); genus Thermobaculum (SeqCode); species Thermobaculum terrenum. The sequence continues at coordinate 1,808,311 of NC_013525.1, forward strand.
AGCTACTACAAATCAGGCAAAAGTTAAGATAAAGGGTGGAGGAGTAAAAAGATTGAGCGAAGCAGCAACTTCCTTTGCCTATCAGGAATTACCGTCACAGGAACATCGTATTAGGGTACTTGTGGCCAAGCCTGGACTTGACGGTCATGATAGAGGGGCGAAGGTCATAGCTCGAGCCCTAAGAGATGCAGGTATGGAAGTGATCTACACCGGACTAAGGCAGACCCCTGAAATGATAGTTGAAGCTGCTATCCAGGAAGATGTAGATGTTATCGGACTTTCTATACTATCGGGTGCGCACATGACCCTGTTTCCTCGTATCATGGAACTACTGAAAGAAAACGGCTTAGAAGATGTATTAGTAGTTGCAGGTGGAATAATTCCAGCCGAAGACGTACCTAAACTTCGCGAAATGGGCATAAAGGGAATCTTCGGCCCAGGTAGTAGTTTGAGGGAGATAGTTGAATTCATCAGAGCAAACGTCAACACGAACCGTAGACACATCGCTAGCTGATCGAGTGCTCAAAGGCGACAGACTTGCAGTAGCTCGTCTGATCTCCATGATCGAGGATGATGCTCCTCAGGCCAGAGCTATCCTTAGCGCTATATATCCCCATACAGGTAGGGCGCATATCGTTGGTATAACTGGGCCTGCGGGCTCTGGGAAGAGCACCATTACTCAGGAGCTGATAAGAGAGTACAGAAAGCGAGGGCTCACCGTAGGAGTAGTAGCTATTGACCCATCCAGCTCTATAACCGGCGGAGCTATCCTGGGAGATCGAATCCGAATGCTGAGGATGCAGTCCGACCCTGGAGTATTCATAAGATCCATGGCTACAAGAGGCAATCTAGGTGGACTAACCAAATCCACCAGGGATGTTGTGCGCGTCTTGGATGCCTCTGGCAAGGATGTCGTCATTATAGAAACTGTAGGGGTCGGACAGGACGAAGTGGACATCGCCAAGACGGCACAGACGATAGTCCTCGTGAACATGCCCGGAATGGGGGACGATGTCCAAACAATCAAGGCAGGTATCCTGGAGATAGCGGACATACTAGTAATAAATAAAGCAGATATGCCAGGGGTAGAGGAGCTGGCAAATAACTTAAGGCAGATGCTTTCGCTATCAAAGCCATCACCCGGGGGATGGAAGGTACCCATCAAGAAAACGATAGCGACGACTGGAGAAGGTATATCTGAGTTAGTTGATGAGATTCAGAAGCATAAGGAGTACCTATACAACAGCGGTGAGATAGCGAACAGAGCCAAGTCTTCGATAGAATCCGAGATGATTTTACTGCTTCAGGAAGCAGTTAGAAACTATGGACTGATAGCTCTCCAATATCCTGAAGTAAGAGACCTAATAGCTAAGGTGGTAAATAGGGAACTTGAGCCTAGGGCAGCAGCGTCTACGCTTTTGAACTTTATATGCTCAAAACTTAGCTCCAGATCTTGATGATACCAAGTGACAGTTGGCTATCCCAGTAGCTACAGCAGATATGCGGATACTCACAGGGGTGTAGGATACAGAAGGGCGATCATCCTTTGCCTCTTCATCTTGGCGTTCCTGGTAATCTGTCTGATGCAGTTTAATATACCTTATGACTTTATTGAGCCTTGGGCCGGCCGTGATAGATTACCATACTACTCTATAGAGATCTCACGTATCTACCGAAGTAGCCTGCCCATACCTCCAATCGACTTTGGCTCTATGTGGGAGTTCTGGCCATTATTTGAGAGCCTGCATATAGCCCTATGGTCTTTATATGTTCTATCTCTGATTTTTGTAGCAAGCAGAATAAACAGAATCTGGCTCTGGATTTCGATAGTATTACTGGTACTTGCTGCCACCATTACGCCACCGCTATTCTCTACCGATGTCTTTTACTACGGTATAAGTGGGGAATCACTTGCACTACATGGACTTAACCCATATTTGACGGTCCCAGCAGATCTACCTAACAGCCCATTACTGCCCTTCAACTATTGGATAGATCTGAAGGCCGTATATGGACCTCTATGGACTAGTCTGTCGGCGTTAGTAATTCTCATCACTGGCAACTCACCATTCTCAGCAAGTATGGGATTTAAGCTTTTAGGAGGGCTTTCAGTCCTAGCCATCGCATACCTTATTTGGCAGCTTCTCAGAAACAGCGAGAGCAGAATATTTGCGACAGCCTTGTTTGCATGGAATCCATTGGTCCTGTTTGAGGGTCCTGCTAATGCTCACTTAGATGCATTTGTAGGATTGCTTGTGGTCCTAGGTTTGTTTGCAATCTATAAGCATAAAAGCTGCCTAACCGGGTGGATATTACTGGTGGCATCTTTTCTGACCAAATTCACAACTGCACCTCTATTGATGATCAATTTTGTATCGCAAATCAAGATGGAGATCTCCAGAAATAGGCTAAAGAGAATCTTCCTCCTTACAGGGGCATTCATCTTCTTGGTTGCAGTAACATATTTGCCATACTGGCAGGGGAAAGCCTTTCCAGCTTTCCTAGATAGACAGAGGCTATTCGTAACAGGATTCGTGCCTCTATTAGTCAGGGATCAGGTGCTTAGGTATACAGCCCCCTTCTATGATTTTGATAAGGCCTACTATTTCAGCGCATTGGCTTCAGAGGTAGGCGTACTGTTACTTATATTGTGGGTATTGTTGCAGTCCTTTGTCATTTACAGGGACAGGAAAACATGTTTGGAGAAAGAAGCATTCGCCTGGGGAAGCACAATGTCCCTTCTTCCAATGCTGTTTCTTACAGCTTACCCTTGGTACCTCATTCCAGGATTTGCCTTGCTGGCTATATCCTGGAATGAAAAGTACCGAAAGTACATAGCTTTACTATACGCAGTAGGAAGCTTTTGGTGGCTGTGGTGGACTATACTAATGCCGATTTAGGAAGCTAGAGCTTCAACTAGCTCCTGGGCATGCACGTCCGGTTTGACGTTCTTGAATACTTTCTGTACTTTGCCTTCTTCATCTATTAGGAAAGTTGTGCGAAGAACACCTGTAAATTCTCGGCCATACATCTTTTTAGTGCCCCAGACACCGTACATCTCCGCCACCTTGTGGTCTGTATCTGCCAAGAGGGTAAACGGCAGATTGTACTTTTCCTTGAACTTCTTATGGCTCTCTACAGAGTCTGGGCTAACGCCAAGCACAACAGCACCTGAAGCTTCAAAGTTAGGGAAGCTATCTCTTATACCACAAGCTTCAGTTGTACAACCCGGAGTATCATCCTTAGGATAGAAATACAGTATAACCTTGCGCCCTCTAAACTGACTCAGACTAACTTGGTTACCATTCTCATCCGGCAACGTAAAGTCAGGTGCAACATTACCTTCACTTACCATTGCTAGAATTTGCCCTCCTTGCTTTAGAAACTTGTCTAGCTATCATTCCTGCGACGGCGCCTCCACCAATTCCGTTATCTATGTTGACCACTGATAGTCCAGGAGCACAGGTCTGAAGCATAGATAGTAGTGCCCCCCATCCCTGTCCACCAGCTCCATATCCGGTAGATGTGGGAATACCCACTACAGGAACATCTACCAGTCCCGAGACAACAGAGGGTAGAGCGCCATCCATACCAGCTACAACTATAATAACATCTACTCCTTGACCTAACATCTCACGCAAAGGAGGGAATAACCTATGTATACCTGCGACACCGACGTCTCTAGCCTCTATAATTTTGCATCCCATGTGTCGAACTACTAACTGAGCTTCCTCAGCTATAGGCCAATCAGACGAGCCAGCTGTGATTATCCCCACTGTAGCATCTAATACCGGCAGGGGAATATTGGGGTCTTCAACAGCTACTGACCAATTACCAATAACATGGTATCTAGGGTTGTATCGTGCAATTATCTCCCCTCTGATCTCAGGTGATGGCCTGCTGACTATGACTCTACCCGAATGGCTAAGAAGCTCCTCCATACTCCTAAATATCACCTCAAGATTCTTACCAGGAGCATATATAACCTCGGGCACGCCCTTACGCGATTGACGATGCAGATCAACTCGAGCAAGTTGACCTGCATGCTCATCACGATCGGTACTTAAACTAGCAATAAGATCAGCGAATGGATCCATATATCAGCCCGCTGCCTCCACAGCTTGTGATGTCTCTAAGACTAGTTTCTCTCGTCTTTTCTCAAGGTATCGATAAATAAGCGAGACAATTGTGAAAGAGACTACTGCATAAGCGATGCCTGCGAGAGTGTCTATAACGTAGTGATCTCCTATGTATACGATACTGAACCACAGGCCAAAGCAGTACAGGAGAGCTATAGGTGCAAATTTCCTCCAATGGAACAAACTAAATACGAACACCAGCGTGGGATAGGCAGCATGTAAAGAAGGCATAGCAGCTACATAATTGGGGTTACCGTGCTTGATCAGCATAGATAAGGACATACCACCAAAGTGAAGCTGACTCAGTACTATATCCCTAATCAGATAGATTTTCTGAGGAATAGTTCCCCAATAGGATGCCAACCAAGGAGGCACAGCTGGAAATAGCATGTAGGTCAAGAATCCCGCAAAAGAAAGGAACAATAGGGAATTGACAAACTTCCAATACAGGCCTCTTCTATTTACCCAAAGCATGAACGCATACAGAATGGGGAGCACAAAATGAAAGGCCCAGAAGGTAGTTGCCATTATATCGTACCAGTGGATCTTTCCAGGCACATAGAGATGCTCTTGCAGCACTACAGTGGGAATATGACCAAAACCTATAAACCTCTCAGCTCTTACAAGGCTTTCATTGTGCGCCTTGAATCCCACATTATCTGCATAACCAGCCAACATCTGCCAGGCCAGAAAGAGCACAACAAAGGGCACCCAGTCACGAAGGAAAGTACGCCCTCCGCCTATAATTATCCCACCTATGAGCATAAAGAGAAGCACAGTATCTAGTCTGAGAAACCCTCCAGCCTTGAAGGTAAAGGCCGAGACAACCAACATATATATAGTCATCGCTATTAGATAGCCCTTATTGGACAACCTACCTATGGGCTCACCAATTCTCCCACCTGAAGTTCGTTCAGACAAAACCAACCTCCTGTCTCTCTAGTTTTACCTAGTCTAGCTAGAGGCTAAAAATTAGGTTGACGTTAGCCAATCTAACAAAAACCTTCAACTGATTTTAATACTCTTATTGTACTTGTCTTGTTCCTAGAAGGGTAATCATAAAACTCCGGATTCTTGGCACGGCAACCACTGCGATAGCAGGACCTAGCAGAATTATGGACCTGAAATAGTAAAGCCAGGGAGCGGCCGGGAGAGGTGGATCGGGCCAACCCATCCAAAACAGAAATCCTCCAAGGGTCAATGCAATACCGAGGGATGACTCTAGATCCCTGTTATAGACCGCAATAACGGCGATTAGGAGCAAGAAATACCATGGCCATATCCAAGAAAGCGTCAGGCAATAACCAAACCAAAGCCAGATCCAAGACCACTGCAAACTTCTCTTCTTGGCAGTTAGAAAGAGCATACAAAAGAAGAAGACAGCAAATATTGAGTTCCTTATTATGTCAAATAAAGCATCCAAGGCAGGCGGCGGGAAATAATCCTTCATAATGGGCATCAATATAAGTTCCCACAATGAATTCAAGTATCTTTGGGCTGCGGGATTATTCAGAGAATTGGTGAACAAGGCTGTACCCGCCCATAATGGGGCATACAATATCAAGCCAGAAACAAGAGCGACTCCAATTCCCTTGATCAATGCTAGGAGCCTTTCCCTTTTGCTTTCTAAACCCATTAACCATACGAGCAGCAAAGACGGAAGGAGAACAATCGTCGTAAGCTTGACCATGCTCCCTGCTACTAGAAAGAAAACAGCGAACAGCCATCTCTTGCGTAGCGCCGAAAGCAAGGCAAGAGATACAAACAGAGCTACCATTACATCGTTATGACCACTGCCCACAGTTTCATGCAGTACGAGTGGATTCCAACCATAAAATACGGCAGCCCAGCCAGCATGTTCGGGTGTGATCGACCTTGCACATAACCAGACCACCACCGTAGTTAGTACGTGCAAGATAAGGACGGCTATCTTATAAGAGAATATATTTGACCACAACCCATCTCCCCCGAAAGCGCTTAAAGCCCCCGAAAGCATCAACCAGACCGGACCATAAGCTGATGGCAGCCATTTCCAGTAGATCCAGTAGAGCTGAAAGTCTCCTGGGTAGTTATTAGGAGGAACTATCAGAGGGTTATCTCCGTACTTGGCTATTATCCTACCGTAGAACATATATAGGTAGAGATCTCCGGAGAACATTCCGGGCAACAATAGCAAAGGTATACTCAAACCCAAAGCACCCAAAAGTATCCACAGGAGTTTCAGGTCCCTATTAGAAGTCTTGAGAACCCATAATATTCGAAGCCATGATCCAACCAAGAGCACGATTATCACAGCAAAAAGCAATTCGTGAAATCCCGCCTGGGCACTCCTCCAGGTAGCAGTGTCAAAGCTTGAAGGAGTAAGTAAGTCTGAGAAAGCTCTTAGCCATCCCCACATCTGCAATGTAAGAGTTTGAGTAAGGCGGAAACTCTTTGCTCTAAGCAAGAGAAATAAGGCCACGTAAAGTAAGAAAGATGAGAAATATAGAAAGATAATGGAGCGTGTAATCGCAAGAGCCCCAAGTTTCGCATATATACGTTCTTTAGGGTTAGCAATCAATTCAGAAGTTGAAGCCATAAAGCCAGAAACATCCAAGTTTTATATCAGCATTCTGATGATAATATCCATCAAAAGTAATAAGTGTCAAACAGCATCAAAAGATCCAACCTTGTTGGGTCCTCAGTAGTCCTACTGGTATCAAATAGAGCAGAGATAACACTTACACTAGACAATTAATTAGATAACTTTGCGCGCAATCTGCGGACTAATCTCTTTTGATCAGCGCTGTTGACAACTTAAGAATTATTCTCTAGATCCACTCATCCGTCACGATAGGCTAAGGCCAATCCCTTTGTATGAGTAGGCCAAGGTGACGGCAGCACCTACGGTATCCCTTGACAGCTGACCTCGAGGCTCTATATACTCTTTGTAGTCTGGATGCCGAGGTGGCGGAATTGGCAGACGCGCTAGCTTGAGGGGCTAGTGACCACTATCGGTCGTGGGGGTTCGAGTCCCTTCCTCGGCACCAATATTTTTTGTCTTTATTTTTGTGGGCGGTTAGCTCAGTTGGTTAGAGCGCCTCGCTTACACCGAGGAGGTCAGAGGTTCGAGTCCTCTATCGCCCACCTTAGTTTGGGTAATAAGATATGCGCCGAGGTAGCTCAGTCGGTAGAGCACGTGACTGAAAATCACGGTGTCGGCGGTTCGAATCCGCCCCTCGGCACCACAAAACCCAGATCTTGCAAGTCCCTCCAACATGGTGCTCCCATTCAAGCCTCTCTTCAATGAGAGCAAAATCCTTATCAGCATTGCTGGCAGGTTGCTTTCAGGGCTGCACCAAAGAATGATTTCAGATTTTTATACCTTCCTGGAAGACTTTTAGAGCACGGACTCGCGAATCCTTGCCATGAAAGTAGAATAGCAAGTAGATGCTACTACAGACCATCTTAAGGCGATCTTCGGCCTATATATCATTGTCTGGATCTCTAAGTTAAGAAACAAGTGCGTTGAAAGAGCGTTGCTAGCAACGTGATCTTACCTGAATGACTACCTGCGAATTTTCAACATCCATTGCTCACATCACGCAGATGGTACAAACATTGCGGCAGAATTCTCTACAAACATAACATTGGGGAAAGAACATGCCAAATCGATTAGCTCAGGAATCAAGTCCTTATCTCTTACAGCATGCCGAAAACCCAGTTGACTGGTATCCGTGGGGACAAGAAGCCTTTGATAAAGCACGCAAAGAAGACAAGCCTATACTGCTATCTATAGGGTATTCTTCCTGTCATTGGTGCCATGTTATGGCACATGAGTCGTTTGAGAATCCTGAGATAGCCAAGATAATGAACGATAATTTTGTAAACATCAAGGTCGATCGAGAAGAGAGACCTGACATAGATGCTATCTACATGGAAGCTGTGCAGGCGATGACAGGGCAGGCAGGGTGGCCGTTGAACGTCTTTCTAACTCCAGATGGTAAACCCTTCTTTGGAGGTACATACTTCCCTCCGGAAGATAGAGTAGGGATGCCAGGATTCAAAAGGCTGTTGTTATGGCTATCTGAGGTATACCATACCCGAAGACAAGAGATCGAACAGAGCGCATCACAGATCGCTCAGCAATTGCTCCAGATTAGCAGGGCCGAACTGAAATCGCACGATATATCATTAGAAATTCTGGAAAGTGCCTGCCAGAGCCTAAAGAGTAGCTTCGATCATCAATATGGTGGCTTTGGCACTGCACCCAAGTTTCCACAACCCATGACTGTTGAATATTTGCTGCAAAGCTTCATCCGCGCTCAGCAGAAGGAATATCTTGATATGGTAACCCTTACCCTGGTTCGCATGAGCCTGGGAGGTATACACGACCACTTAGGCGGGGGCTTTCATAGATATTCCGTAGATAGAACCTGGCTAATACCTCACTTTGAGAAAATGCTTTATGACCAGGCGCTTATCGCTCGAGCCTACCTGCACGCCTGGCAGGTAACACATAACTCCTGGTACCTAAAGGTGGTCAATAGGACTTTACAATACGTACTGAAGGATATGACATCCTCTCAGGGAGGTTTTTATTCGGCACAAGATGCGGATTCTGAAGGTGAAGAAGGCAAGTACTACCTGTGGTCACTAGATGAGATAAAGAGGGTCCTTAATGAACGAGAAGTTGAGCTTGTATGTGAACATTACGGTGTAACTGCAAGTGGCAACTTCGAGGGTAAAAACATCCTTCATATAGCGAAGAGCATAGAGGATCTCGCCCGAGATCATAACATGGACTTATCTGAAGTAGAAAAAATAATTGATGAAGCTTCGATGAAGTTACTGCATTACAGAGATCAGAGAACACCTCCTGCGAAAGACACCAAGGTAGTTACGTCTTGGAATGCGTTGATGTCCACTACTTTGGCAGAAGCGGGATTTGCAATGAATAACCCAGAGTACATAGCTGCCTCTCAGAGGAACGCACAGTTCCTGTTGGACAACTTAGTCGTTGATGGTCTGCTGCATCACACTTACAGCGACTCCAAACCAAAAGTACCAGGCTTTTTGGAAGATTACGCTGCACTCTCTAACTCACTAATAACCCTCTACGAGATAACCTCAGATGGCAAATGGTTAGAAAGTGCAAGACGATTTGTACAGGATATGATAGATAGTTTCTGGAAGGAGGAGATAGGTACTTTCTCTGACACTTCTATAAAGCATAGCGACATATTCTTGCAGCCTAGAAATCTTTATGACAACGCAACACCTTCTGGAAATTCTCTTGCCTGCATGGCTTTACTAAGGCTAGCCGTGATATTCGATAGGCAAGATTACAGAGAAATCGCATCCAGAGTGGTACGTGGGCTTGCGCTAGTTATGTCCAAGCACCCTACAGCTTTTGGACATATGCTGTGTGTTGCTAATACTCTCCTAAGCCCATCAGTGGAAATCGTAATACTTGGAGACAAGCATTCTGTAAATACAGAAGCTTTATTAGAAGTCATAAGGCAAACATACATACCCAACAAGATACTCATCTCTACTACTGAGGAAGAGGCATCTCGCAGTGATCTACCCCTTCTTCAGGGGAGGACACTCAGGAACAACAAGCCCACAGCATTCGTATGCAGAAACTATGCATGTTCCATGCCGGTAAATGAGCCAGATGAGCTGAGAGAGCAACTCACCTTGCAGGTACACGCTCCTTAGCAAAATAAACTATCGGCTCTACCCCCATGCGATCCAGCACCGCGCGATAGTCATAGCCGGTGGCTGGCACTGGCTGGTTATAATCTTCTATAAGGACTGGCAAGAACTTGGCAGATACGAGGTTTTTGCCTTGGAAAGTAAACTTGACTATCACCCCCTGCCTTGTCTCCTGAGACCACATTTGATCAAACACAAAGTTTCCCATCGAATACACTATCAGCTTACCCTTATAAACCTCGACCTGTTGTACCCAATGTGGATGTGAGCCTAGCACTAAATCAGCACCGGCATCGATGGCTACCCTTGCCATATGACGCTGGAACTGATTAGGTATTGAGGTATACTCAACACCCCAGTGGAAGTAGGGGATTACAACATCTGCCTGGTGTCTAGCCCTAGCAATCGACTCTCTAACTGGATCTTCCCAAGCTGTAGCTATACCTGGGGCGTTCTTGTTGGACCAGTTCCACCAATAGACACCATCGAATCCCAGAAAAGCTACCTTGACTCCCTTTATATTGTAGATAGCAGGAGAATAAGCCTGTTCCCAGTTTACACCTCCGCCAAAGTGCCCAATTCCGTATTTATCTAGTGCTTTCAATGTGTCTACTAATGGTGCCTGCCCGAAGTTCAGGGTGTGATTATTAGCCAAAGTAACGGCATCTATCCCTGCCCACCTTAGACCATCGGCAACAGCTGTAGGTGCTACAAAAGTCATAGTATGGTCATCCGCAGGCGGAGGGATTCGGTCTGAGAGAGGTAGCTCCAAGTTAGCTATAGTAAAATCAGCATCTCTTAGTAAGTTGGCAGTCCTGAGATACGGATGACGATAGCTGCCGTAATATCTCATCTTATAGAGCACGGACCTGCTAAGCATTATGTCTCCAACAGCATTCAGAGTCCAAGTATTACCCTTACGATCATAAGCACGACCATCATTTGAACCATTATCAACCTTTGAGATGATGGTTTTACCAATAGTATTTTGATCCTTATCATCTGATGAATCGCCAAGGTCACTAGATAAAAAGGTTGAAGCTACATAGCCCGACGCCGAACCATAACTTGCCCTATACCATGTATAACCATCTAGTACTTGTGAGTCTTTTTTCCATACTCTAATCCTAGAGCCATTAGGAATGACCATAAGTACTCCAGAACGTACACCAGGAGCTTCCCTCAAGTTCAGTCCCGCTCCATTAGAAGTACTCACATACATAAGAGTGGGATCGGATATTACTGACTGCTGGCGATCTGTAATCTTGCTTGAGGTGTTTTTCTTAGGGGTTGAGGGATTTTTAATCGCAACACCCTTAGCATTTTTACCAGGAACTGAATTAGAAGATTGGAGCCTAGGATCTAAACGCTTTCCACTATCTCCCACGAATTTCGAGTTAGATAGATGGCCATTTGGTAATTCTTTAGCCGTTGTGGCCTCTGCATTATCTACATGATTTGACTTATGACCTTGTTGGGAGGAGACAGACGAACTCCTTCTTTCAGTTTCGGCAACTTTATGCTGTGAATAGCAAGAAGTAATCAAAAGACTGAATATAAGTAGATGGAGTAAAAGAAACTTTCTCATAAAGATCTCTCTAAGAAGGGATCAGGCTTTATTCTCTCAACAAAATTACATGTGGGGTAAGTATAGTTACTGTGGGTGACCTGTAGATAATTCTAGTATCTTTAGCAAAAATATTTTTACATTGATGTCTGGTCCTCAAGTGCTACCATTTCCACCAGAGCAACGCTTATATTGTCTGCACCACCAGCATCGTTTGCAGCCCTTATAAGCAACCTGCAAGCCCGATCGACATCACTTTCATGAGAGACAATATCAGCTATGACATCGTCAGACACCATGCTGTTTAAACCGTCGCTACAGAGAAGTAACCTGTCTCCTGACCTTAGAGGTTCGACAAACATATCTATCTCAACCACAGGCTCTGTACCTAAAGATCGAAATATAAGGTTTCTTTGAGGATGCCTTCTAGCCTCGATCTCAGTTATCTGTCCTGCAGCTATCATGCGCTCAACCAGGGAATGATCCTCAGTAATACGGCGTATAGCTCTATCTCTCACTATATAGGCTCGACTGTCTCCAACATTAGCTATATAGCTCTTGCCACGCAAAATAAGAGCAAGTACCAGGGTTGTACCCATATCGGTACTTTGCTCAACCTTAGTACGGTAAACAGCCCTGTTAGCAGTTTGGACTGCTTCACGTACAACATTGACAACATCGTCATCGGATAGGTTCTGCCTGAGAAAGTGCCCCTCAGTAAAGAAAGGGTTGTTCTGCAAGTGATTTATGGTAGCCTCTATTGCAGTTCTGCTAGCAACCTCGCCTTTATCATGGCCTCCCATTCCATCGGCAATAGCAACAATACCTATAGTAGGTAAAACAGATTCGTTGGATTCCGGAAGAGCTAACAGTACATCATCTTCATTTGTGCGTCGAACTCTTCCTGAGTCTGTCCGGGCTGCTGCTCTGATTCCAAGAATGACATCACCAGAGTTAGCCTTATTGACTTCCATCACAGGGAGAGGTTGCGTTATCTCATCCGACAAGCGCTCCGGCTCCGTACCTGAGTCTCCCGTCTGTTCAGTATTTCTAATCTTCTTCCAAATATCGGATAGCATCGCTCTCCTCAAAAATCAGTCGAGACTTTATCTTAGCTATTAGGGCCTTGGATTTCCGGAAAGAATACATCATTCAAAATGATTTCTTTGCTCAATCTACATTAAAGCTAACAACCGCATAGTCCAGCATAAACCAAGGTGGGCGCCCAAAACCACCATTTTTCTCCAAGTTTTGGATTTCTAGAGTGTTGTTACCGTCATTTAAGAGACTTGACGGGAAGGTAATTGTACTCTCCCCCCAATTACCAGAATCATTCAAATTTTGGGTGTCGTTTGGCAATGGGTCAGGACCTCTAAATATCTCTTGGTCGTTGATTAATATACTTATCCTGGTCTTCTTCGAATCTTCAGAGTCCATGCCTACAAGCTTGAGGGTTGCCATCCCTTCTCTGTCTCCCCATAATACGAAACGAGTGCTCATACGCCAATACTGGGTACGCTGTCCGTATATCCATTGTGCGGACCTGCCCTTATATCCGTCCTCATTGCTCCATCCTCCTCTGAAAAAACTATCCTCAAGGCGTATAGATACCGAGCCAGTTCGAGCTGGTGTAGAACGAGGCGTAGGTGTAGGAGTTGGTTCCCTAGTGGGAGTTGGTGTTGGCTCGGTAGTAGGTGTAGGTGTGGGTGTAGGAGTAGGCTTTGGTGGTGGAGCTTGGATCGTAAGAAGATCTGCCAACACATATCCTCTTATGCCTCTATAGATCACTTCGTACCACTCATTACCATCCCCCCCCTCTACGGCTGGTATAAATGCCCTTACTCTAGCACCGTAAGGAATTGTTATAAGTCTAGGTGAGTTAGGATCTGGATCTTGCCTCATATTTACGTTGCTGTAATCTGTTGTTGCAGCATACATCCACACGCGCTCTCTGGTGGGAGTGGGTGTGGGTGTAGGAGTAGGTGTGAATGTAGGCGTAGGAGTTGGGGTATTTGTAGGTACTGGTGTAGGCTTAGGAATCTCTATAGACGTAAGAGCATAGTCAGAATAACCCTCAGGACCGCGCGCCCTCACCCTGTAATAATATTTCTTGCCAGGCGAAATAGTGTTATCAGTAAAGGAATTCGAGTTAGCAGCTAGGGTAGATAACAGGAACCACTCCCTATTATCGGTCGAGCGTTCAACAAGATAGGCGGTCTCATTAGATGCTGTGTCCGTCCATGTAAGCTCCACGGCCTCTCCGTCAGGAGATAACCTTGCACGCAAGTTCTCTGGAGCAGAAGGCAAGACGGGAGTAGGAGTTGAAGCCGGAGTTGGAGATGGCTCTATCGGGGTACTAGTAGGACCAGTTGTCACCACTATAGGTGGCATTCCTGTAGTAGGTGTCGCAAGGCTCTGAGCACCTCCTGGAAGGAGAGATAGCACACTATTGCGCATCAACAGGCATCCACCCAAGAAACCAAGTAGCAGCAAAGGTACTAGCAACCATGCAGGTGAGAGGCGTGACCTAGATTCCTCCTCCGGCTCACCATATACTGAAGTTCTTCTTGGACCTGATATCACCGAAGCAGTGCGCGTGGATTCAGATGGAGGAGATTCAATTGACATCACCGGGACGGCAACTGTAGGCTCCGAGGAAGCATCCTGGTTATAGTGGGAATCAGCAGGCAGAGGCAGATTCCTCAGATCCCTCAACATCTCCCCAGCATCCCCATACCTCTCCAATGGATCCTTCGCCATCGCCCTCTCCACCACCCTCACTAAACCCTCACTCACCCACGGCGCTACCTCCCTCAACCCCTCAGGCTCCTCAAAAACATGCGCATACGCTACCCTCATCGGATTCTCCCCCTCAAAAGGTAGCCGCCCACTCAACATCTCATACATCATCACTCCCACCGCGTACACATCACTCCGCGGCGTCACCTCATCTCCCCTGGCCTGCTCAGGAGACAAATAGTGCGGCGTCCCAAACGCCACCCCAGCCTCCGTCATCCCAGCATCCCCAACTGCCTTCGCTATCCCAAAATCCGTGATCTTGACTACACCACCCTCCGTCACCATCACGTTCTGCGGCTTCATGTCCCGATGCACCAAACCCGCCCTGTGCGCCGCACTCAAACCCTCCAATATCTGCTCCGTGATCCTTATCGCCTCCCCCTCACTCAGCCTACCCCTCTCCCTGATGTACTCCTTGAGGTTCTTCCCATCCACGTACTCCATCGCTATGAAGTACGTCCCATCCACCTCATCATAGTCGTACACATCCACTATGTTGGGATGCGATAACCTCGCTGCCGCCCTGGCCTCGTTGATGAACCTGGCCCTGAACTTCTCATCCTGGGCATGACCAGCCCTCAATACCTTCAGCGCCACCACCCTCCCAAGCCTCAGGTCCACAGCTCGGTATACCTCCGCTGCTCCACCCTGCCCTACCTTCCACTCTACCTCGTAACGTCCGCCTATTACACCAAGCTCCACTATTCCAAACCCCTATAAAAGGTAAGCTGTAATAATGCTAACCTATGAATCCCTTTGAATACTTTTACTTTGTTTCCATAAGAAAAGCTCACACAATATGATACCCATACATCTTAATTTGTGCGAATTCTGTACTCTAATACGCAATTCAATGGATATCAGATCTGGCGAAGTTATATTGCAAGTATAAGCTAAATGCCTCGCTAGCGATTTTGTGGTGTCTGAGTGATCAAGATAGATGACGGTGTTTGAGTAGCTGGGACATATGTACCTGAAGATTCAACTCTTACAGTCGGTGTAGTTAATGGCTCCGTGGACTCTGGACGCGGCATTGGGGTCGAAGTAGGAACCGGTTCCTGAGTGGGAGAGATTGTTGGAGTCGGCCAGATGGTAGGGATAGGAGTGGGTACATTAGTAGGTGTAACTGTAGGTCTTGGAGGGCTAGACTTGGTGGGAGTAGGCAATACAGTTGGATATGGTGTAGGAGTCGATGTCGCTGTCGGAGTAGGAGTTGGCTCCTTGGTAGGAGTTGGCGTTGGCTCGACGGTGGGTGTAGGTGTAGGCGTGGGTGTAGATGTAGGAGTTGCCGTAGGTCGACTAATAGGAGTATTAAGCCTTACTGGAGTATTAGTTGGCTCAGGCGTGGGAGTAGAAGTAGGAGTTGGGACAACTTCAGGAGAGTTCTCCAGCTCAGGTGTTGGGGTAATAATGTAAGTAGTAGAAGTAGGGGGAAGGATATCTGTGTGTGCGGAAGCTTCAGGGCATTTAGAGCTACCTTGGCTATTAACTGCACATACTTTGTATGTGTAATCAGTATTGGGTTTCAACCCTTTATCTAGATAAGAGATGCTGTTAGGGCCTAGTATTGCCACGCGACGCCAACTAGCACCACTCGTTTTTCTATAGATAAAATATGCATCTTCGTTTGGAGATACATCCACCCAAAATAGCTTGATGGCATAAGGAGATAAGGCTACAGCTGTCAAATTCTCTGGAGGAGCCGGAACGCTACCCCGAAGATAGTACGTTCTCTCAGTGGGAATGGGAGTAGACACTAATACTACTGGGTAGGGAGACTCAGAAGGCGTATTAAGGTTAGAATCCGGGGTTTCGGTAACAATAGGAGGAATTCGAGAACTTACGAAGGGAACAAATGTCGCTCCAAGCAACACGCACGCTGACACCAAGAGAGTAGCGGGTAGCAGTATCCAGAACGGTTTCGAAACTCGTTTACTATCTCCAGGTTCCGCTATTTCTGTCCTAGCAACTCGATTTTTGTGCTGACCACCAGAGGTAAATTTAGGGACATTCGGCAAAGAGGTAGTTACTCCCCAAGGATCCACATAAGAATTATGCTTAGAAAAATCGCTGGTGAGTTCGTACATTGCATCCTGGTTATAGTGGGAATCAGCAGGCAGAGGCAGATTCCTCAGATCCCTCAACATCTCCCCAGCATCCCCATACCTCTCCAATGGATCCTTCGCCATCGCCCTCTCCACCACCCTCACTAAACCCTCACTCACCCACGGCGCTACCTCCCTCAACCCCTCAGGCTCCTCAAAAACATGCGCATACGCTACCCTCATCGGATTCTCCCCCTCAAAAGGTAGCCGCCCACTCAACATCTCATACATCATCACTCCCACCGCGTACACATCACTCCGCGGCGTCACCTCATCTCCCCTGGCCTGCTCAGGAGACAAATAGTGTGGCGTCCCAAACGCCACCCCAGCCTCCGTCATCCCAGCATCCCCAACTGCCTTCGCTATCCCAAAATCCGTGATCTTGACTACACCACCCTCCGTCACCATCACGTTCTGCGGCTTCATGTCCCGATGCACCAAACCCGCCCTGTGCGCCGCACTCAATCCCTCCAATATCTGCTCCGTGATCCTTATCGCCTCCCCCTCACTCAGCCTACCCCTCTCCCTGATGTACTCCTTGAGGTTCTTCCCATCCACGTACTCCATCGCTATGAAGTACGTCCCATCCACCTCATCATAGTCGTACACATCCACTATGTTGGGATGCGACAACCTCGCTGCTGCCCTGGCCTCGTTGATGAACCTGGCCCTGAACTTCTCATCCTGGGCATGACCAGCCCTCAATACCTTCAGCGCCACCACCCTCCCAAGCCTCAGGTCCACAGCTCGGTATACCTCCGCTGCTCCACCCTGCCCTACCTTCCACTCTACCTCGTAACGGTTGTCTAACACCCTATACATAGCTGATTTTCCAGGCTATCCAGGCCAGACTGCTTAGAGACAAAATCGCACTTGAGGTCGCATGATGTGATATATTTCTCAGCATGAATGAGAAAAATAAGACTATCCAGGAACCTCTAATAGGCGCACATGTTGGTATAGGGGGAGGACTAAGCAAGGCCATACCAAGGGCACTCGAAATCGGTGCCAACTGCATACAAATCTTCGTGAGTGCTCCCCAACAATGGAGAGAGCCCGCACATCCTGATGAAGAGGTGCAGTTATTCATTGATGCATACAATCAAAGCAATTTTCGCGCCATCTTCCTACATGCAATATATCTCTTAAATCCTGCCGCCCCAAATACCGAACTAAGAGAGAAGAGCATCAGTTCCATAATCTCCTATCTGCATTGGGGCAAGAGGTTAGGGGCACAAGGTGTGGTTATACACTTAGGGTCATCATCAGGTACCACAAGAGAAGAGGCGGAAAAAAACCTTGTGAATAGTGTTAAAACAGCACTTGATAATACGGATGAGGTACCCGTTCTTCTGGAGACTAGTGCCGGCACCAAGAACAGCTTGGGATCAACCTTCGATGACTTAGCACGGATACTCTATAAAATAGGTGATACAAAGAGAGCTGCTATATGCTTGGATACTGCTCATATATGGGCTGCTGGGTACGATCTATCCTCTGAGGATGCTGTCAACCAAACTTTTGAGGAGTTTGATCAAAAAATAGGGTTGGATAAGCTAAAATTAATACATGCCAACGATACTAATGTGCGTATTGGGGGCGGAAGGGATAGGCATGAGAACATAGGCGAGGGAATAATTGGGGAGAGAGGATGGAAGGCTTTACTCACCAATCCTGGCATCCGATTCAAACCTTGGATACTCGAAACGCCTCAGATAGCAGATAAGAATTCAGGTGCAGAGCAAATAAAAAAGCTTAGGCAGTGGTGGGAAGGCAAAGATGATATCGGCAATTAAGGTATTCTTCAGATCTATAGGAGACACTTGGTTCAATCTAGTCGGATACAGTGTTTGTAACGTGGTGGTGGCCGTAGGAGCTATTCTGCTGCCTTTCTTAATAGGTCTGGGGATGGATGCCATTGGTATACATCCTCTGGCTACGATCGTAGTGGGTATATTGCTATTCGTGATCGTAGGTGCTCCATTGTTGATTGGCCTGCTACATGTTACGGCTGAATCTCTAGTGTACAACGAAAGGCCAGAAGTTACTCTGATGCTAAGGCATGCTAGAAGCGATGCGAGCAGAGCTTGGATGCTCCTGGGGCTGGAGGTTCTTGGAATAGCCATCGTTTTGACTGTAGTGGGCTTTTATCTCTCGGTAAACGCTACCTGGGCTGTACCTTTGTCAATGGTAAGCATCGTCATAGGATGGATTTGGTTTGGCACTATATTTCTGGCCGGGCCCATGATGGTTAGGTCTGAGAAAGGTGCTCTTACGGCCCTTAGGAATGGATTTGTGGCATTCTCGAGGTATCCTTTCTTTACTACAACCCTGCTGATAATGGCGCTATTAGTTGGACTGATGAGCATATTGATATCCCCATTGATCGTGCTTATAACGTTATCTTTCCTGTCAGTGCTGCTCAATCGCGCCACTGTATGGATACTACAGAAAGAAGGCTTGATTCCTAAGCCGGAATATCCAGAAGACGAGTCACCTGAACTATAATGATTTGTGCTATCTAGCATTTGGAGGGAAGATAAGTGGGTAAACTCTTTAGGTTCATCTTGGGGGCAGGAGTTGGGCTAGCGGTCGGAGCTGCAATAGCTATGGTTGCTGCACCTCAATCTGGCGAAGAATTGAAAAGAAAGCTTGACGCTCGACGGCGAGAAGCTGCCGAGGCCGCAAGGAGCGCAATGGCTGCCAGGGAGCGAGAGCTCAGGGCTGAGTGGGAATCTAAGGTAGACGCGCTAGCTATCAAGAGAAGAGCTATGTCTCAGTAGCTAGCTCCCGGTTATTAGCTGAGGAGTCCTTACTAACACTCCCTTTGGTCTCAGCTATAATCCACGTCGCGTAAGATGGATCAACATAGGTTGGAGAAAGTGTCAGTATGCAGGGCAACTCGTAAGAGTGTAGCTCCTGTATTCTCCTGCAAGCCTCGGCCATCTTTTCATGTGTTGTCTTGACTATCATGCTTACTTCACTGTCGTGTACTAGGTCATCCTTCCACACATACATGCTGTGAATAGGCCAGTAATTAGTACAGGCAGCAAGCGATTCGCGGATTAACGTATGGCTTATTTTCTCAGCCTCCTCAACTGATCCACAAACGGTATAAATCAGTACTATTTCGTTCGTCATGATGTTCACCCCTAGATGACAATCAAGAGTTTATGTAGAATATATATGAATAGTTGCTCATATATTGAATTCAGGAAGCGCGTGATGAATAAGTTACAAGCCTTAGAACAACCGCAAGATATATGCGCCGAAGAGCATAGCCCTTCTTCTACTTATAAACATACTTTACCACTCAGTGATGATCTAGCTTTGGATCTAGCTGAGGTATTTGGAGTGTTGGCCGATTCGACACGCCTGAAAATAATAACTCTTTTGATTGGCGGCGAATCGTGCGTGTGTGAAATAGCAGGCAAACTTGGACTCAAGCAGAGTACTGTTTCACATCAACTAAGGTTGCTAAGGGCTATGCGGCTTGTCAAGTATCGTAAGACAGGTCGTACAGTTTACTATCAATTATGTGATGATCACGTGGTCAACCTCATTCAACAAACTCTAAATCACTTACTTGAAAGTGAAGCAGATGATGAGGAAGAGCATGAATCAAGCAGAGAAGATCGTTATCAAAGTTGAGGGGATGGACTGTGCTAGCTGTGCAAGGGTTGTAGAGAGCGCAGTTCGATCCGTTGAGGGAGTTAGTGACTGCAACGTAAACTTTAGCACATCAAGTGTACAGGTTACTCTGCAAGACGAATCACACAAAGAGGATACTGCTGGCAAGTTAGTCAAGGCTATTCGATCAGCAGGTTACGGTGCAGAACCTGTAGGCCAAAACAATGTTGATACCGAATCGACCCCGGTAAGAAATAATGATTGGATTTCGCAGGTACTGCATATACAGCAGCTAAGAGCAGCTATCACCGCAGGATTCTTCTATCTACTAGGCGTTATCTTCGGTTTCCTCAACAGTAAAGGGATAATCCCCCAGTTCCCAGAGATACCATCAATACTAGCCGTATTTGGCCTTAGCTTAGAAAAAGTAAACCTGATTCAGCTGATATTTTACGGACTGGCCATAGTTTTTGGAGGATACAATATTGCTCGCTCCGGCGTAATAGCACTCCTAAGGACAAGGACCGCTAGTATAGACCTTCTGATGACGATAGCCGTATTAGGAGCTGTAATAATCAATCAATGGGCTGAGGCTGCTACCGTAGTGATGCTATTCTCTCTTGGCGAGGGAATGGAATCGCTAACTATCAATCGAGCTCGCAACGCAATACAGGAACTCCTCCAGATAGCCCCACAAGTAGCAAGAATCAGAAGGGGTAGCGAAACCATACAGCTGCCTGTAGAGGAAGTAGAGCTGCAGGATGTGATGCTCGTACGTCCCGGTGAGAGGATAGCCATGGACGGACGCGTAATTTCTGGCTATTCCACCGTTAATCAAGCCCCTATAACTGGCGAGAGTCTACCTGTGGAGAAATCACCTGGAGATGAAGTCTATGCTGGCACTCTGAACCAAAGAGGTTACCTGGAAGTAGAAGTAACAAAGCTAGCGGAGGATAGTACTCTTGCTCGAATTACAAGGCTGATAGAAACAGCTGGAGCCAATCGCGCCAAGACCGAGCGTTTTATGGAGCGTTTCGCCAAATACTACACTCCAGCTGTAATAGCATTGGCCATACTATTGGCAGTGATACCACCATTAATGGGAGAGCCTTTTATACCCTGGTTCTATAGGGCGCTAACATTGCTAGTCATAAGTTGTCCATGTGCTCTAGTAATATCCACTCCGGTAGCTATAGTTGCTGCGCTAGCTAATGCATCTCGGCATGGGATGCTGATAAAGGGTGGTGGTTATATAGAGCTAGCTGGACAAATTGGTGCTATAGCCTTCGATAAAACTGGCACCCTGACCCATGGAAGACCTGAGGTAGTGGAGGTGTATGCTACCGATGGCTATGAGCCTGAAGAGGTTATATCCCTTGCAGCTACTATCGAAGAGAGATCTGAGCATCCCCTGGCAGCAGCTATATTAAGAAGGAGAGAGCTAGAGGTAACTGCCAGTCCTCAGCATGTGCACGGGGATCAACATCAACATCTCTATCCTCACGACGAGAGTGAATTTGAGCTTATAGCAAAGGAAATATCGGACTTTGAAGCTATCACGGGGCGAGGAGCAAGGGCTACTATCGATGGTACCACTTACTACATAGGAACACCTAGATTGTTTGAAGAACTAGGAGTAGATATAAGCAAACTGTCACACGTGATAAAGAAGTGGCAGGAGAATGGTAGAACAGTATTGATAGTGGGATCCGATAGAGAAGTTTTTGGGGCTATAGCGGTCGAAGATGAACCTAGACCTGAGTCACGGGAAGTAATACAGAAACTGAAGGAAAACGGAATACAACACATAGTCATGCTCACCGGCGATAACTCTACTACAGCCCGATCGCTTGCTCAACGACTGGGTATAGATGAATATCGAGCAGAGCTTTTACCAGAGGACAAAGTTCAAGCCATTCGGGAGCTCAAAGACGAATATGGAAAGGTGGCAATGGTAGGCGACGGTATAAACGATGCTCCGGCAATGGCTGCAGCAGATTTAGGTATCGCCATGGGAGCAGCTGGTAGCGACACAGCTATCGAGACCTCTGATATAGCATTAATGTCGAGTGATCTGACCAAGCTACCTTTCGCAATTAAGCTGTCTAGAAGCACCTTGACCACTATCAAATCGAACATAGCTTTCTCCTTGTTCATCAAGGCAGCGATAATATTGCTGTCGGCTATAGGTATAACGAGTCTGTGGCTTGCCATATTGGCGGATACAGGGGCATCGATCATCGTTACGGCGAACGCTATGAGAATACTAAGACATAAACCCGCTGAATAGATTTCTAAATACAGGTTCTAGATTTCTAACTGCTGTAACTAATAATGGTGAGACTATCAGAGCAGGTAAGAAATTAGCCACAGGTATACGTTTTACATCTAGTAACCTGATGCCTATACCTATGATCAGTATTCCACCAACCGCGGTGAGTTCGCTGATTATTTGTGCATCGTTTAGTATCCCCGAGAAGAGTCCTGCCCCGAGGGATAATCCTCCCTGAAAAATCAAAATTGTGAGTATCGAGAGAAATACTCCCCACCCCAAGGATGCGGCGAAGGCGAAAGAGCTAAATAGGTCCAGGAAAGACTTCAATGCAAGTAACCTATAATCACCCGTTAGCCCATTCTGCAGACTGCCCGTGATGGTCATTGGCCCAACACAGAATACAAGGCTCGAAGCCACAAAAGCTTCGCTAAAACGACCATCGTTACCCCTAGTGAGTTTGTGCTGAGCCCAGCTGCCAAACCTATCGAGGTTGCTCTCTATCTTCAGCAACTCACCTATTATTCCACCGATCAGGACAGCCCCAAGCAGGAGCAAAACATTCCTTGTCTCCAAACCCATCTGGACACCAACAAGGAGGGTGAGCAATCCTAGCCCATCAAAAATAATCTTGTGGATTCTATCCGGCATCTTCTGGCCAACTATTAGCCCCAGAGTAGAACCCACAGAGACTGTTACTACATTGAGTAGGGTTCCTGATAGCATCTGGAAGGCGTTTATATTTACACCTCCAACATGTAGCGATCGCCTAGATCGTCAATAAATAACTATTGCATATCTATCTTGTTGTAGAAAGTTGTAAGCGCCTTCTCCAGCCTTTGCTGCCTGAGAGCGATGGTAAGATCACCCCTGGTTCTTTCCAATATACCTCTAACGTTATCGGTAGTGCGGCGCAGACCACCGGTGAGGGCATCTGGATAATCTACGGTCACTAGCAAGTTATAGATCTCGTCCATGATCTCCAGAAAGCGCTCGGCTTGCTCAACATCCTGATGCCGAATGATATCTAATACTTTTCTGCGGAGCTCGCCTACCGCCTCTCCAAGAGCATTCAGATAGGGCGACACATCCACCCCTATCTCATCCATATGCGGCACAGCATTGTGGCGTATCAGTGACAGGGTGATTCTAGCTTCCGCATACTCCTTCAGAGCATCTTGTACATAACCGGCCCAATATATATCTGGATGATCATGCAATTGCTGTTTGAGATCAGCTATCTGCTCTGCAACAGCATCAAGATCCTTTTGAGCTTCATCAAATTCGTCTCTGTGGGTGGCACGAATGGCGTTTGCAGAAGCTCTAATTATAGCTCTGGATACGGTCAATGCTATCTCACGCACGTTGTGCTTGGCTTCAAGCTTGGAAAGCGCATCAGAACCTATTTTATCT
The DNA here is from genome assembly GCF_000025005.1 of Thermobaculum terrenum ATCC BAA-798. Taxonomy (NCBI): domain Bacteria; kingdom Bacillati; phylum Chloroflexota; class Chloroflexia; order Thermobaculales (SeqCode); family Thermobaculaceae (SeqCode); genus Thermobaculum (SeqCode); species Thermobaculum terrenum. The sequence continues at coordinate 1,831,936 of NC_013525.1, forward strand.
AGGCCTATCTCAGTTGCTATCGACATTCATCCTCCTTATGGGACTGTCTTTTACTTATCAAGTCTGAAGGTTATCAACTCCCCTACTATATCCATAAGCCCCCTCTTATTTATATCCTCTGGGGGATACTGCAAGATCAAGACCCCCTCAACCTGCAAGTATGACTGCCCGCAGCTTGTACAGAGCACGTGGCTATCAGCCAACTCAAGAGGTCCTCGACAACGCGGGCAGCAGATCATATCGGGAAGCCCTGCATCAGATCTTCGATCACCCACAGAATGCACAATTGTTTATTCGCCTTATACAACGGATTTTTGACGGATTATAACATTACCAGAAGATAAAAGTGCTCCTCTGTAGAGTTGCAGAGGAGCACGGGTAATTAGTCGAGGTATATTTCTAGATCATCTCCATTTACGCGGATTTGATAGACAGGAACCGGTCTCACCGCCGGTAAACTTCTTGGACGGCCAGTTCTTATGTCAAACTGAGAGCCGTGGAGAGGACACTCAACTAAGTATTCATCTGGATAAAATTCACCTTCAGATAAACGAGCATACTCATGCGAGCATATGTCGGAGATGGCATAATATTCGCCATCTACCTCATATATGCCTATCTCCTTTCCTTGCAGCTCTACATGCTTGACCTCGCCTGGCCTTATATCCTTAGTTTTAGCAACAGCATACCACTGCCCCATACAGGAATAACTCTCCCATAGGTAATAAAGTCATAAAATAAGGACTAATGACTAGAGGTCCTCATCAGTGTGAGGAATACCGTAGACCGCACCTTTGAGCACTTTCAGACTAAGGAGAGCGCACTTGACTCTAACAGGACTCAGCTGTATCCCCAGCATGTCAAGCACATCCTCTTTAGATATCTGCTTGACTTCCTCCAGAGGTTTACCTTCTACCATCTCAGTTAGCATCGAGGCTGAGGCCTGAGATATCGCACATCCCCTGCCTGAGAATTTAACCTCTTCAACCACATCATCTCTGATGCGGAGATCTATCCTGATCTCATCGCCGCAGAGAGGATTAGAGTCTTCATACGATAGGTCAGGATTATCTATTGTCCCTTTATTGCGTGGATTCCTGTAATGATCCAGTATGTACTCTCTGTAGAAATCTTCCATACCAAACCTTAGTTCAAAGTAATCTAACCAGTAATTCTACTATAGTTTGAACACCTCTCGGGCCTTCCAAAGTCCTTCGACCAAGGCGTCGACATCCTCTTTGGTGTTGTAGATATAGAAGCTGGCTCTAGTGGTAGCTGCGCAACCCAATCTCTCCATAAGAGGTTGAGCACAGTGGTGACCAGCCCTGACAGCTATATTTTCCTGATCCAGAATATGTGCGAGATCATGGGGATGTATATCCCCAAGATTGAAGCTAACGGCACTTCCATGGTCCTTGGCTGGCGGACCATACAGCACTAGATCTGGCACCTGTGATAGCTGCTCTAGTGCGTATTCTACCAATTCCCGCTCATGCTCTCGGACGTTCTCCATACCTATAGCCGAAAGATAATCTACTGCTACTCCCAGCCCAATTACTCCAGCTATATGAGGAGTTCCAGCCTCAAACTTCCAGGGCAGATCGTTGTAGCGGGTCCACTCTAGATGGACCTCCCTTATCATGTCACCACCACCAAAGAATGGTGGCATCGACTCAAGCAGTTCCCTCTTACCATAAAGAACCCCTATGCCAGTTGGGCCTAACATCTTATGGCCGGTGAAGGCCACGAAGTCTGCATCCCATTTCTGAACATCGACTGGCATGTGAGGTGCAGCCTGTGCTGCGTCGACCAACACTAAGGTGCCCACGGAGTGCGCAGCTTTTACTATCTCCTCAATGGGATTTATGGTACCTAGCACATTGGAAGCCGCAGTTACGGCCAAAATCTTTGGCCGTAACTGCAACACCCTATCTATATCCTCCCATCTGAGATAACCATCATCTGTGATGTGAACGAATTCCAGTCTAGCACCAGTCATCTGGGAAAGAATTTGCCAGGGAACTATGTTGGAGTGATGTTCCATTTCAGTGAAAACTATGATATCTCCCTGACGAACATTAGCTCTTCCCCAGCTATAAGCCACAAGGTTAATAGACCCAGTAGCGTTGGAGGTGAATATGACCTCTTTAGGACTGCGAGCGTTGATAAACTTCTGGATCTTGACCCTGGCTTCTTCGTAGCGAGCAGTAGACTCCTCGCTCAGTTTATATACTCCACGGTGAACGTTAGCGTTGTACCGGCTGTAATACTCATTGAGCGCGTCTATGACGACCTTAGGTTTCTGGCTTGTAGCACCGCTATCTAGGTAGACAAGCCTTTTACCATTGTGGGATTGCTGGAGTACTGGGAAATCATTGCGTATCGAATCCCAATCAACGGTTTGCGCTCTAGTAGTAGTCGAAACAGCCATAGTTATCACTCCATTTTCTTATCTATAGCAGCCAGAAGTCTGTCTCTTACTCCCTCAAGCGGGATTCTATTCACTATTGGCTCAAAGAAGCCATCAACTATCATCCTCTCGGCAGCTTTCCTACTAAGCCCTCGAGCCATCAGGTAGAAGAGCTGTTCTTTATCTATGGGACCAACGCTCGCACCATGGCTACAGCGTACATCGTTGGCCTCTATTTCAAGATTAGGAATAGAGTCAGCGCGTGCGCTGTCGGATAGCAACAGGTTGCGATTTGTCTGGTAGGCATCCGTCTTCTGAGCTCCAGGTCTGACCTTAATAAGCCCACTAAAGACAGCTCTTGCTGTATCCTTCAGCACACCTTTGTATAGAAGGTCACTTGTACAGTTAGGTTGAGCATGATCCTGAAGAGTGTGGTAATCAAAGAACTGAGAATCATCGCCGAAGTATATACCAAGCAGCTCAGAAACTCCGCCCTTCTCGGCCATGATAGTCTCTACGTTAGACTTAGAAAGTTTACCGCCGAGACCTATGTTTAGGCTGTTTTCCTGAGCATCTTTTAGTACTTTGTGTCTCTGTACGAGGAAGTGCCAGAAGTTTCTTCCCAGTTCCTGCACGCTTACATACCGTAGTTGCGATCCTTCACCTGCCACTACTTCGGCTCCAGCAACACTCAGGGACTCCGGCTCATCCTTCCAGTCTTCGGTATAATAGCGCTCTATGATGGCCAGACTGGAGCCCCTCTCAGCCACCACTAAGGATCTGGGGAACACAGCTAGCCCCGGGCTACTGAGCGTGAAACTGATCTGCACTGGCAGGTCTACTTGGACATTATTAGGAACGTATACAAAGACTCCATTACCAAAAGCATTAGCCAAGGCAGCAAATTTACTGTAGGCATCAGGCACTACTGAGAAAAGATACTGCCTAAGCAAATCAGGATACTCCCTGGCAGCTGTTGAGAGATCGGTCATTATTACCCCTTTAGCTGCCAGAGAATCATCTAGCCAAGATTGAACTAGCCTGCCATCCACAAACTGAGCGAAGCCACTTCTATGGTCCTCAGAGCTCTCAGGTAGATAGCTAGAGGATGCTTCTAGTGGAACCTGGAAATTATCGAAGTTGAGAGCCCGAATATCCGTTCTTCGCCACTCTTCATCCTGTAGCGTGGGCATTGGAGTATTTTCAAATGCCTCCCAAGCCCTAAGTCTGAGGTCTCTAAACCACTCGGGCTCATTCAAGGATTCTGAAAGATTAATCACCGTCTCGCGTGAAATGCGACCTGTATTGATAGCTGTTCTCGTAACTTCCATCCCTCTCCCTTCAACCAACTGAATTGATAATATCTGGGGGCTCTGGGAAGAGGGGAACACCCTCTTCCCAGCAAGGTTTCACTATCCTACGGAGCCTTCCATCTCCAACTGGATAAGCCTATTGAGCTCAACAGCATACTCCATCGGGAGCTCCTTTGCGATGGGCTCGATAAAGCCCGTCACTATCATGCTGTAGGCTTCAGCTTCGGATATACCCCTACTCATCAGGTAGAAGAGCTGCTCTTCGCCAACCTTACTAACGGTTGCTTCGTGACCTATCTCTACCTGGTCGTTCTCAATCTCAATGTATGGGTAGGTATCCGTTCGGCTTTCTTCATGGAGTAGCAGCGCATCGCAGCGCACGTTGCTCTTGCAGTGATGAGCATCCGGATACACCTTGAGAAGGCCGCGATAGCTAGCTCTACCATCATTCTTGCTTATGGACTTCGAAGTAATGGTAGAAGTGGTATAAGGAGCCACATGTATGACCTTCCCACCTGCATCCTGATGCTGTCCATGACCCGCGAAGGCTACGGATAGGATCTCACCCTTAGCACCTGGCTCCATTAGATAGATCGATGGATACTTCATAGTCAGCTTAGAGCCAAGGTTACCATCAACCCACTCCATAGTGGCATCCTTGTATGCCACAGCTCTCTTAGTAACCAGGTTGTACACATTCTTCGACCAGTTCTGTATAGTCGTGTAGCGAACCCTTGCCCCCTCTTTGACTATGATCTCGACCACAGCAGAGTGCAGGGAGTCAGTGCTGTAGACAGGTGCGGTACATCCTTCCACGTAGTGTACGTAGCTACCCTTGTCAGCTATGATCAAGGTGCGCTCGAACTGACCCATGTTCTCGGCATTTATACGGAAGTATGCCTGCAGGGGCAGCTCTACCTTGACGCCCTCAGGAACGTATATAAATGAACCACCGCTCCATACGGCGCTGTTCAGAGCCGCGAATTTATTGTCGTTAGGCGGCACAACTGTACCAAAATACTCTTTGAACAGTTCAGGGTATTCCTTCAATCCTGTATCTGTATCGAGGAATATAACTCCCTGAGACTCAAGCTCCTTCCTAAGGTTGTGATATACAACCTCGGACTCATACTGAGCACCAACACCGGCTAGAAACTTCCGCTCAGCTTCAGGGATACCCAAGCGATCAAACGTCTGCTTGATATAGTCGGGCACTTCATCCCAGGACCTGCCCTGTCTTTCGACAGGCTTGACGTAGTAGTAGATATCATCGAAGTTGATCTCGCTCAGATCACCACCCCAGGTAGGCATTGGCCTCTTAAGGAAGTGATCTAGGGCCTTTAGCCGGAACTTAGTCATCCACTCCGGCTCACCTTTCATCCAGGAGATCTCTTTGACTACCTCGGGAGATAGCCCTTTGCGGCTCTTGAAAACATAGTTCTCAGGATCCTTAAAGCCGTACTCGTATCGATCTTCAGAATGCCTCAGCTCTTCTTCTGTTATAGCCATTTTGCAAACTCCTTCCAAATTCCTAAACAGCCTAACAAGGTAGCTAGACTGCAGCCGCAAATTCCTGACGGACCCAATCGTAGCCCTTATCTTCTAGCTCCAGGGCTAGCTCGGGACCGCCAGAGGTAACGATCCTGCCATCGACTAGTACGTGAACCACATCAGGCTTGATGTAATTGAGGATTCTTTGATAGTGCGTGATGAGCAGGACCGTCATATCTTTGGTCTTGAGGGTATTGACGCCATCAGCCACTATCCTAAGAGCGTCAATATCCAATCCAGAGTCGGTCTCATCCATAATGGCCAGTTTGGGTTCGAGCATAGCCATCTGCAAGATCTCAGCCCTCTTCTTCTCCCCTCCAGAGAAGCCGTCGTTTATGTATCTGCTGGCAAAGCTCCTATCCATCTTGAGCATGGCCATTTTCTCATTTAACTTCTTGCGGAATTCGGGTACTGGCATGGGGGCCTCACCCCTGGCCTGACGTACAGCATTGACCGCACTACGCAGGAAGTTAGCCATGGTCACTCCTGGTATAGCCATCGGGTACTGGAACGCTAGAAAGATGCCTCTTTGAGCCCTCTCATCCGGCTCAAGCTCGAGAATGCTTTCGCCCTCAAATAGTATGTCGCCTTCTGTAACTTCGTAGTTGGGGTGACCCGCAAGCGTATAGCTTAATGTACTCTTTCCAGAACCGTTGGGGCCCATGATAGCATGGACTTTACCTTTCTCAAGTTCGAGATCCAGCCCCCTGATGATTTCCTTGTCCTCTTCTGCTAACTTGACATGTAGATCCTTGATAACTAGCACCTTGTCCATATACCAACTCCACTCCGTAGTTATGATTTTTACTGACTAAGCCTATGATAAGATTCAGGTTTGTGCCCCAAGTGCAGTTGCAGCTTATGGGGTGTGATCTGGTTGCTGGAACAGCACCCCTCTTCTCCCGCAGCTTCGCCTATATTGGCGATTTCAGAGAGTTTTGTAGAATCTAAAACCTGCCTGACCGCATCCCTAACTCTAGACCATAAAATCTGGGCCGAGCAATAATCACCTTTATAACAAGTAATCTCCGACTCGTCTTCAGTAGCGCACACCATGGGCACTATAGGACCTTCAAGAGACCTTATTATCTCACCCATGGTAATCTCTTCAGGTGGCTTTGCTAACTCATACCCACCCTTGGCGCCACGATGGCTCACAACCAACCCATCTCTGCGCAGGTTGGCTATAAGTTGTTCCAAGTAAGGCAAGGGCAAAAGTTCTTCTTCAGCTACACGTGCAAGTGATAGCGGTCCCTTACCATATTCCCGAGCCAGCATCATCATCAGTCTTACGCCATACTCGGCCCTTATAGAAAAGAGTGCTCGTTCTCTAGCAACCAATTCCGACCTCCTAAGTCGGAATTAGTATAGCAGATTTTCATCAGCTTTGCTAAGTGTACCTGCCACTTAAAGAGCTTTATAATTGGTAGAATAACCGCCGAAGAAACAAAATTCTTTAGGGGAGAAGATGCCCAGGACTATACGGCCAGCGACCAAAATTGTAGCTACCATAGGTCCAGCGACCAGCAGCGAGACCATGATTCGTGCGCTGATAGAGGCAGGCGTCGACGTCTTCCGACTCAACTTCTCGCATTCCGATCCAGAGATGCATGCCTCTGTCGCTAAGTCTATCAGAAAGATCTCTTCTCTTTTAGATATCCCTGTATCCATATTGCAAGATCTTCAAGGACCCAAGATAAGAGTAGGAGAGTTCGAAGGTGGTGGACCTATAACGCTGAGTGCAGGCGACAGGATCACTCTAACCAGCAGACCGGTGTTGGGGAATGCCAAGCTAGTACCCACTACTTATGAGCATATAGCAGAGGATACCAAGCCGGGAGACATAATACTCCTTGATGACGGCAACCTCGAGTTAAGGGTTCTAGACTCGAAGGATACCGATGTGTTGTGTGAAGTAGTACGAGGGGGGTTCCTTTATGAGCACAAGGGAATAAACCTTCCGGGAGTACCCCTCAGCACTCCCGCACTGACCGAAAAGGATATTCAGGACCTAAAGATAGGGCGTGAACTAGAAGTAGACTATGTGGCGCTAAGCTTCGTTAGGAAACCATCTGACGTAGAGCTAGCCAAGAAAGTGCTAAGAGACTTAGATTCAGATGCTCCAGTGATATCAAAGCTCGAGAAGCCTGAGGCCATAGCCAATCTAGACGACATCCTCTGTGTAAGTGATGGAGTAATGGTAGCTCGCGGTGACCTTGGAGTTGAGATGCCGCCTGAAAGAGTACCCATAATTCAGAAGCAGGTAATAAGGAAATGTCAGGAAAGAGGACTCCCAGCTATAACAGCCACCCAGATGTTGGAGAGCATGATCTCAAGTCCCAGACCCACTAGAGCAGAGGCAAGCGATGTCGCCAATGCGATTCTAGATGGGACGGATGCTGTAATGCTCTCTGGAGAGACAGCCGTAGGCAAATATCCAGTTGAAGCTGTACGCATGATGAGAAGAATAGCCATGGAGACCGAGAAGAGCATACCAACGCGAAAGACGGAGTCCTTCACCAACATGAATCCAGTTCGTGCTCTCAGTGACGCAGCATGTTCCATGGCTGAGGATTTACCCGAAGTGTGTGCTGTAGTTCCCATGACCAGGAGCGGTTACACCGCCCAGATTATGAGTAGCACTAGAGTTAGTGTGCCTATTCTTGCCTATACATATTCAGAAAAAGTAAGGCGAAGACTGGCGCTCTGGTGGGGTGTAAGAGCACTGCTAATGCCTAAGCAAGACAGGATTGAAGACTCTGTAGCCTGGGTAGAACAAGACTTGCTGGACCGTGGCTACGTAGAACCTGGATCTATGATATTGATAACTGGTGGCATGCCTATTCCAGGTCCAACAAAAACTAACTTCATCAAGTTGCACGTAGTCGCAGGGTCGGACACTTAGCCATTATGGAGAAAGAATAAACCATAGGGAGGAAGAGGTTGCCATACAGGCCAACAGTGCTAATCATCATGGATGGATGGGGTATAGCCCCAGAAGGCGAGGGTAACGCGGTCCATCTTGCACGTACTCCGAACTATGACCAGCTGTCTAGCTGCTGCCCATTCACTACTTTGCAAGCTTCTGGTGAGGCTGTGGGGTTGCCTAAAGGGCAGATGGGCAACTCTGAGGTAGGTCACCTCAATATCGGCGCTGGTTACGTCGTGCTACAGGACATGCCAAGGATAGATAAGTCTATAAAAGATGGTAGTTTCTATCGGAATCCCGCACTACTTAGTGCCATTGATAGCGCCAAGGAGAACAATGCCACATTACACTTGATGGGACTATTCAGCCCAGGGGGTGTGCATAGTCACTACAACCACTTGAAGGCCCTAATCGACATGGCCAAGCAAAATGGGCTCGATAGAGTTGCTGTACATGCCTTCCTGGACGGCAGAGATACACCACCCAAGAGCGCCCTGGATTACTTGCGCCATTGGATGCCCATATTCAAACAATCGGGTGTAAAACTAGCCAGCATAATTGGCCGTTATTACGCCATGGACAGGGATAAAAGATGGGACAGGACCAAGTTAGCCTATGACCTTTTGACCAAGGGGATAGGCGAGCAAACAAGTAATCCTATCGCCGCCCTCGAAAAATCTTACCAGGAAGGTATCACAGATGAATTCGTAAAGCCTATAGCCGTAGTGGATAATGGCTCTCCCGTAACTGTTAGACCGGGGGATAGCATAATCTTCTACAACTTCAGAGCCGACAGAGCACGGCAGCTGACTCGAGCATTTGTAGATCCTAACTTCAAAGAGTTCGAGCGCGACGTATATATTACACCTCTATACTACGTTACTATGACTGAATACGACCCTCAGATACCGGTAAGCGGTGTAGTTTTCAGAGCCTTCGATGTTGCTCATCCATTAGCCGAAGTTGTTTCCGAGGCTGGGCTCTCACAATTCCACGCTGCTGAAACCGAAAAATATGCTCATGTTACCTACTTTATCAATGGCGGGAGAGAGAAGCCCTTCGAAGGAGAGGAAAGGTTATTGGTGCCTTCCCCTAAGGTGCCTACTTACGACCTTCAACCCGAGATGAGCGCACCAGAGCTTGCGCAGAAAGTGGCAGAGCGCATAAGGCAGAAGAAAGATGGGTTGATTATAGTCAACTTTGCGAATCCTGACATGGTAGGTCACACGGGCGTTATATCCGCCGCAGTAAAAGCCTGCGAAACCGTGGATCAGGGAGTTGGTGAGTTGGTGAAGGCAACTACGGAGGTCGGTGGAGCAGCACTCATCATAGCCGATCATGGTAACGCCGAGACCATGCTTATGGAAGATGGCACCCCATGTACAACACATACTACTAATCCAGTTCCATGTATACTCGTAGGAGTCAGTAAAGTTAGGGGACTAAGAGCAGGGGGCAAGCTTGCCGACGTGGCGCCAACCCTACTCGACCTAATAGGAATACCCCCTCATCCAGATATGACTGGCTCCAGCTTAATTATCTGGGATTAGTCTTACTAACCTCCTGCTTTTACGATGCTTTTAGCGCTCTGGCTGATCCTTTAATGCCCTCTTTTACTCTTGATGCTTATGATGAGTTCGTACTTAGAAAGGAATCGGAGACACAAGGAGAGGGCAATTGGCAACAAGGAATGGGCACACCTATTCTTCTAAGGTAATAGAAAGCTTGGGGAGAGAATGTAATAACGATCTGGAATCCTTTATAGAGGATTTTCAAAACAGGAGAAAGGCTTATATGAATGCCAAAGAGCGCAGAGCACGACTTCTAACAGAACTTGAAGATGACGAGCGTGAGCCCATGGAATGGCATGAGCTCTTGTCATTACTAGAGGAAAGGGAATTGGCCATACAGGATCTTAGGGATGAGATAGCAGTGATAGAGAAAGAGCTCATGTTGCTCAAGCGAGAGATGCGGAGGACCAGAAGGAAGTTGCTTGAGAGCGGTGGCGTACCGACTCATGAATATGAAAAACTTGTTGCGTCCAAAACAGAGCCTACTAGAAGCCGAATAGAACCTCAAGATAGCGACGAGATGCCAAGTCCGTGGGCCCTTATTAAGCCTTGGTTGAGAAGCTTCCTGCCAAACTCAGCTTAGCTAATCAAGGCCATCAGTATTAGTTTGACGCCCAATATACTCAAGGGTAGAATTGGGCGTTATGTTTATGTACCCCAAAGGTGAAATTGCTCAGCCGATAAAGGTAGCTATACTCGGTAGTACAGGCTCGATAGGCACTCAGACTCTGGATGTTATAAGCTCACATCCAGATAAATTCAAGGTTGTAGCCTTAGCTGCAGGCAGCAACCGTAAACTACTTGAAGAGCAGATAGAACGTTTCAAGCCACAAATGTACTGCCTTGTTAGCGATAAACTCCCGGGTGGGCTAAGCGGACCTGAGGGGATGTTAGAGATAGCGGCATCTCCTCAGGTCGACTTGTTAGTGGTGGCTACAACCGGTTCTGCCGGATGGGAACCTACCATAGAAGGTATAAGGAACGGCAAGATAATTGCCCTGGCCAACAAAGAAGCCCTGGTCATGGCGGGCAGAATCATAGTATCTGAGGCGCATAAACACGATGCTATAGTTCGGCCTATAGACAGTGAGCATTCTGCAATATGGCAATGTCTGCAGGGGGAAGGCTTAGGAGATTCCAAATTACGAAGACCGGAAGGCGTAAAGAGGATTATACTAACCGCATCAGGCGGACCTTTCAGAGATACGCCTTTAGAGGAGATGAAACAAGTTACTCCATCTCAAGCGCTAGCCCACCCAAATTGGCGCATGGGGAACAAGGTAACTATAGATAGTGCCACTCTAATGAACAAGGGACTAGAAGTAATCGAGGCTCACTGGCTGTTTGACATGCCGTTTGAACAGCTAGATGTGGTGATCCATCCCCAAAGCATAGTGCACTCAATGGTTGAATTCAATGATGGCTCAATAAAAGCTCAACTTGGCATCCCAGACATGCGAGTGCCTATTCAATACGCCCTATGCTATCCGGAGCACTCCTACAATAGCAAACTAGGGTATCTGGATTTTACTAAGTCACTTGAGCTGCAATTCTACCCTCCAGACATGGCTAGGTTTCCATGCCTGAGTCTAGCTATAGAAGCTGGCAAGAAGGGCAGCACTTATCCCGCAGTATTGTCCGCTGCAGATGACGAAGCTGTAGCAGCATTCTTGGAAGGTCATATAGGATTCCTAGATATATCCTGTATAGTAGAGGAAGCTTTAGCTAAGCATGAAGCAATATGTAAAGATGAAGATATAGATCTAGAATCTATTAGACAGGCAGATAGGTGGGCCAGATTATTTGTAAAATCCTTCATCAAGTCCATGAAGGGCCGTAGCCGTATAGAAGTATAGGGGGTAGAAATTGGATCTAGGTTGGTTAGTCTATCTATGGATAATACCAGTGCTCGGGCTGCTGGTGTTTGTGCACGAGCTGGGGCACTTTGTAACTGCGCGACTAAACGGTATCAGAGTAGAAGAGTTCGGGTTCGGGTTTCCACCACGACTAATAGGTATAAAGCGTGGGGAGGTTATCTATAGCATTAACCTCATACCTGTTGGGGGCTTCGTGCGCATCTATGGTGAGAACGGAGAAGACCCCAACGACCCAAGGTCGTTTAGCTACAAGAAGCCTTGGCAAAGGGCGATAGTTCTAGCTGCTGGCTCTCTAATGAACCTTTTCTTAGCCATAATCATATTCACCCTACTGGCAATGACTGGGTTACCAGTTTCTAAGGGGGCTGTCATCAGGCAGGTAGCTGATAACTCACCCGCGGCGTCAGCAGGACTGCAGCCGGGGGATAAGATTAGATCTATAGACGGGATAAGCATAGATTCCCCCGATGATATAGCCAGAGTAATAGCAGGCAAACAGGGCCAAACAGTGACCATCGTCGTGGAGAGAGATGGAAGAACAATATCGAAGCAGGTAACACCAAGGGTAAATCCACCCAGAGGGCAGGGAGCAATCGGCATAGTTATATATCCAGAAACCGTAGTAACTCGTAAGTACAATCCTATCGCAGCTATCGGAGTGGGGATTAGTCATAGCTTTGAAGTAATAGCGACTATAGTGCAGGGCATAGGCGACCTAATCACTGGGAAGGTCGGCATAGGAGGCGTAATGGGGCCCATAGGTATTGCTGACGCCACCGGACAGATAGCGCGACAGAGCGCACTCAGAGGAATAGCTGAGTGGACAGCTCTCCTCTCAATCAACTTGTTCCTGGTAAATCTTTTACCTCTGCCAGCATTGGATGGAGGGAGGCTTATTTTCGTGATAATCGAGGCTATCCGCGGCAAGAAAATCTCGCCCAACAAAGAGGCCCTAGTGCACGCCGTTGGGATGATGCTGTTACTAGCCCTGCTTGCAATAATCAGTATCTTCGATGTGCTAAGGATAGCTGGAGGTACAGCTATACCATAAAGATAACCTCTTTCCACGATACTAACATTTATCTGGAGGAAAGAATTATATGTTGCCCTGGCGACGAGAGGAACACCCAACAGGGATAGACAAATTCAGGGGAATACTTGTCGCAATTGGAGACAACCCGATGGATGAAGCCGTGGTAAAGTTTGCCTGCTGGTTGACCAAAGGGACTAAGACTCCCATATATGCCGTGCACGTTATAGAGATGCCCTGGACAGAGCCTGTAGATGCCTCTCCAGACGAGGACGTTAGTATAAGGGCAGATAAAGTCTTGGAAAGAGCCCAAGCTATTGCAGACTCCATAGGAGCTCGAATAGACCTGGACCTGTTACAAGCCAGAACGGCAGGTACGGCCATAGTGGATGAGGCCACGGCTAGAGACTGCGACCTTATAGTTGTAGGATTACCATACAAGCGCAAGCATGGAGAGTACTACATGGGGACAACTATCCCCTATATACTTGAGCATGCCCCAATGAAAGTTATAGTGCTTAGAGGCACTCAAAGCTGAAGAGGATCCTATCAAACCCTCCTGTCAAAATGAACAAGAAGTCTACACCTATATTTGCTATAGCTAACCAGAAGGGTGGAGTCGGCAAGACCACCACAGCCGTCAATGTTAGCTCGTATCTTGCCGGGCGCGGTGTACGCACACTTCTAGTGGATCTCGACCCCCAAGGAAACGCCACAAGTAGCCTTGGAGTAGAGCCCCAAGGAGCGACTCTCTATGATCTGTTGTCCGGAGAAGAACTTGCTAAAGAAGTTATTCATCTAACCTCACAAACAGGGCTTGATCTATTGCCAGCAAGTAGGGACCTGGCAGCAGCCGAAGTAGAGTTTGCCTCGCTGCCTGATAGAGACAAGAGGCTAGAGATTGCACTTGAGCCAATACTCAACAACTACGACATAGTCATAATAGATTGTCCACCTTCGCTTGGATTGCTGACCATAAATGCGATGAGTAGCTCTAGAGGACTTATAGTACCCATACAATGTGAGTACCTGGCATTGGAAGGGTTAGGACACCTAGTCAGTACAATCCAACTAGTGAAGAGTAGGATAAACCCAACATTGGAGCTCTTCGGTATAGTTATGACTATGTTTGATAGCAGAACTAGGTTGTCGAAGCAAGTTGTGGAAGAAGTACAAAAACACTACCCAAACAAACTCTTCAGAACTCTTATACCGAGAAGCGTCTACCTTAGCGAGGCACCGAGCTATGGTCAAAGCATATTTGAGTATTATCCAAGCTCCAAAGCAGCGCTTGCATACAGCTCCCTGGGAGAAGAGTTTTTAGACAGAATAAAGCAGGTATACGGTCTTGCCTTTGACAGTAAGCCTGACCGTTAGTATAGAATGCACTATAAGAAGCTAAGGAGCATTGATATGTCCCTTGAAGACAAGCTGGAAACTCTGAAATCTTTATTGAGAGATATGGACAGCGTGCTGGTCGCCTATTCTGGGGGCGTTGACAGCACCCTGCTTGCAGCAGTAGCTTATGAAGTCTTGGGGGACAAGGCAGCAGCAGCCACAGCCATAAGTGAAAGCCTTCTAGAAGAAGAATTCAAAGAAGCCGAGGAAAACGCTAGAAAGATAGGTATAAGGTTCATACCTATTCACACTGAGGAGCTATCTGACCCCAGATACGTAGCTAACAATCCTGACAGATGTTACTACTGTAAGAGTGAACTATTTACGAAGCTCTCAGCGCTCGCGAAACAGGAAGGTTATGCAGTTGTAGTGGATGGCTTCAACTTGGATGATAGCCATGACTACCGCCCTGGCCATCAGGCAGCTAAGGAGCTAGGTATACGCAGCCCATTAGCAGAAGCAGGACTAACCAAGGCAGAAATACGCCAAATATCAAAGCTAAAGGGTCTACCCACCTGGGATAAACCGAGCATGCCTTGCCTTTCTTCCCGTATTCCCTATGGCAGCAGTGTAACTATCAAGAAGCTTCGCCAAATTGGGCAGAGCGAGCTAGCCCTGAGATCATTAGGATTTAGAGAGCTAAGGGTCAGGCATCATGGCGATGTCGCTCGCATCGAGGTACCAATCGAGGAGTTCCCAAAGGTACTTGAGAAGCGTGATGAGATAGTATCCGCCATCAAGGCTGCTGGTTTCCTCTATGTCTCCTTGGATCTTTCTGGATTACGTAGCGGTAGTTTGAACGACGTACTAAAGCTTACCCCAAATTACACTCACACTCATACAGCGAATTAAGATATAGAGCACATTGGGAGCTAGCTCCCAATGTGCTTGTCGAGAAACCTTACAACCTGCTCTGTGTAGTAGATCCTATTAGGCAGTTTCACTACACCGTGTCCCTCATCCTCAAATCGTATGTACTCTACATCCGTCCCTCTGGCGCGCAGGCTATCTACTATCTGCTCCGCCTCTCCCACAGGCACCCTTGGATCGTTAGTACCATGTACTACCAGCAACGGACAACTTATCCTGTCCACATGGTTGATAGGGGATATAGACTCCAGAAATTCTCGATCGTTCTCAAGGCTTCCGTATTCGGCTTCCCGAAGCTTCCTCCTCCATGGGCCAGTGTTCTCGAGGAAGGTCACGAAATTAGCTATACCGACTATATCTACCGCTGCTGCCCAAACATCCGGATAGGTGGTTATGGCCGATAGCACCATGAATCCACCATACGAACCTCCCATTATCGCTATCTTATCCTCTTGAGCTATGCCCGATTCTACTAACCAGTCCGCTGCAGCCTTTAAATCCGCTACTGAGTTCATTCGGAGGTAAACATCGTCCAAATGTGTATAAGATTTGCCATAACCAGTGCTGCCACGTACATTCGGGGCCAGTACGGCAAAACCATGGTGAACCAGGTATTGGATGGACGCATTAAAAATTGGCCTTGCCTGCGACTCAGGACCACCGTGCACGTGGACAACGACCGGTAGAGGAGGCTCCCTATCAGGCGGGAGATAGAGAAAAGCAGGGATCTCCAGACCATCAAAGCTTCGATACCTGATCAGCCTAGGCTCGGCAAATACGTCGTCAGGTATACCAGCCCTGCCAGCATAAGTAACCTGCCAGCACCTGTCAGAGGATACATCTACTGCCCAAACGTTCAGATTAAGGGAGGGAGAATACATAGAGAGTATTAGAGTCGAGCCATCATCAGATAGCTCTAGCTGTTGCGCAAGCACGCCAGAAGGAATATACTCTAAGGCTCTAATGTGGCCATCCTGCCAGATATATAGCCTGCTATAGCCATCCTCGTTAAGTGCATAGACGATCTTTGAGCCATCTTTGCTGACCGTAAGAGAATCTACATCCCAGTCGGTCTCGATCAAGTATCTGAAATCTCCATCGTTCAGATCTATCTCGGCAACTCCTACAAATTCTCTATCCTTATTAGAGGCAACTATCAGTCTGTCGGATCCAATGAAGTGAGGTGATACAAACAGCGCTTCCCCTTCATGCTGAGATAAAAGCTTACGGTCGCCAGATTCCAAATCCAGCAGGTAGATATTATTGTCCAGGTTAGTCTCAGACCTGGAGACAATCAGGTGACGGGCATCTGGACTCCATGCAGGAACAGAGTTCGTCCCATCGTCCTGCAAGACCATAATGGGATCCCCACCATCTAAAGATTTGATATAGACATCAAAGAACCTGGGGTCTCTTTTGTTTGAGGTATAGGCTATCCGCCTACCGTCAGGGCTCCAATCTCCCCACAAGTGAATGACATTCGGCTCTGGCTGTATAGGTTCGTGTACATAACCATCCAACAACACACCATGGATGCCATGTCGTTCATTGCCACCAGCATCCATGATGAACACCAGTCGGCTACCGTCTGGAGAAAACTTGACTCCTGATACTCTTTCTTCAAAGTAGGTAACCTGGTCTGGCCACTGTCCATCTATGGACGTGATCCAAACCTGGGGGACACCAGTCACATCATACAGAAACGCCACCTGTTTACCGCTAGGGCTGATCGACCCTGCATAAGCGTTGCGAACATGTAGGAACCTACGAAAGTCATACTTATGCAACCTCTTCACCTCTCACTCGATAATTAGGAGTAGCCTAAGTAATACGATAGCAGAAGTCGGAAATATATCTAAATTGGAGTAATATGGGTATTGCGTCTAGGCCGATAATATGGGCTTGAAGGTGAAGAGCAAATAGGAAAACTAAGGAAGAAGGTACATGCAAGAGAGACAGGTTCTAGTCACAGGAGCATCGGGATTTGTGGGCCCCTACCTGGTAAGAGAGCTTAAGACACAAGGCTGGCATGTATGGGCACTTTCAAGATCTGGTGCGCCAGTCGAGGGTGCAACTCCAGTCAGGGCAGATCTCCTAGATCGCGGAGCTATACAGCATATTATCCAAGACATTAGGCCGGACGTAATCTTTCATCTAGCGGCTCAAAGCTCAGTGTTCAGCTCCTTTGAACACCCAATATATACGATCGAGAATAACACATTAGGGGCAGCGAATTTGCTATACAGCGCGCTAGATATAGATCCGAAACCCAGAATCATAGCGATAGGTTCCGCGGAGGAATATGGTAAGGTAAAGCCCAACGAACTGCCGATAGACGAGAAGCAACCACTAGCTCCTATAAGCCCATACGCCGTGAGCAAGGCCGCACAGACACTGCTTGCTCTCAGCCTGCATGAGAGTCAAGAACTACCTGTTACGGTACTAAGGCCATTTAACCACACGGGCCCAGGGCAAAAACCCAGGCTAGTTATACCATCCATTGCAGAGCAGATAGCGCGTATAGAGGCAGGTCTATCGGAGCCGGTGATCAGGGTCGGCAATACAGAAAGCAAGCGTGACTTTACTGATGTTAGAGACATAGTAAAGGCTTACGTATTAGCCGTAGATAGATCGAGGTCTGGAGAGATCTACAACATAGGGACAGGTAGATCAGTGTCCATTCAATGGATATTGGAATTTCTGGTAGGACAATCCAAAATAGATATAAAAGTAGAGACGGATCCTAACAGGTTGAGACCTTCAGACATACCTGAGCTAAGATGCAATCCCGAGAAGTTTCGCAGAGATACGGGGTGGGAGGCGCATATACCACTGGAGCAGACCCTTATAGACATTCTTGACTATTGGAGAGATAGGGTCAAAAGCGATCAATACTTAGTGCGTCATGGGAGAGATACCATATGAAAACGGCGCTAATTACCGGCATAACTGGACAAGATGGTTCCTACCTAGCAGAGTTCCTGCTCGAAAAGGGCTATAGAGTTGTTGGCATGGTAAGGCGTACTAGCCTGGAAAACTTTGGAAGAATAAAGCACATCCAAGATGATATAGAGATAGTAACTGGAGATCTGCTAGATCAGCTTTCTCTGATAGATATCATCAAGGAATATAAACCAAATGAGGTCTACAACCTGGCAGCGCAGAGCTTTGTACCCACCAGCTGGACCCAACCAGTGCTAACTGGAGAGTTCACTGCGCTGGGAGTAACCCGTATGCTGGAGGCTATAAGACTTGTAGACCCCAGCATAAGGTTCTATCAGGCTTCCAGCTCAGAAATGTTTGGCAAGGTAAGAGAGACTCCCCAGAAAGAAACCACTCCTTTTTATCCACGTAGCCCCTACGGTGTAGCAAAGGTATACGGACATTACATCACGGTGAACTATCGAGAGTCATATGGAATATTCGCGTGTTCAGGAATATGCTTCAATCACGAATCCCCCAGGAGAGGACTAGAATTCGTTACTCGTAAAGTTAGCTATGGTGTAGCAAGGATCAAGCACGGGCTGCAAAAGGAACTTAGACTAGGTAACCTTGATGCCAAAAGAGATTGGGGATATACCGGCGATTACGTGAGGGCGATGTGGCTCATGCTGCAGCAGGATACTCCTGACGATTATGTTATAGCTACTGGAGAAACGCATTCTGTAAGGGAGTTGGTCGAATTAGCTTTTTCACATGTTGGACTTGACTATAGAGACTATGTAGTGGTCGATCCCAAGTACTTCCGAGCTGCCGAGGTCGACCTGCTAGTAGGAGACTCCACGAAAGCAAGGCAGAAGCTGGGCTGGCAGCCAACTGTGAAGTTCGAAGATTTAGTCAGAATGATGGTGGAAGCAGACATGGAATTAGTAGCCAGCCAGAAGGATGCTCCGCTCACACCGATGATCCGTTGATTCGTTAAAGAGCTAGGGAGGTGTAACCTGATATGGGAAACCCGATATACGTTATTGGTCACCGCAATCCGGACACTGATACTATAGTGTCCGCCATAGGCTATGCTGACCTGAAGCAACGCTCAGAAGAACTTGATACCAAGCCGGTACGTCTGGGCGATCTGTCAGCAGAAACAGCATTCGTTCTAGACAGGTTCGGAGTTGAGATCCCGGAGCTCATAAGTGACGTCTATACCAGGGTTTCCGATGTAATGAACAGAGCTCCGCAATACCTGAAAGCTTCTCACACGATAAGGGAGGCTGGCAGAGTAATACAGGACAAAAGGATCGTACCCGTAGTCGATGATCAACATAGATTGATCGGTGTATTGACCCTGGACGACGTAGCTGCTAGATACCTGCAGGAGTTGGACCTCTCGGGAGGAGCACAGCTAAAGCTTTCATACGATAGGATCGTACGCACGCTTGAAGCCGAGGTCCTCACTGGCACACCTGAGGGAGACTGGCAAGGCAGAGTGTCCGTGGCCGCTATGGCTACCAGCACCATTCAGCAGAGATTGCAACCGGGCGACATGGTCGTCGTGGGCAACCGCAAAGATGTCCAGGAACTTGCTATTTCTCGTGGAGCGGCCTGCGTTATAGTCGTAGGTAACCTTCGGCCTGATAAGTCCGTCATCGACTTCGCGAGATCCAGAGGCACTTTGCTTCTGCTTACCCCTCATGACTCTTATAGAGTTACACGTCTGCTCAATCTAAGTGTGGCAGTGGAAGAGGTAATGCGCAGGGAGGCTCCAACTGCCGATCCAGATGATCCGGCGTCAGAGGCTGCATCTCTGTTATCAACCACCGCTACCACAGCTCTACCAGTTGTCGACTCCGATAGGAAGCTCGTGGGCATAGTCACGAGATCAGATCTGCTTAGGTTCAAAGGGAAACAAGTCATATTGGTAGATCACAACCATAGATCACAAGCTGTAGAAGGACTTGAACAAGCACAGATACTAGAAATTATAGACCACCACAATCTGGGAGATCTTCATACTCCAGAGCCCATATTTATGAAGCTTGAACCTGTAGGCAGCACGAGCACTATAGTTGCGGAGATGTATCGAGATAGAGGTATTACGCCCTCACCGCAGATAGCAGGTATACTACTCTCCGGTATCATCTCGGACACATTACTCTTCAGATCTCCTACATCAACCCCCAGGGACGAAACGGCCGGAAGGTGGTTGGCTGATGTAGCATCTGTGGAACCTCAGGAACTTGCCTACGCCATGTTCAAGGCCAACTCTAACTATGACCAGAAGACTCCAATACAGATCTTGGAATCTAACTTAAAGATCTACGACTGGAATGGTAACAAGGTGGGAATAGGTCAAGCTGAGACCGTAGACATAGATTTCTTCAAGCAGCACAAGCAGGATTTCCTGTCGCAGATGCAAAAGTTCAAGCATGAGAAGGGTTTGAACTACCTCCTGTTCCTGGCCACAGATATACTGGACCAATCAAGCATCCTGTTCGTCCCCGAAGAGGATGAGGAACAAATAGTAACCAAGGCCTTTGGTGCACATCCCCGGGAAGGGACAGCCTATTTGAAAGGGGTAGTCAGCAGAAAGAAGCAGGTAGTACCCCCACTTGCTAGAGTACTTGAGAAATAAGCAGTTCTGGAGGCATTGATTGATGGAAGCTACACTTACTGTTGACACTAAAGGGCTACAACAAGCTGCAGAGATAGCTGAAGAAGCCGTCAGGTCGGGGGACCATCCTACAGCTGTGATCGCTGTGGCCAATGCGGAAGAAACACTGTGGTCTCATGTAGTTCCCGGGCAAGATAACGCTAAGATCGAGAGCATATTCCTCTTAGCATCCATCACGAAGCCCATCACCGCTACAGCTGTAATGCAGATGGTGGAGAGAGGAAGGTTACTGCTAAGTGATCCGGTGATAAAGTATGTACCTGAATTTGGAAAACATGGAAAGGAACACGTTACGGTATTTCACTTACTGACCCACACGAGCGGCCTAGCTGAGGAGTGGGCATGGCAGCAGATGCAAACTGTATCTCAGCCAAGTCATCACGAATTAGTGAAAGCCGCGTGTGAGAGCTACCTACAGTTTGAGCCTGGTACCAACTACCAATACTGCTCTCTTAGCTTTTCCATACTCGCGGAAATAGTCTCTCGACTTACAGGGCTGCGATTTGCTGAATACCTCTCAAAATACGTTTTTGAACCTCTCGGCATGCAACACACATCGTTTGCCCCTGCAGATAGAACTCTTGCTATGCCTGTTCATGATTTCGGGAGTGAAGAACAATTGGAAGGCTTCATTAGGATGGAAGTAGCAGGGGGAGGCTTATGGAGCACAGCTAGCGATATGGTCAAGTTTGGGCAAGCATTTCTTAGGGGTGGTCAGCTCAATGGATACAGGCTCCTAAGCCCGCCGGCAGTGAACACAATGACCAGGCTATATACTCATGGGATGAAGGAAGTCACACCCGAAGGCCAGCGTGATGCAGCCTACGCTCTGGGATGGGGAAAGAGGCGTAATGATGCTGATCTATTGGGATCGGAAGAGATGTTCATGCATGGAGGAGCTACGGGGACACTGCTGGCAATAGACCCCAAGTGGCAATTGGTGTTTGTTTATCTGACTAACAGATGGGATGTAGAGCACGATACCGCTCGTAAAATCCTGAACGCAGTGTATGGCTCTATAACCTAGCTGAAAATATCGCTGCAAAAATCGGTATGATTTTATAAGAATTCATTACCATGAACATGTTAAAGGGGTTCAAATATTGAGCGGCAGTGACATTTGGCAAATGTCAGTAGACGAACAGATAAAGATAATCAAACGTGGTGCAGAGAAGATCCTTCCTGATGAGGAAGCTTTACGCTATAAGCTGACCACAGCTCAGAAGGAAGGCAGGCCCCTCCGTGTCAAGTTGGGTATAGACCCCACAGTAACCGATATACATCTAGGACATACCGTGCCTCTGCGTAACCTGAGGCGGTTTCAGGATCTTGGTCATACAGCCATACTCGTACTTGGGGACTTCACGGCTACTGTGGGGGACCCTTCAGGGCGCAGTAAGGCCAGACCTCCTCTGAGCCATGAGCAGGTGCTAGAGAACGCGGCCACCTATAAGGAGCAAGTATCCAAGATATTGGATCTTGAACGCGCTGAGGTTGTCTACAATAGCACCTGGCTGGCGAAGTTGACTCTTAAGGACCTCATCTTTATAGGCTCCCACATCAGTGTCAAGAGGATGCTAGAGGGGGAGTACTTCGGGCGAAGATTTGAGGATCCAGATCAGACTGTGTTCCTGCATGAAATGTTCTATCCCATTATGCAGGGTATGGACTCCGTGTCGATTAATGCAGATATAGAGCTCGGAGGTACGGACCAGGAATTCAATTGCCTCATGGGGAGAGACTTACAAAGACTCTACGGTCAGGAACCACAAGTAGTAGTCACATTTCCTCTGCTACCTGGTCTGACGGGGACAGAGAAGATGAGCAAGAGCTTGGGCAACTACGTAGGCGTCTCCTGGGGAGCACAGGAGCAGTTTAACAAGCTAATGACGATGAGCGATGATCATATAGGTATTTACTACAGGTTGCTCACAGACGTGCCCATCGAGGAGATAGAGGAGAAAATTCAGGCCATACAGAACGGACAGGCCGATCCTAGAGAGGTCAAGAAGCAGCTCGTAACAGAGATCGTATCACAGTTTCATGGGCCTGAAGCGGCCAGGAGAGCAGCAGAAGATTACGAGAGATACGCTGAGATCAGGCGTACCGGTGGCAAGACTGATCAACTACCAAGCAACATCCCTGTTGCCAAGATAAAGCTTAATCCGGAGGGAACTAGACTAACTCATATATTGGTAACAACTGGTATGGCTTCCTCCAACAGTGAGGCAAAACGTCTTATCCGTCAGGGAGGAGTTAGGCTTCGGGGTGAGGTTGTCAAAGACGACACTCACGTGATAACGCCAGGGCAGCTGCATGAAGCTCTGCTACAGGTTGGATCAAGGACTCCGGTTATCCTACAGGAGGAATAACCATGCTTGAGATAAGGGTAGGCGAAGGTACCCTCCGACTCATCCAGGGAGACATTACCACGGTCAAAGCGGATGCCATAGTAAATGCAGCTAATGCTAGCCTCAGTGGCGGTGGGGGAGTAGATGGAGCCATTCACCGAGCTGGGGGCCCCAGTATCATGGAGGAATGCCGCCGAATAGGTGGTTGCCCTACAGGAAGTGCAGTGATCACCGGAGCTGGTCGTCTATCAGCT
Organism: Thermobaculum terrenum ATCC BAA-798; assembly: GCF_000025005.1. Taxonomy (NCBI): domain Bacteria; kingdom Bacillati; phylum Chloroflexota; class Chloroflexia; order Thermobaculales (SeqCode); family Thermobaculaceae (SeqCode); genus Thermobaculum (SeqCode); species Thermobaculum terrenum. Next base: position 1,855,104 of record NC_013525.1, read on the forward strand.
AAGTATGTTATCCACGCTGTAGCCCCTATCTGGAGAGGAGGGAAAGCTGGCGAGGAACAGTTACTGGAAAGTGCCTACAGAAAAAGTCTGGAGCTAGCTAATCAACATTCTGTGCACAGCATAGCCTTCCCTTCTCTTGGTACCGGCGCATATGGATACCCTTTACATCTGGCTGCACCTGTTGCACTAAGAGTATCCATAGAACATCTACAATCAGGCAAGGAGCCGCAAGATATAACTTTTGTCCTCTGGGGAAACGATGCAATGGCAGCGTTCGAATCGGCGCTCGATGCACTCGCCAAGGAGAAGAATCTTGTTGCATGATCCCATCCTGATCATGGGACAAACCTATTATCTATGATGTGATCAGAAAGTTTTGCAAGTTTTGCAAGCAGGAGATACCTGACGGGAAAAATGGCTAGTTCACGGTTACATATAGTCGCTGGGAAACTCTAAAGATAAAGATTAGATTCTTAGCTACAGGTGTAAGCTTCAAAAGAAGCGAGCGTCTGCCAGAAGCATAGCAGACGCTCGCACATGACAAATGCAAAGTCCCTGGTATTATCCTAACCCTTAGGCTCTTCGCCTGATGGTGCCGGAGGTGACGGAGAAGGCTGAGATGGCTCGGCAGATGGTTGCTGAGTGTTAGGTGGTATGATCTTTATTCGTGACTGAATCTTTGCCTTACTATATAGCTCTTCAAGGAACTTAGGTATCATGCTGTTAATCTTGTCTTGTTTGGCCAGCTCCATAGCTCTGTCCTTGACCTGATCAAAGGGCATCTGTACTCCACCCTTGCGATCTATCATCTTGACGACCGCGTAGGAACCATCAGGCAGCCGTATAGGATCACTCACATCCCCTACGGCCATCTGCATCACAGTCATTCCTAGCTGCGGGTCTAGCTCGTTCAAGGACTTGTAGCCCAGGTCCCCGTTCTTCTTAGCCCTTTCTGGGCTCTTGCTGCCATATTTGGCTATCACTTCTTTTAGGTCTTTACCATCTCGCAGCGCCTGTGCAGCATCGGCAGCCTGCTGCTCATTATCCGTCACTACCTGGCCAAGCCTTAGCTGTTCCTGGGATTGAAAAACTTGTGGATTTTGATTATAGAAGTTCCTGGCATCCTGCTCGGTTACCTTTACCTGAGGAGCCAGCATTTTATCGAGCAGCGCCATCACTCTGACTTGCTCACGCAGCTGGTCACCTGTCATGTTCTGACCCTGAGCTATCTCCTCTATGCTCTGGCCAGGAAAGGCTGTTTGCAGTTGCTGGAGAGCCTTCTGCATATCCTCATTGGACAACGATACCCCCCGCTTACGGGCCTCCTGCTCTATCAGCTTGGTGATCACCATATCACTGATCAAATCCTGGCCATACCTCTTCTCAAGCTCCTGATAGAACTCCTTGTTGGTGATCTTCTCACCATTAACTACTGCTACGATACCATTAGGGTCAAAGTTCGCTGTAGATGCGGTGGGGACAGGAGTAACCTGAACAGTTGGGGCACTTGAGGTCTCAGGAGTACTAACAGTAGTAGGTGATGGCATCAGGGATATAGGCTCTGCTACTGTTGCTGCAGGTGTAGGAATCTGCTGAGATCTCTGCTCTTGAGAGCTAGTGGGACCGCATCCAGTTATCAGGACTGAGAGAACCAGTGCAGTGGGGACAACACGTCCCATTACCTTACATACCTGCCTTCTTATACTCAATATGCCTACCTCCAGATGCTTAGCTCAACCTCACCATGTTACTTTTTATGGACTTGCAATGATAACCAGTAAACCTGAGAGATGTCAAAACCCCTATGCTGGAGAAAAACATCATCTAAGTATGCATGCAGAACACTACTTAGATCTAGGCAAAATAGTACGGAGTATATCTATGGCTTCCTGCAGGACGTCACTGTTCACATCCATAAAGGGCCGTAATCGTATGCCCTTCTCACCGCACTTAAGCAATATCACTCCCGCCTTCAGTGCTTCATGATGGACCAGATCCCTAAGCTCATGGTCAGGTAGATCGAAAGCCACGAGTAGCCCTCTCCCTCGGATGTTGGAGATAGCAAAACCCTCTTCCCTAAGTCCTTCGAGCTGCTGTAAGAGGAACTTACCTTGGCGAGAAGCGTTCTCCAGGAGATTATCCTCAAGGATAACCTGTATGTAGCGCTGTCCTCTGACCATATCGACCAGATTACCGCCCCAGGTAGAGCTTATCCTACTGGGCTCTACAAACACGTTATCCTCGACCTCATCCACCCTGCGGCTTACTGCTATACCACACACCTGCAGCTTCTTCCCGAAGACTATGATATCTGGCATGACACCTAGCTGTTCAGCCATCCACCATGTACCTGTCATGCCCATACCTGTCTGGATCTCATCGTAGATAAGCATTACCTCACGCTCATCGGCAATCTTGCGTAGTTTCGCAAAGAACTCGGGTCTGAAGTGGTTATCACCACCTTCGCATTGCACAGGCTCGATAATGATCGCTGCGATATCATCCTGATATCTATCAAGAGCTGCCTCTATCTGGGCGACACTCCTCTCCTCAGCTTCCTCAACCTCTGCAATAACCTCAGCGGTAATTGGGAAACGTAACTTGGGATTCTCGACTCTAGGCCAATCAAACTTTGGAAAGTACTTGTACTTACGAGGATCATAGGTGTTCGTCAGAGATAGAGTATATCCCAGCCTGCCGTGAAAGGCCTCCCTAAAGTGTATGACTTTAGTCCCCTTTTCTCCCTTGCCTCTTGCAAGGTTCTTCCGCACCTTCCAATCGAACGCTACCTTGAGAGCATTTTCCACAGCGGGCGCTCCACCAGCTACAAAGAACAGGTGCGGGAATTCTGGAGGAATAACGTATTTTGCCAAGGTCTCAACAAACTCAGCCATCTCAACAGTGTACACATCGGAGTTTGAAGGGTTGATCAATGCTATCTCCGCTATCTTGGCTGCAAATTCAGGATCGCGCATTTTGGGGTGATTGTGCCCCAGGGGAGCAGATGAATAAAAACTGAACAGGTCTATGTAGCGCCTGCCAGTCGTCTCATCCACGAGATATGAGCCCTGGCTTCTTCTGTAGTCATATACCAGTGGCAAGCCATCCACAAGGATGTGGCGAGCCAAGCACGTATGTACATCCGCAGGTGCGATCCTCACGGGTTCAAAGCCCGTCCTCACAACTGTATCCATACCCTTTACCCCCATAAAATTGATATGTTAACCACCCCTCGTGATCCCCTCAGTGTATTATATGCTTGCTCTGTTGGGTTTTATATAACCCTTGCGGGTAATAATGGAGTCATAAACGCCCCATCCCCAAAGGTGTCAGACTTTCGTGCGCCTAGGGGTTGAATTTCTTCGGCATCCGGGTATACTTCTTGCCAACCCTTGGGAAAAGAGTATGAGGAGGGTCCAAGATGTTCACTCGGGTGCCTGTCAAACCTGTTCGCCTGGATTCCTATGAAGGAGTTGCCCCTGACGAGCAATTAGCTGAGATTCAGAGGCTCAGCAACAAGTTCAAGGACGCCAGAGTGCTTCACGTAAACGCCACAGCTTTTGGTGGAGGGGTAGCTGAGATACTCAGCACGATGGTTCCTATGATGCAGGACCTTGGCATGCATGCAGAGTGGCAAGTCATTCGGGGTGCGACTGAGTTTTTCGAGGTAACCAAAGCCTTCCATAACGCCCTACAAGGCATGCCCATCCCAGTTACCCAGCATATGCTGGATATTTACCTGCGCTACAGCAATATGAACGCTGATCTGTTCGATGAAGATTACGACTTTGTAGTGATGCACGATCCGCAGGTGGTAGCTATTAGGCGACTCCTGAAGGAAAGGGGTGCAGGCACGAAAGGTTTCTGGATATGGCGATGTCATATAGATCTTACGGACGCTCAGCCCAAGGTATGGGAGTTTATAAAGCCCTATGTGGAATGCCACGATGCCGTTATCTTCACAATGGAGAAGTACGTCAAATCTGGGCTGTCTGTTCGGCACATAGCAATCATCCCCCCGGCTATTGATCCCCTAAGTCCCAAGAATGTTGAATTGCCCGAGTCGACAATCCATGACGTCCTATCAAGGTATGGCATAGATCAGACTCGCCCACTTATATCGCAGATATCACGTTATGATCCGTGGAAGGACCCTCTTGGTGTGATAGATGTCTATAGACTGGTCAAGAAGGAAGTACCAGAGTTACAGCTTGCCATGGTAGCTACGTTGGCAAGCGATGATCCCGAAGGCATAGACTGGTTCGGGAAGACCGCCAGGCATGCCGGTGAAGACCCTGACATCTACCTGCTGGCAAGCACTAAGGATAACAGTGTCGATGTCAATGTCTTTCAAAGATCCTCCCAGGTTGTCCTTCAACGCAGCAAACGTGAGGGATTCGGTCTGGTAGTGACAGAGGCACTCTGGAAAGGTACTCCGGTTGTGGGCACAAGTGCGGGCGGCATTCCCATGCAGGTTTTAGATGGAGTCAACGGATTCATAGCCGATAACAACGAACTGGCTGCTGAGAAGGTAATCTGGTTACTGAGGAATCCTGATGACAGGATAAGAATGGGTGTTGCTGGCAGGGAGCATGTCCGTCAGCACTTCCTTATTACTAGGTATCTACTTGACTATCTACGACTATTCGACAAGCTGTATAGTGAGCGGTCAACAGAGATGGCTGCCACACAGGATGATCATCAACAGGTGGTGGAAGGGTAATGATATGTTTTATTGCTGCAACACCCCGCAGTTTTGTTGTATCATGTAGAGATCAAAGTGCATACAGGGCAAGAACCAACTAACTACAGGAACGGCCTAGAGCGTAAGCTACGAGCGTTAGCAAGCTCTCTCTACGCTATAGCCGTAATTCTTGTTCTGTTCGTGATCAATTACCCGCAATTGCATTTGGCATCTAGTCGCGTTGGCGCAAATCTAATCATCCTGGGAGCTGTAATCTCCATAGTTCTTATTTACTTGGTGCCTTGGGATAGCTTGCCACGAAGCTTGTTTCTCCTGATGCCTTTAAGCTCTATATCGCTACTAGCCGGACTAGTCTATCTTACCGGTGGGGAACATAGTCCCTTTCAGCCACTGTATATGTTACCGGTAGTATTTGCTGCCCTCTACTATGAGCTGACATCAGCCCTTCTTATTGGATTGATGGTAGTAATTGCTGCTTTCACCCCTATGATCTACTCAGATGTATCCAGTCGTGGTCTGGTCGAGCAGGCAGTCCTGTCGGTAGCGTCCCTTGGAGCAACAGCCATCGGAGCCCTAATGAAGGGAGAAATCATTCGCCTGCGTCACAGAGAGCAGATTTTACGCAACAACCTAGAGGACGTATGGACTCGTAGTCGTCAGCTGCAGCGAGAGACTGAGTTAGAGCGCCGCCGCAGGATACAGCTGGAAGCTGTTCATGCCGTCGGACAGGACGTGCTGGCCGTGATATCTCCGGAGAATGTCCCAGATGTAGTAGTAGGTGCAATCCATAGAAATCTTGGATATGACGCCGTCATACTGGCACTTACTACTGAGGATTCCTCCGAGCTTAGCATCGTGGCTAGCTACAGAACAGATGGCAAAAAGACCGTCCATGGCAATATCAACGCTCACCCACTTATTAACAGATCCATACAAGAACGTAAGAGCGTCTACTCAAATGACCTCTTACAGGAGAAGGGCGTAGGGGGAGTTGCATGTCTCAGGGCCAGGTCGATGGCAGTTATCCCTATCATAATAGATGATCGTCCCGGGGGAGTACTAATTATAGAGAGTCGCATGGAGAACGCATTTGATACTTCTGCTATAACCGCTCTGGAGTCGATCGCTGATTACGTATCCCTAGCCCTACGCAATGCTGAGTGGTACCGCCAACTTTCAGAGAAAGCCTCCAGGGATCCCCTAAGTGGCTTTCTCAACCATCGTGCATTCGTAGAAAGGGTTGCGGAGGAGATCGAGCGATCACGTCGGCTTTACACAGGTCTTTCTATATTATTCTTCGATCTCGACCACTTCAAGCAGGTCAACGACACCTTTGGGCATGAAGTGGGTAATAAAGTTCTCAAGGAGATGTCGAGAGTAGCTCGTCAGACGCTAAGATCCATCGACGTACTGGGGAGGTTCGGGGGTGAGGAATTCGAAGCTATTCTCCCTGGAGCATCTATAGACGACAGCAAAGCTGCAGCAGAACGCCTGCGATCGGCTATATCTGGACACCAAGTGGTTCTTGAGGACGGGAGGACGATAACACTTCAGGTTTCTGTGGGCGCAGCCACCTATCCTTTTGATGGTGCCACCCCAGAAGAGCTCATCCGCAATGCCGATGCAGCTCTCTACGAAGCCAAACGTAGGGGGCGTAACAAAGTCGTGCACTATGCAGACATGAGACAAGATCCACAGCTTGAACCTATGGGCGCATACTAGAAAAATATATGCATCAAATATCCTCCTATCTGCTAGCATATCTTTGAGCTCTTTAAGTTGGAGTCCAGGAGGGAATATGTCGCAGCAAGAGAACCCCAAGTATCTTTGGTGGAACCACAGGATTATCCCTTGGGAGGAGGCCACAGTCCACCTGACCGACTACTGGTGGGCATCGGTTACAGCTGTATTCGAGGGGATAAGAGGCTATTGGAACAATGCCGAAGGTGAGATGTACATCTTTAGGCTCGAAGATCACGCTCGCAGACTTGAGCAGTCCATGCAGTTGATACGCATGCCAAAAGAGTTCACAGTGGACGAGATATGTCAAGCCACAATAGATCTGGTTAGGGCCAACGATTACAGGGGAGACGTCTATATCATGCCCTTGGCATACGCGGTAGGCAATAAAGCCTTTAGCGTAGTTGGTGATAGAACCACAGAGATGTTCATCTATTCTAGACCTGCTGTGTCAAGATTAGAGGAAGATTTTTCCTTACATGCTTGCTACAGCTCATGGACGAGAATCAACGAGAGAGTACTTCCCCCCAGAATTAAGGCATTGGCCAACTATCGTAATAGCCAGCTGGCATCCAGCGAGGCTGCTATGAACGGTTACGATACAGCCTTATTCCTCAATCCTGAAGGTAAAGTTGCCGAGGGTACGGGATCATGTGTATTCTTCGTTCGTAAGGGCAAGCTCATCACACCTGATATCACCAGCGGAATACTTGAGAGCATTACCAGAGACACTGTTATTCACCTGGCAAGGGAGGTCCTGGGCCTTGAAGTAGAGGAAAGGGTAGTGGATCGTACGGAGACCTACCTAGCAGACGAGGCCTTCCTTTGTGGTACGCATGCCGAGATCACTCCCATAGCTTCGATTGATCGACACGAAATGAAGCACGGAGCCCCTGGTCCTATTACCCGTCAGCTACGTGACATCTACCGAGAAGTGGTTTATGGTAGAGACTTCAGATATAGAAACTGGCTTACTCCAGTTGGCATGGGCGTCAGGGCAGAACAATAGTGAAGCAACAGGTATAGCGGGCATGAACTTCCGTAGACAAACTATTCTTGCCGGCATAGCGTTTGGGGCGATTACCTCGGTTGCTGACATAGCTGTAATGCTGCTGACCACGCCTTCACCTTCTTCAAATCAAACAGCGCCAGGGGACATAGGCACACAATGCGTAAACCTTATAGTTACCATGATCTTCTACACCGTTTGTGGTTACATGGCAGCAGGGCTGACCCGCGACGTATCACAGGGGCTTAGAGCAGGTGGGATTGCGGGCATAGTCACATCTATTATCGACAGCTTAGCTATTACAGCACTGGGTATTGTGCCTTTGAGCGTGGGGGATATTATAGCTCAACTAATCTTCATTGCCGTGCTTAATGTACCCATAGGACTGGCTCTAGGCTACGTAGGAGGAACATATAGTGCTCCCCGGAATGCTGCATGAAGGCAGGAATTATCACCAGATATGCACCTGATTCTGGAGGGTTTCATCAATGCTCTACAACTTATATTTACCTTCGACAGGCTCACTTACGAGATAGCGCTACTCTCTCTCGTAGTCTCGGGCATAGCAACTCTCGCAGCAGCTATTACGGGTATACCTTTAGGAATAGCTCTTGCCTCCAGAGATCTCCCCTTCAAGAGGCTTCTGGAGGCAGCTATCAACACCAGTATGGGGCTACCGCCGATATTGGTAGGTCTGGTGATTGCGTTGCTGCTCTGGCGCTCTGGACCACTCGGAGACCTGGGATTGATCTACACCCCAGCAGCTATGATAGTAGCTCAATTCCTGGTAGTTGTCCCTATAACAACCAACCTCACACGCAGCGCCATACTCAGCTCTAATTACGAGCTCATAGAAGCTATGCGTACCGATGGCGCTTCGGAGCTCCGCATCAGCTACGAACTGGTCAGGCTGCTTAGACAGCAGATAGTAGTAGCAGTAGCTGCAGGATTCGGGAGGGCGATAGCTGAAGTAGGAGCTTCACTTATAGTGGGCGGTAACATCCTGCATTACACCAGGGTATTGACCACAGCCATCGCCCTGGAGGTTAACAGGGGCAACTTCGATCGCGCGATTGCCCTCGGCATCATACTCCTGTTAATAAGTCTGTTGGTGAACTTGTTACTCCTGGCTTTGGGGAATAGATCTATTCCTTTTCCATCTCGGCTCAGCGCCAGTTAGAAATCCAAACGCAAGTGGAGATGGGCCACGTCATCCCCATCTCCAGAATCTTTACTAAGCATATACCCACTGCACGTTAGCACGCACACAATATGCAGGTGATCGAACTCGATACATGTCAGAATGGGTTAATCCCAAAAGAATCTAACCCTATTGTTGATGAGCTATTTCTCTTATCCGGTTGACTCGATCCTTGATCGAAGGATGAGAGTGCAGCAGCACTTTGGTTATCAGCGGTGGGTCTGGATCCACCAAGTTGGATTCTTGCAGTCTCTGCAGCGCTGATACTAGTGCTTCAGGCTTGCGGGTTACGCGCACAGCGTACTCATCCGCGGCATACTCCACTCTTCTAGAATAGGCATTGATCAGAGGCATCCCCACCAGAGTAATCAGCTGCAGAAGTAAACCTAGCAACGGCATGTTTGCAGGGGATGATAGCTCTTTATCTCGATATCTAGAGGGCAAAAGACGAGTGGCCACAGGGAAGATACGAGACAATAAGAACATCGATAAAGTTGTGGCGAGGCTGCTTATACCGACCATCTTCCATGTGTCACGCCTAACTTGGTGACCTAGTTCGTGAGCTACGACGGCCTCTATTTCGTCCTTTGGAAACTGGTCCAGCAAGGTATCAGCCAGTACTATGCGACGACTCCTGCCCAGACCTGTGAAGAAAGCGTTCGACTTCTTGGTACGTCGACTCATATCCATGCGCATGACACGAGAGATCTCAACCCCTTCTCTGGAAGCCAGCTGTCGTAGCTCACTCTCGAAGTCGGGGTCTTTTATGGGCTCGTATTTATTGAACAGAGGGGCTATAAGCACCGGAAACAGTTCTGAAAGCAATGCTGTGAAAGGTAGCATAGCTGCCGAAACTATCAGCCACCAGCGGCGCGGCCATCTCCTCACGACCTGATAGAAGGAGGTTACCAGAGGTACGCCAAAAGCTACGGAGAGGGTATGAACTTTTAGCTGGTCCAGCAGCCAGTGGCGCAAGCGTTGTGTACTGAGATTATAACGCCATTCCAGGATATACCCTGAGTAGAAGGCTATTGGTAAAGAGATCAACCAATCCAGCGTTGACAAAATGGTTACAAAAGCCGGCAAGCGCAACCTAGCAGGAACCCTCCCATCAAGGAACCTCCACAGCAGCATTGGCAGACCAAGCAGTATAGCCAGGACATTTATACAGATCCCAACTAGAGTGGAGAGTACCCATAAGAGCTCTTTCTGACGGCTGTACTTTATCGCCTGCTGGAGCTTATCTGATTCTCCCATACATCCTCCACGGTCTTCGCTACATACTTCTGTGATGTTATATAGCGAGCACCAGGATATAGCAAACAGATACCTCCGAGAGGCACAGTTCCTGCGAAGTATGCCCCGGAGGTGATGAAGATGCCACAAAACTATGAGCAGGACTACAGAGTCATAAGTTCTCAACTCTCCCAAGCTCCTAATGAGGTACTACAGGAGCTAGGAGGAGAAGAGGCTGAGATTGCATCTATGGCAGCTGCTGGCATTAGCCTTGAGGATGTATGTAAGCAGAAGGGGATGCAGCCTGATCAGGTATGGGCGATACTTCACAGGGCTTTGGATCGTCTACAAGGTACCAGGTGGGCAGTTGGTCCAAGCGGAGATATTCGTCCCCTTGATGCCGACGAGCTAGGGCATCCCAAGGAAGGCATCTAGGTCGTGTCAGTCTTTGGTATACTCCTTGCTCGTAAAAATACTTGTCGGTGAGGGGGTATCAAGCAATGAGTTTCTATCGTGACTTTGGAGACCTGATAAGTCTGCGCGAAGCGCTCAATAGACTTATAGAAGAGCAAAGAACTCCTGGTAACCAGAGAGGAGACAGGCCACAGCTTGTGCCATTGAATATCTATGAGACCGATAACTCCATAGTCATCGAAGCACCAATACCAGGAGTAAAGCCGGAGGATATAGAGCTAAGCTTCGCAAATAGTGTGCTCACAATCAAGGCCAGCCCAAAGAACGTAAATGCCGGTCGCAATTATCTGGTTCAAGAGTGGCAGAGCAGCCCTTATTTTCGTAGCCTGCAGCTACCAGAAACTATAGATGTGGACTCGGCGAGCGCTTCCATAGAGGACGGCATACTAAGGATCACCTTCGATAAGAGAAGAAGATCAGAACCCAGGAAGATTCAGGTCAAGATAGGAGGCTAAATGGCACCTAAAGATAGAGAAGAAGCAACTGATCAACACGATCGCCCACGCCCCAAGGACAGGTTGGATGGTGGGGAATCTCCTCATGAGGACATGATAAGCTCAAGGCACAGGGCCAGGGACAGCGAACCACCGGATGCGCCCGTGGGCGATATCACTAATATGGATGTGTTCAGTAAAGAAAGCTACACTGAGCATCCCGAGACAGACCCCTTCTTGGATGAGGATAAAGAGGAGAATCACGATGACTCAAAATCCTAAACCTGAAGACAGCTTCACACATGATCTTAACCCTCAGCCTGAGGCAGGATTCAATTATGGGGACCTAGGGCCGGACACTACCCAGGGAAGACCTGCAGCAGATTATAAAGATCTGGTTGAGCATCTCAACTGGCTCAGGAAGGATGAGCTGGAGCAGTTGCCAATTGTGCCTGAGGGAACTCGCTTAGAACAGGGCAAGACCTACATCGATCTTATGGACTTGGAGAAAGGTGAATTCACGGGAATGGCGAATCAGATTGCGCCACACGGTTCAAAGCTAGTGGCCAAAGACGCCGCACCCTATGAGCTATGGAACAAGTTGCTTGAAGCTGGAAGAAAAAAGTAAGGGACCAGGAAACTAGGGAGGTTAAAAATGGCAGGAGAAAGTAAAACGACTACTGATCACGAAACCATACGCCGCTGGGTGGAAGAGCGGGGAGGCAGACCAGCTACCGTTAAGGGTACCGAGGAAGGGGATGAGGCTGGTGTGCTTAGAATAGACTTTCCAGGCTACGGCGATGACGAGAAGCTCCAACCCATATCTTGGGAAGAGTTCTTCCAGAAGTTTGAAGAGAAGCAATTGGCCTTCCTTTATCAGGAGGAAACGAGCGAAGGCAAGGAGAGCCGATTCTTCAAGTTCGTCCGACGGTAGCTAGTTCTTCTTCCCAATGCATACTTACTCAGCTATCATGATCCTGGGAAGATACCTCCCCAGGATCAGTTTAACCCGAAATTCACACAGTCAGGAGGATGCATGGCCGAGGCATTTACCTTTCAAGCAAATACATTTCAGCAAGACCCCGGCAAAAGTCCCACTAGGAGGAAGGTGCTTGTAACCGGAGCTGCAGGCACCATCGGGCGTTATTTTGCAGAGCACTCCAGCGACATTTACGATCTAAGATTGATGGTAAGGAAGGAAGAAGATGTCGAGCAGCTTAGCGCCTTTGGAGAGGTCGTAGTAGCTCAGCTAACCGACCTTCAGCAGCTCAAGGAGGTGTGTCAGGGAATAGACACAGTCGTGCACCTGGCAGCTAACCCTGATTCCGAGGCTACATGGAGCCAGCTCCTGGAACCTAATATTATCGGTACTTACAACATCTATGTGGCAGCAAAGAGCGCCGGGTGCCGGAGGGTCATCTTTGCTTCTTCGATCCACGCGGTCTCAGGCTATCCCAAGGGAGTACAAGTCAAGATCAACGACCCTGTCAACCCTGGCGACCTGTATGGCGTCACCAAATGCTTTGGAGAGGCTCTGGGGAGGTACATGGCAGAGCAGGAGGGGCTATCCGTTATAGCTATCCGCATTGGTGCTTTCCAGCCAGTCGAGAGGATGCGTGCTGAGTGGAGCACGAGAGTAATGGATGCCTTCGTATCACAGCGAGATCTCCTGCAGCTTATCCACAAAGCTATAGAGGCTGAGCATCTCAAGTTCGCTATCCTCCATGGCTTGAGCGCCAGCCTCTACAATAAGATGGATATCTCGGAAACATGTGAGCTAGTAGGGTATGAACCTCAAGATGATATAACCACTCTAAATCCCAAGCTAGCCCCGTTAGATCTTGTCAAATCGCTTAGTACTCACAGCAGAGCATCAGGCATAGCCTCAGGTCTTAGAGAGGACTTATAGTCCTTAGGACGCCATCCCCTTAATCTCAGGGAGTTACTTACCACGCTTACCGAGCTCAACCCCATAGCTGCTGCAGCTATCATGGGGTTGAGCAACCCATTCCATCCACCAGAGCCCGCAAAGAATGGATAGAGCACTCCCGCTGCCAAAGGAATGAGCACAACATTATAGATAAACGCCCAGAAGAGGTTTTGCTTTATAACCCTCACAGTCGCGCGGGAAAGCTCCAACGCATCTACTATCAGCTTAAGGTTAGGGGACATCAGAGTTATGTCAGCCGATTCCATTGCTATGTCCGTGCCACTGCTCATAGATATCCCTACATCAGCTAACGTCAAAGCTGGGGCATCGTTGATGCCATCCCCAACCATCGCAACCTTCTTACCTTTGTCTCTTAGGGACTTTATCACTTCGGCTTTCTGATCAGGCTTCACCTCGGAAATAACCTGATCCACTCCCAACCTACGCGCTATTGCCTCGGCTACTAGCCTGTTATCACCAGTAAGGATCACGACTTCCCTTCCGATATCCTTCAGGCTCTTAACAAGGGAGAAACTCTCAGCTCGTAGTTCATCCTCCACAGCTACAACTCCCACCAGTTGACCATCAACAGCAACCATTATGGGAGTAGCACCCCTTGCAGCCACATCCTCCACCACTGTGCTGTAGGAGTCTACAGTTCTATCTCCTAGCATCTCGGCCATCATGCGGGGGTTACCTGCGAGCACCTGTTTACCATCAATCTCGGCTCTTACTCCACCACCAACTATGGCCTCGAATTTGTCTGGCTTAGTTATGTTAATATTGTTGCTCTGAGCATGCTCTACAATCGCACGCCCCAGCGGGTGTTCGCTCAGTGCCTCTGCGGAGGCAACCACCTGCAGCAGCGAGGCTGCATCAAAGCCGTTCACCGGTATTACATCGGCCACCACAGGCTTACCCTTCGTCAGCGTGCCAGTCTTATCCAGCACGAAGGTATCGACCCTTGAGAGCGCCTCCAGAGCAACAGCATCCCTAACTAAGATGCCCATCTGAGCTGCCCTACCGGTTGCAACTATAATCGCAGTAGGAGTAGCTAGTCCAAGAGCGCATGGACAGGCTATGATGAGGACAGCTATGAAGTTGAGCAGAGCCATGGTAAGCCTGGGTTCAGGACCAAACACCAGCCAGATAACGAATGTTACTAGGGCTATACCTATCACAGCAGGCACAAAGTATCCCGCTATAACATCTGCCAGCCTCTGTATGGGAGGCTTTGACCCTTGGGCTTGCTCGACCAGTCTTACTATCTGGGCAAGTAGAGTCTCACTCCCCACACGAGTAGCCCTGAAAGCAAATGAACCGCTTTGGTTTATGGTTCCGGCAAACACCTGAGAGCCAACAGCTTTGTCGACTGGGATTGACTCTCCGGTTATCATCGACTCGTCAACCACGGATCTGCCACCAGTGACGATTCCATCTACCGGGATCCTTTCACCAGGTCGTACTATTACTACATCCCCCGGCACCAGCTCGCTTACAGGTACCTCAACCTCCTGCCCTTCCCTCATGACCCTGGCAACCGGAGGCTGAAGATCCAGTAGCTTCCTGATCGCATCCGAAGCTTTACCCCTGGCTCTCGACTCCAGAGCCCTGCCAAGAAGCACCAAACCTATGATTATCAAGCCCGTATCGTAGTACACGTGGGGAGTCTCGCCCATCATGGCAAAGACTCCTGGGAACAGTGTGACTAGTGCGCTATAGATAAAAGCCGCGGCAGTACCAACAGCGATAAGGGTGTTCATATTCGCACTTCTGTGAAGCGCCGATCGCCATGCCGCTTTGTAGAAGGTCCAACCTGTCCAAGCTTGTACTGGTAGCGTTATCAGCAGGCCGATCCAGTTGATCGCTTTGGGATCGATGGCCTGAAGCACGGAGAAGTAGTCTCTCATTGAGAGGAACATCAGAAACAGGCCAGACACAAGGCTAACAACAGCCTTCGTGATCGTATTTTTGTACTCCCGTTGGTGGTCAGTCTGAACGACTTGCGTTTGGGTCGCGTCTGCGAGCCTGGCCTCATAGCCTGCATCCTCCACAGCCCTGATCATCTCCTGCGGGCCTATTGCCCCAGGCACATACCTCACCAAAGCCTTGGATGTAGCAAAGTTCACATCTGCAGACAGCACCCCAGTGAGGTTAGCAAGGGACTTCTCCACAGCCCTGACGCAGGAGGCACAAGTCATGCCCTCGATCTGCAGCTCAACAGTGGCTTCCGGTACCTCATAACCTGCGTCTCTGACGGCTTCGGCTATCTGCAATGCAGATACTGGTGCTCCCAGCCTTATAAAGGCTTTACTGGTTGCCAGGTTGACATCTACGGCCTCTACACCAGGCAACTTACTTATCGCTTGTTCTACATGGCGCACACAAGAGGCGCAGGTCATACCTTCAACTGGTATAGTTAGGCTCTTTTCCTCAGAAGTAGTGGCCATGAATTCATTTCCTCCTTCCACATGTACATACATCACCACATGTGCATACAGCGCCATGCTTCCTTCGCCATCTGCCAACCTTGGCCCTGTTGCCACAGATTTCCATCGAGCACCACACTCTCTTGCCGTTGCGTGAGGCATCATAGAAGATGCAGTCGCATCCAAGGCACTTGCGTACTCTGTGCCAGATCCCCGAAGCTATCATGTCAGCCACGAGCAGATAGAGTTGGATAATGGGGCTTCCGTTACTGCTTATAGCCAAGCGCCCATCAATGATCTCCAATGTAGCTTGATGGCTCCGTAGATACTCGTTGATCTCTTGCAGCAGGTCGCCAGTTTCAAGCTCTCCACTCAGGTTAGCCCTTAGCAGCCTCCCGATATCGCCAGCCTCGACAAGATCCTGCCGAGTGCCGATAAAGCCAGTGGCCCTCTCAAGCTCATCAGCAGAAGGATCCTGTCCATGCCGTACAGAAGGAGTATTCAAGAGATCCACCAAGCTCTGGGGATCTAGAGTGCTGATCGTTATTGCGTAGCCGGAATTTACACTTTCTATTATTTTCATGTAACTATCATAATATTATTTAGTGGTTACATCAAGGGTGGCAATTATGCTTATTGAGGGTCAAACTGTTATACTCGAGCAAGCAAGTATTACTAATTGGTACGACTTGAGATTACAGAGGGTAGGATATGATCCGTATCAACATCGACCCTATAATGTTTCAGCTAGGCCCATTGGCATTTAGCTGGCATGGTTTGTTTACCGCAATCGCGGTGGTAGTGGCGGTTTGGCTAGGGCTAAGCCTTGCACAAAGATATAACGTCGACCAGGAGAAGCTCAGCAACCTGATCATATGGATCATAGTAGGCGGAGTTGTTGGCGCTCGCCTGATGCACGTGCTAGACCATTTATCTTATTACAGTCAGAACCCTGTCGAGATAATCGCTGTTTGGAAAGGTGGTATTGCCGTCTATGGTTCTTTCATTGGGGGCATAGTAGCAGGACTTATAGCAGCCAGGTTATATCGACTGCCCGTATGGCCTTTGTTGGATGCTGCGGCTCCTGCAATGCTCGTTGGTCAGATGATAGGTCGTATCGGTTGCCTAATTAACGGCGATGCATGGGGAGAGCCCACTAACGCAGGGTGGGGACTCGTATATGTTAACCCTGGGGCGCAGCTCCCTTCCTCCCTTATCGGTGTGCCAACACATCCTTATCCTGTCTATGAGATAGTGGCTTGTGGCCTCCTGCTTGTCATAGTGTTCTACCTATGGCGCAGGGTACAGGTCCCTGGTGTGACTTTCCTAGTGGCTGCGATAGGCTATGGCGTAATCAGGTTCGGGCTGACTTACTTCCGGCAGGAAACGATCGTTGCCTTTGGGCTTCAGGAAGCGCAAGTCATCGCGCTCATTACGATCGTGCTTTCTCTCATACTTCTGGTGGTTAGGTTAGGGATCAACAGATCAAGCTATACACTCACTACTTCAGAACAGAGCAGATAAGAGGAGAAGATGAGTCAGAGCAGAAGAGCAACTCAAACCAACAGGGCAGCCCTGGTACTATCACTAGTCGTTGTAGTGATAGCCGTTGTCATAGTGGCGCTACTAATAGTTCTCAACAGGCCAGCATCTACGACACCTGAGTCGGCCTCAAATAGAAATCAGGTAGCCGTACCCACAGGTGTCCCGGCCGAAGGCAACGTGATGGGTGATCCCAACGCCCCGGTCACAGTGGAAGTCTGGGCCGACTACCAATGTCCGTATTGCCGCGAGTTCGTCATGGGGCCCGAGGCACAGCTCAAAAAGACCCTGATTCCTGAGGGTAAGGTAAAGCTGGTGTACAGAAACTTCGCCTTTATAGGGCAGGAATCCGTAGATGCTGCGGCCGCAGCCTATTGCGCCCAGGATCAAGGTAGGTTCTGGGATTACAACTACAAGCTGTTCTCTGAGCAGGGAGCGGAGAATTCCGGAACCTTTAGCAAAGCTAACCTGATAAGGTTTGCCAGTGACCTGGGATTGAACGTTGCCCAGTTCAGGTCCTGCCTGGATAGTGGGAAGTACCTGTCCAAGGTGCAGGCCGACACCCAGGATGGACGGGCTAAGGGTGTTCGAGCTACACCAACGATCTTTGTGAACGGCGAGAAGATAGAGGGGCTACCTAGCTACGAGCAGCTGGTGCAGGTCATCAATTCGGTGCAGAGCAAGTAGGGTAGGACTATGTGGCGCAACATAGTTATGTTGGCCCTGTCGATAGCGGGCACAGCCGTGGCAGCTTACCTCACTTGGGTCCATTATAGTGGTAACCTTGCGCTATGCCTGGGAACAGGGGGATGCGAGAAAGTGCAGACAAGTGCCTACTCGGTAGTTATGGGCGTGCCGGTGGCGCTGTTGGGGCTTCTGATGTACCTGGCCCTGGACGTACTATTGGTGTGGTTGTTCTTGACTAAGGATAATGTTCTGCCAGCAGTTGCCATATTTGGTATCTCGCTGGCAGGTACGCTTTATTCTGCATATTTGACCTATCTGGAGCTTTACGTGATTCATGCTATATGCCCCTGGTGTGTCACGTCTGCGGTCATAATAACGCTGCTATTCCTGCTCTCGATAGCCGAGATGTCCAGGTTTTACAGAGGCGAGGCGGTCACCGAAAGCTAGCGCTTCCTCGCACGATCGCGAGCCGCACGTAATCTTGATAACCTTTCATCCCTAATAGCTCGCTCCTCTTTATCCTCTGTCAAGCCCTCCAAGCCACCTGAGGTGTTGCTAAGTCTATCAACAGGAGCACCAGATCTGCCAGCACTCCGGATAGTCCCTAGCCTGCGGACGTCTAACACCTTTAGGAGTTCAGAGCTCAGCCTCAGCCTTCTGAAGGCTACCTCCAGCAGCAAGCACAGCAGGGAAGCTAGCAGCAGTGGCCACCAGAGATCTAGTCTGGAATATGACTTTGCATCAGACCTGAATATCTCCTGGGGCACGTTCAGCTTACTGCCCCCGGTTGCTGAGGATAAAGCTTCCAGGATAGCTGTATTCAATCCAAAGCTCTTGTATTCAGGGGAGTAAGGTACGATGAAGCCTGAGGTGGGGGCGTTCAAAGTGCCGCTGGGAGTGCTTAGGGTCACAGATGTTATGTACGAGCCTGGAACAGTCGTCTGTAGCTTGCCTTCATAACGTCCTGGTGCTGTTTGCTCGAGGTTTACCTCATGGGTCTGCCCACTTGGGGCAGCTATCACTGCCCTGGCCTGAGCGCCATTAATAAAGCTACCACTGGGATTGACAGCATCTACAGCCACAGAGGTATAACCATCCTCATAGGTTGTCGACACCTGAACGTTCTCGGAAGATCTTGGCATTACCCAATCCACAGCCTGCTGCCACAGTCGAGCATACTGCTGTGTACCTAGCCAGCTTTTACTCCATCGCCCACCCGCATCTGAAGTCCATGCTATCGCCCTGCCCAAACCGTATTGCCATTGAGCCAGGACTGGATCCTTCTGGGGCGACACCAGCGCTACTGTCGACCCAGGCTTTGGGAAAGTAGCCACGTAGCCCAGCAGGGGAGGTGTGCTATCGATACCGCGCAGGATGGGGCTAGGGGCATAGCTAGAGGGGTAGAACTGCCTCTCCTGGATGTACGCCCTCATGTGCTTTTGAGTTTCCTTCAGCACTATCTGCGGTATATCTGCACTATCTCGAGTGTTGTAGAAGGTGCCGCCACCCTTCTCAGCTATGGACCTGAGTAGTTGGGCTGAGCCCCCAGCTGCAGATACGGTGCTTATGGTAATACCATGTCTTCTCGCTTTGGATATGAGCTCATCATAGTTCCCCACATTGCTCCAGCCATCTGTGAGCAGGATTACGTGCTTATTCTTGGCTTTGACCTTGATCAGGGAATCAATGGCTTCAGCTAACCCTCCGTAGATATTGGTTCCACCACTGCCCTGGATACCAGCCACCTTCTCAGCTATAGAGCTCTTATCAGTTACAGGCTCAGGGCGCACCACCCAACGAGGGGCAGTGTCGAAAGCTACTACGCCGAAGATATCATTAGGGCCTAAGGTCTCAGAGCTAAGGATCGCTGATTCCTTAGCTATATCTACCTTGGGAATGCCTCCTGGATATTGCTCGAGGAGTTTTGAGCCTTCGCAGTGGCACGCAGCCATACTGCCGGACTTATCTATAGCCATTACTACCGCCACCTGAGGCTCTTCATCTGGATTTCTAATCTGGGAATCTACAGGTAGCGTCTGCTCCAGAGGAGTGTTGAAGTACCCACCGAGGGCAAAAGCTCTGTCGCCACCGATGGCCACTAGCCCTTTACCGAGGTCATGCACGTACACCTGAAGGGTCTTGCCGGCATCCTGAAGAGAGTTAGCCGGTACGTTTACCAGAACCACAGCATCATATTTAGCCAGCGTAGATATATCTTTCGGTATATCATTGCTATCAACGGTATCCACTACGAGCTTTCCTGCCTTCAGAGCTGCCACAAGCCCACTGGCCTCTCCAGGAGTCCCTTCTGCTACCAGCACCCTCGACGGGGACTCAACATACGTGAAGCTGGCTGCTCTATCGTTCTGGGGGATCTCATCTTGCGCTGCTTCTATCCGAGCCTCCCACTTATGCACGCCTTGTCCCTGCCCTGGAAGGGGTACCACAAAAGTATTCTTCCCAGCCTTGAGGCTTACATCAGTGCTAACGACGCTCTTGTCACCATCCAGCACCGTCAGTTTAGCCCGCTGTTGAACGGTACTGCTTACTACTATCTGCAAGCTGAAGCTCTGCCCTGGTTTGATCCTTGCGGGAGCTTTGACCGAATCAACCAAAGCATCAGCTTTGGGAAGTTGAGATACCGGGTAGTAGTCCACCGTCACCCCAAACATCCGAGCAAGGCGAGACACCTCCTGCATATCGCCCACATTGTTATTGCCATCACTGAGCAGGACTATCTTCTTGGAGGAGTCCGCAGGGAACATGGAGAAGGCGAGTCGCATAGCTGAAGGGATGTCCGTTGCGGTCGAATCAGGTCGAGACAGAAAATCGGGCAGCTTGCCATCAGAAGAAGTGAGCGAATCTATCAAAGGTTCCTTCCCGAATACCACCACTCCCAGATCCACATCCCGACCAGCTAATTGATAAGCCTTGCGCACGAACTCTTTAGCCTGTGCTATACCTTCTGGCCCAACGCTATCGGAGGCATCAACCAGGAACACTACGCCCAATTTGTGACTTGGCAAGCGCAGGTACAATCCAGATAGAGCAAGGACGAGGCAGGTCAGAACTGCTAACCTCGCAGTCGCAACGAGGATTTTCCGCATCCTGCTAAGCCTTAGAGCCCTGGCAGACAGCGGTACAAGCGGCAGCAATAATAGCAGGAAAAGGAACAGGGGGCTATCAAATCCTAGCCTCATGCGATCCTCCTCCTGCGAGGCATATGCCTGCTAACGTACAGGGCCCACTCCAAGAAAAGCACGGCGAGCGCGATGAATGCCAGAGGGCGCCAACGCACTCTTGTGTTCGCAGATACTCTTTGCTCAGAGGTAGCAGCTGAATCCCCAATAGGCTCCAAGCTGGCATTAGCCCCTATGTTGGACTCTACTCGGCTGCCGGCGTTGACCACGAAGCGCCTCAGCACATTGCCTTCCTTATCCAGGACCTCGTACACCCCAGGCTGGTACGTATCAGCAAAGACTCCTGTCGAGACGGGGTACAGCTCACCATCAGGAGCCCTGACCGATCTCTCGTCCTGTCCCAAAGGCACCACTGCTCCCTGGGGTAACGATTGATTCAAGTTGCTCAGGTTGGCGGGTCTCATGTAGTCCAGGATGTTACTTACAAGTATAGGGAAGGAAACCTGCAACGGCATGTCGGAATCCTCAGGGGAGAACGCCAAGGCAAGCACTCTTCTGCCCGCATTATCACCCACAGCCATGACCGGCACATCTCCGGAATAAGCCAGGGGCGTCATCCAATCCGGCAACAACATCCTGCGTGCGCTGGCAATAGATACGGTAGTCAAATCCACGTAGCGCAGCAGGGGATGATCTTCCTGAGCCGTGATCTGGAGAGAATCCAGTTGACCAGCAACGCCGAAAAGCTCTTTGCCAGGAGTCCCCATGAGCACTAGATTGCCTGTAAGTGGAAGCTTATCCGGCAAGCTGCCATTGAACACGTACAGGTCGTAGCCGGCAGGAACCTCTTTTGAGGAAGACTTGTACAGATCAACATTCGGATAAAGGCTTAGAGCTCTCTGCAAGAACGGACTCTCCCTGCCGTAGAGCAATACCTTCATGGGAGGGAGGGGATCTCGAAGAGTCCAGGCCCGATCGTCCTCGGGCAGATCATCTCCCGGTGACAACCTGGCTTCTATCACTTTGCCCACCGGCACATCATTAATCTCAATACCCATGGATCTATCTGAAGGCAAGGCGATCTTTCTAGAATCGTACAAGTCACCGTCGACGAGTATACTTACGTCGACGGTTCTCTGTGGCCCATAGTTAGCGATCGAGATCCATAACTGTACTCCGCTACTGCTATGTCTTGTGGCCATAGCTACTATGCCAGAGTTGCTACCATCACCGGCCACACGTTCTATGCGCACGGGGTAGGGCATATCGGGAAGCGATTGCGCATTATAGGCACCATCGGTAAAAAGAACTATAGTGGGATTCCTCATCCTGCTGGCGATGGACTTGGCCAGCAGGAAAGCATCACCGAGGTTGTTCTCACCATAAGCCAGGCTGGTATTTCGAGCTGCACGAATTATCTCCCCTGTATCAGTCGTAGGCCCTACAACCACTGAAGGTTGGGGGCCAGCGGTGACAAGGGCAGCGGAACTACCCTCTGGCAAGCTTTTGGCCAGAGCCTCTATCCTGCTGATTGCAGCCTGTAGTCGATGGGGATTTACGTCTCTGGCAGCCATGCTGGTCGAGGTATCCAGGATCAACACGACATCACCATTGATATAGGCGTTGGTCTTCCACATAGGCCTGGCCATGGCTAACACCAACAATGTCAGGATCAACAGCTGGAGAAGCAGAAAGATATTGCGCCTCAACTTCTGCCAGGGGGCATTGGCCTCTAGATCCTGAGATATGTTCCTCCACAGGAAGTTACTCGAGACCACGACCCTATCAGGACGCGGTCGTAGCAAGTACATGACCGCCAGAGGCAGGGACAGCAGCAGTAGCGCCAGAGCCAAAGGAGTAGCAAAAGCCATGAGCCTTACTCCAGAACCTTCAGCCTGCGCAGATCGTCAAAGAGTATCTGCTCGATATCCTGATCGCTAATCACTTGAAGATATGTTATCCCAACTGCCTTGCAGGTATCCCTGATACCGTTCAGCCAGGATTGCAGTTCCAGTGCATAGCGCTCCAAGGCATCGTTATCCGCTCGTATCGAGATCGCCTCTCCGGTCTCGGAATCTATGAGTTCGAATTGCCCATCAGCTATCTGTGGCTCAATCTCATCCCGTGAAAGGACATGCAGAAGGACGACTTCAGAGCCTCTGCCACGGAGCCTGCGCAGGCCCCTGTGTACGTCCCCAGCCTCCATGAGATCACTAATCACTACCAGCAGCTCGGTCCTCCTTAAGCCAGAGGCCAACCTCGTCAACAATCTTTCGAGGTTCACCTTGCCTGAAGGCCGGCAGCTAGCGATCATACTTAGCAGCTCCCTGAATCCTGCCCTCCCCCGAAGCCTGCGGGATGAGGTATAACCTTGAGGGCTAGGCTCTACCACTACCAGGTTGTCCAGGTCGTTGAGGGCTAAGTATCCAATTGCGGCGGCGAGACCAGCAGCCATAGAGATCTTTGATGGTGTACCAAAGCCCATGGAGTTGCTTGTATCCAGCACCAACCGGACGGTCCTGTCTTCCTCCTCTTCCATCAGCTTGACATACAGGCGATCGCTACGGGCGTACAGATTCCAGTCCACCCTCCTGAGGTCATCCCCGGGCGAATAATCTCTGTAATCGGCAAACTCTATGCTCTGTCCCCATTTGGTGCTGCGACGCTCACCTCTCATCCTCCCGGAATACCTGCCCCGATGCATCAGGGAGACGGAGTCGAGCTTTCGCACCAGATCGGGGGTCATAACCGACGTTATGTCTGTCAGGTCGAAGGATACGTTAGCCATGCTGTTAGATCCTGGTAAGCGAAGCCACTAGCGACTCTACTATGTCGCGAACGATACTCTCCGTAGAAATGTTCTCAGACTCGCCTTCATAGTTGAGTATTATCCTGTGGCGCAGGGCCCAGGCAGCGATCTCGTTTATATCCTCTACCGCCACGTTGTAACGCCCTTCAAGCAGAGCTTTCACCTTCGCACCCAGTACCAGTGCCTGGGCCCCCCTGGGACTCGACCCAAACCTGACGTATCTCTTCACACTCGCGGGCGCTGCAGGGTTATCGGGATGAGTCCTAAGGACAAGCTCAGAAACGTAAGACAAAACATGAGGCGCAACTGGTACATCCAGAGAAAGCATCCTCATCTGATTGATAGTATCGGCATCTGCTACTTTCTCTACCAAAATAGTGGCTGGTGTGGTGGTCGTCTCCAGGATGCGCACCAACTCTTCAGGAGATGGGCTGGGGACAAGCAGCTTGAACATGAAGCGATCTAGCTGCGCCTCAGGGAGTGGGTAAGTACCCTCAAGATCGATAGGGTTTTGAGTAGCCAACACAAAGAAGGGCTTCGGCAGAGCGTGAGTATCGTTGCCCACGGTAACTGCGTGCTCCTGCATAGCCTCCAGCAGGGCGGACTGCGTCTTTGGGGTAGCTCGGTTGATCTCGTCTGCGAGCACCAGGTTAGCGAAGATGGGGCCCTCCTGAAACCTGAAGCGACGGGCTCCGGAAGCATCCTCTTCCAACACATTGGTACCGGTGATATCGGAGGGCATCAGGTCGGGTGTGAACTGGATGCGGCTGAAGTGCAGATCAAGCACCTCGGCGAAGGTGCGCACAGTCATAGTTTTCCCCAACCCGGGTAGTCCTTCCAGGAGGGCATGACCTCCAGACAGGATACATATCAAGGTCCCTTCTACAAGCTCCCTCTGGCCGACTATCCTCTTGGAGACCTCACTAAGTATGCGTTGAGCTATATCTGTGAACTCATCTGGTGAAATGGAAAGTCTATTCGTCATTTATTCCCCTGCCCCTGAGATTTACTGTCCTCCCCCGATGGCGCTATCTGATCGAAGTACTCCCTCACGTAGTCCTTTAGCGAGACCGGTATATACTTTTCCTCCAGGTAGGAATAGGCTGCCTGACTATAGTCAGCGTAAGCCTCGGAGTAACTCCTGCTTGCCTGGTTTCTGGCTCCCTGTCCCACGCTTGTGCCCTCCTGGTTTCCAGAGGAGCTCGACCCCACCCTCACAAGTTTCTTCCCCTTGCTATCTATTCTGGATGGGGCATAAACGGGCATGTCCTTAGGCAAGGGGGTAGTGCCCCTATTGGCTCCGCCAGCTATTCCACCCTGACCGCTCTTATTACCCTGACCGACACCAGTCCTGGCTCCCCCTCCGGTCCCACCAGTGGTGCTCGAGCCAGATAATCCTTGTCCAGACCCCTGATTGCTGTTTGCTTTGGCTCCCTGACCGCCCCCAGAAGATGCGTTACCCTGCTGAGCGTTGCTATCAGAAGTGCTACCTCCCGATGACTGATTGCCCGAGCTGGAAGCTGCCGTGTTCCGGTCCCCTGACTGTGCCAGGGACTGCCTGCTATCCTGGAGCTGCGACAGCGTTCGCTCGACGGCATCAGCTGTCGAGGCTCTGGACATCCCTGCATCGATCTGCTGCTCCAGCGAACCCGACAGCTTGCCATCCATAGCCGATTGCCTGAGGGCATTAGACAGGTCGGATGACAAGCCAGAGGTCTCAGAAGCAGCTTTCTGCAGTGCCTGCTTGATCTGCTGTTTCTCCTGAGGGGTACCACTCCGTAGCTTCTGGTCGAGAGATTTCAGCTCTGCTTTCACCCTGGACGCGTCACGATCCCTGATAGCCTGTGCCAGATCGCTGGTGAGGGCAGAAGCTCCAAGAGCCGAGGCTGCCCTATCCAAAGCAGCTCTGCTACGAGCCGGCCCCTCGATATTCAGCTGCTGGATCTTTGCTTCCGACTCAGCCACCCTCGACACGGCCTCTTCTCTGGTGAGGTTGCCTTTCTCAAGGGACTGCTGCAAGGCATCCAGCTCCTGCAGGATCTTCCTGACCTCAGGGTCAGTGGAGCCCAGCTTATTGAGATGCTGTACAGACTCCCTTATGCGCTGTGCCTGCTCGCGCTGTTCCATGGCAAGCTGTCTCTTGTCGCGCAGTACATCAAACTGAGGATTAGGGACGACACCGTTCAATATCAGGAGGAGGACAGCTACAGCGCATATTCCAGCGGCTATCCTTGAAAACTTGAACCTGACTGCAGCAGACCAGGCGATATCCCGGCTGATACGTGCAGCATCCAACCACAGCCTGTCGATCATGCCCCCCTGCGAGCCCTCAAAAGCTAGTGCAGAGCTCAACCTGGATCTCAGGCCAAGCTTCATCTCTGCTGCAGTGAGGACCCTTATCCTGTCGACCGGCCAGATGAAAGCTCCCACAAACGCCAGGATGCCTGCTGCCAGGGGAAGAGATACGGCTGCAAGCCATAATTGGCCACGGTCCAGCAGCGGCCACAATCTACCTGCCAGCCCGATCATGCCAGCCAGTGCGAATCCGCAGGCCAGCCCCCAGACGGCTGCATACACTGCACGAGCAGCTCTTACGCGGAGCACCAGCCTGTTGGTCGCTCTCTTGATTATCCAAAGTTGATCAGCTGGCATCAAACTTCCCCTTCCGCAGCACCCCTCTGATCACCCTGAGTCAATGGTACATCTTCCATGGTCTCCGTAAGAGTATACCCCTCGGGGCGAGAAGGGTTTCTTGGGTTCCTGGCGACCACGGGTCTCACATTTCTGATGCTTAGCCATACGCACACCACGGACAGGACTATATATATGACGCTGTATATTATCCAGGGGCTTGGTAGAGACATTGTAAATCTTCCCTGGGTATTCGGGTTAGCCAGATCCAGATGTATCAGGAACAGATCGCCGTTGGCAACCAGAGCGGTCTCCGAGACTATCGCGGTTAGCACGGGGCTAAAAGCTATGAGCAGATCCGACACATACAACAAAAACTTCGATGGGGCCTCGGAAGTAGGGCCAAGCATTGCCGCGAGGGTGTTATCAGAGCCTAGAATTCCCAGGATGAGCACGATAAATATGGCTCCTATGAGGTTGAGCGCTACTACAAGGTAGCTGAAGACGCTGGCCAGCGTGGTGCTGCGCAGGAAAGATGAGAAGAAGACGCTGACACAGCCATAAAATACCGCCGCAAGGAGTAGTATCCACAGGCCAACCATGACCTCTGTGAGAGTCAGCCCACCAAGCGTTATCGACAGGACCTGTATGGGAAGAGCCACAACTATGAGCAACGCTATATATGCCAGGTTAGCCAGCACCTTCCCCAGCACGATGCTGGTCGGAGTTACCGGAGTTATCACCATCAGGTCGAATGTCTGGCGTTCCTTCTCGCCGGCAATGGTCCCGGCGCTGAA
The DNA here is from genome assembly GCF_000025005.1 of Thermobaculum terrenum ATCC BAA-798. Classification (NCBI taxonomy): domain Bacteria; kingdom Bacillati; phylum Chloroflexota; class Chloroflexia; order Thermobaculales (SeqCode); family Thermobaculaceae (SeqCode); genus Thermobaculum (SeqCode); species Thermobaculum terrenum. Next base: position 1,881,868 of record NC_013525.1, read on the forward strand.
GGCAGGCGCCAAGGGAGCTATCAGCAGGAGCTCTATGCCGGTCAGCGTATAGAACATTATCCGGCCCAGAGGGGGCGGAGGACCTCCTATGCTACCGGTGGTTATCTTGGTAAAGCCGTATAGAGCGACCACAAAGCAGGACAGAAGGGCCAGGAATATCGTTATAACAACAAAAGCTCTGGCTCCCCTCATCCTGCTGCGGAGCTCCTTAGTCACTATAGCTTCCACCTCTACTGCACCTCCCCCTTGGTAACCTGCATGAAGACATCCTCCAGGTCACCTCGTTCTTCCACAAACTCCCTTATCTGGGCACCCGCCTCGATAAGCCTCGCTATGAGAGGCGAGTAGTTATTAGAAGGTGATGTCAAACCAAAAGATATGGTGGCCGGATCCTCATCGGTCTGTGGGGCTGGCTCCATGATCTGGACATCGTTTACATCGTTTGTCGAGCTCAACACCTCGAGGGCTCCGGAGGCTCCACCGGTCAAAACTAGCCTGATACGCCTCTGCAGCTGCAGCCTGTAGATCATCTCGTCGACCTGCCCGGAGGCGAGCAGCCTGCCCTTCTCTATGATGCCGATATGGGTGCATACATCGGCCAACTCCGTCAGGATATGCGAGGATAGCATGATGGTTTTACCCATGGAGCGCAGCTCCTTCAGCAGCTCTCGCATCTCGATGCGTGCCCTTGGGTCCAGCCCGGAAGCGGGTTCATCCAGCACCAGCAGGTCCGGGTCATGGATGAGGGTGCGAGCCAGGCAGAGCCGCTGCTTCATCCCTCGAGACAGGGATTCAACGTAGTCGTCCTTCTTATCCTGCAGGTTGACCAGCTCCAGCAGCTCGTCAGTGAGAGTGCCTATGCGATCCTGAGGGATCTTGTAGCACCGCGCGAAGAAGTCCATGTACTCCCAGACCTTCATGTCCCCATAGACACCGAAGAAGTCTGGCATGTAGCCTATATGCATCCTTATCTTCTCGGGCTCATCGCGCACTGAGAGGCCATTGATCCAGGCCTCGCCGGAGGTAGGCTCAAGGAGAGTGCAGAGTATACGCATGCAAGTGGTCTTGCCTGCTCCGTTGGGGCCTATGAACCCGTATATGCTGCCCTGCTCGATCTCGAGATCCAGGTTATCAAGCGCTCTCAGCTGCCCATAGATCTTGGTCAATCCTCGGGTCTGCACGATAGCTTCAGGCATTGGTCCGCCCTCCCAAGTAGCTGCTCAGGAGATTATCATCGCCCCGACTGGAGGTACCAGGGGTAGATTGGGAAGATTGGTCAGAGGGTATCCTGATCACCACCAGCCTGTCTGTGTAGATTCTAGCTCCCTGATTTCTCAGGCCGACCATCGCTGGCACGTTCTTTTGCCAACCAATGAGCACAGTGTCCGTGCCTGGAACCAGCGGCCGCACCGAGCTGTCAGGTGGTGCCGGAGTGGTCGGGGAAACAACAGACTCGGTGATCGCCGTTCTTCTAAAGTCATTGGTAGCGTCGGGGGAAGTGTTTTCCCATATAACTGTGGAGGAGTCAACATTGCTTACGCGCCTGACAGACTGTTTATCTATAGTTCCTACTCTGAACCACCGGCCGTTGTGGAACACGAAAGCTTCCTCTATGGAGTACTGGCTGTGATTGGAGATCTCGCCGCTCATGGTGCCGCCATTGAAACGCAGATCTGCCTCGACCATGGGTCTGTCGGCCACGCGGGCGCCTACTGCAGCCCATGACTTGAAGCTATAGACATCCACAAAGGCATCGCTCACGACATAGGATCCCTGGTCAAACTCCACGGTATATCCGCGTGTGGATATGGCATTATCCGAGGTGCCCAGACTGCTTGCGCCCGCAACTTGCCACATGGGCAGCAGGCTCGAGTCCAGGGCTATGTCGTAATTCTTCCTGACGGGACTGAATATGCCAAAATTGAGCATTACCTGCTCGTACCTGGAACCAGCATCTGCCTGCACGACCTCCAGGGACTTTATCGTGGTCGCGCGACCTCGGGTGGCCGATCCACCTGCGTAGGCCACCACGGAGAAGACGAGGGAGATCGCGGGGATGAGTACCCAGGCGAGTTCCCTCCTGTCGGTGCGTTTGAGCAGGAAGTAAAGCACGGGGCCTATCAACACCACGTAGACTCCCAGGAAGCCTATCAGGGCCCAGGTAGATGGCAATCCTAAGCCGGGGATATTCTGTACGAACTGATTGATCTCCCAGGATGAGAGAAACAGTGCGTCGTTAGCCTTGTGGGGGGATGAAGCCAGCAGCCTGGCAAGTATCCTGGGTGTCCCTTGCCACGTGTTGAAGGGTTCCTCTGTGGGGTTCCAGGCTAGCCATATAGCCCTGCCTTCGCCAAAGGACCTCTCGGCCACGAGAGGGGTGGACGCAGAGCCAGCGATCACCTGTGCCCCGCTCACGAGGTCAGCGGCCAGCACCTGTGCTCTGCCCGGGGAGGTGCTGGTGCGCGACAAGCTTGCGAGATCCTCAACGTCAGCGCTAGTTGATCCCCCCTTCAGCCTGACGGGCATAACATCGCCCAGCGCACTCAGCTCCCCTACCAGCAGCAGGGTGCCGCCGGAGTTGACCCAGGACCTGAGAGCTTCAACCTGCTGTGGGGAGAGATCAGTAGCCACGCTTCCATCCAGCACGAGGGCATCCAGGCTCCCCAGAACCAGCGATCTGTCGGGGAGGTCTCTGGGTTCTATCTGCACGACGTTGATATCGCCAAGCTGCCTGTTTTCAAGCCGGAGATAGGAATCGGCAGAAGGGACGATGACCCCTACCAGATACTGAGAAGAGCCTATAGCGCTGGCTTGAGCAGAGGCTTCTGCCAGAGTTTGAGTGCCGTTGAGCACCCTGGCCCTCAGGGTCACGGAGGTCCCTATCATCGAGGGATAAAACACCACCTCCTTGGAGCTGCCCTGAGGTAGATCCATCTCGGTAGTGTAGACGAGGTTGCCAGCGGACTGGGAGACGATCAGCTCCACCCTGCCGACAAAGCTCTGTCCTTGATTCGATACTCTTACACGAACCGGTGCAACACCCCAGAGGCTGGAATAAGAGCCATCGAAGGCAGAATCTACTTCTACCGATACGTTACTCTGTGCGGAAGCAGAGCCCACATAATGGAGTGCTAGAGAAAAAATGAAAGCTAGTGCAAGGACAAACCTGACCGATAGATGCTTCAAGTTTCACCTCTTTTGGTATCTAGATAAAATAACTCTCAAAGGACGTAAAAGTTTCTTCCAGCCCGGTAATCACACAGCCTCTAGAAAGCATGAATCAGCTCTGTTTCCGCATCGAGCAGCTCGACGGGGAGGTGATAGCTCTCAACAAATGCTATTACCTTGGCCAGCACCTCATCTGCGTGGCGCGAGTCGCTGGAGGCGTAAGCTACCAGCAGTTCAGCGGACTGCCACTTGTCCTGCGAGCCAGTCTCGGCAACGGATACGCTGTATGCATCGGTGAGCCGGCTCTGCAGAGACCTCAAAACCTGGCGCTTATCTTTTAGGGACTGGCTTTCAGGCAGATGAAGCACCAGCCTGCAAGCAGCAATCACAGCCGCCATCTTTTGAACTCCTTCTGATACAGGTGAGTTCTGTTATTGTTTGATTATAAAGTCAAATGAGATCATTACCAAAGCCAGGAGATACGGAGATACTACAGACAGTGTTCGCCCTTCCTGGCTATCGGTCAGTAGGCTATCTGGGGCGTGGGCACACCAGCACAGGATTCCGCGAGGTCCTGAGGATCTTTGTAGATACGCTCCCGAGCAGCATGCGCTGCACAGCTCCCAGTCCACGCGCTCCTACCACCACCAGAGTCGGCTCTCCATCTCGGTCTGAGTGGCGGAGCAGGACCTCTGCAGGATCTCCAGCCTCTACTACGGGCTTGACCTCGACCTGAAACTTGCCCCTCAGGTTCTCGGATCGCTGGGAGGAGCTTTCCTGCAGGGACTGCAGCAGCTCCGAAAGCACCTCAGGATGTCTTCTTGGGTGCACAGGTGTAGGATAGGCGGTGATCAGTTCCAGACCGCAACCCAGTAGCTTGGCGATGGCTGCGGCGATCTCTGCAGCTCGCTCAGCTTCTTCCGAGAAATCGTCGCCCACGACCACCTTGTGAGGTGGCCAGACATCCGCCCCACCTCTCAGCACGAGCACCGGTACGTGGGCATGGTGTACCACCTCTTCAGAGGTGCTACCCATCATGAGTCGCTCAAGGCCGGATTTACCCCTGCTGCCGATGATTATCAGGTCGGCCTCTATCTGCCTGGCAACCGACAGTATCTCTTCAGCGGGACGCCCTGACAGCAGGTGGGGGTGGACACTTGTGACACCCCTGGATCGGACCTTCTCTACCTCTTTCTCCAGCAGGTTTCTGGCGGCACTCTCAACCTCTGAGGATTGGTCTTCCACCACCACGGGCACCATACCGACTGGGGCAAAAGGTGGCGGTGCCTGCCACACATGCACCACGTGCAGATCGGCACCGGCCCTGGACGCCAGATCCAAGGCAGCATCGAGGGCCAGGGCGGAGTCCTGTAGCCCGTCGGTAGCCAAAAGCAGGGTTCTGGGGAACTGAGCCTCAGCCATAAAGAAACACCTCCTGATAAATCTTTGGGAGAGGAGGAAAGGCTATAGCCTGTGCACGAATCTGTTGATCCTCTCCAGAGCCTCTTCTATCTGCTCCATGGATGTGGCGTAGCACATGCGCACGTGCCCCTCCCCCGAGGGGCCAAAGACATCCCCTGGCACAGCAACTACCTTCTGCTGTAGCAGGAGTTGCTCCACGAACTCTATGGAGGACAGGCCTGTGGGGGTGATATCCGGGAACACATAGAAGGCTCCCTTAGGCTCAAAGGTGGGCAGCCCTATCTCGTTGAGGGAGGAGACCATCACCTTCCGCCTGCGATCGTACTCGGCCCTCATCTGCTGTACGTAGGGTTCACCAGACTTCAGAGCCTCTATCGCTGCGTACTGGGCGGCGGTAGGGGCGCTCATGATGGTGTACTGGTGGATCTTCATCATGGCCTCTATCAGGTCAGCCGGTGCGCAGACGTACCCCACCCGCCATCCGGTCATGGCGTACGACTTGGAGAAGCCGCCCAGGAGTATGGTTCTCTCCCTCATACCGGGCATGGATGGGAAGCAGGTGTGCTCGACTCCGTAGGTGAGCCTGTCGTAGATCTCGTCGGAGATGACGAGGAGATCGTGCTCCTCGGCAAAGGCTGCCAGCTTCTCCAGCTCGTGCCTCGGCATAACCGCACCGGTGGGGTTGTTGGGATAGGCAAGCAGCAAGGCCTTCACCTCTGGGGACAGGAGCGGCTCGAGGAACTCCACGCGCATCTCGAACTCGTAGCGCTGGGAAAGAGGGACCATGACAGGCTCGGCATCGGCCATGACGACCGCGGGCACATAGGCCACATAGGAGGGATCGGGCACGAGTATCCTGTCGCCCCGCCCGAGGACCGCTCGGCAGGCAATATCGAGCGCCTCAGACACTCCAACTGTTATGAGGATCTCCGAGTGGGGGTCGTACCTCACGCCATATCTGGCTGCCAGATGTTCCGAGAGGAGCTCCCGAAGCTCGAGAAGGCCGTAATTAGAAGTATAAGAGGTGTGTCCCTCTCTTATGCTTCTGATTCCAGCCTCGCGTATGGGGTCTGGGGTGACGAAGTCGGGCTCTCCTACGCCCAGGGATATGACTCCTTCGACTCCAGATATCAGGTCGAAGAACCTCCTGATGCCGGAAGGGGGGATCCTTCTGGCCCTCTCCGAAAGGAACCTGCTTACACTACGATGATCCACAGTAGCCATTGAAAACTCTCCCAGTTGTAGACACGGTAAATATAGAACTGCAATCCCGCAGTGTCAATCGAATCAACCGCCACCGCCTCTGGAAATATGGAAAATATTTACATACTTTCTGACAAGTTGGGGATCCACCCCAAGCGCCAGCAGGTCAGGTTCGCTGGCGGCTATCAGGGCTCCTACCTCGCGGGGGTCGAGATCATAGGAGGCCAGCGCGTCGTAAGGGGAATCCACCAGCAGCTGCAGGAAATCCTCTTTTGATATGGCCTCAACGATGACTCTTTCCAGCTCAGGTCTCGACATCTTCGCCCCTCATGCAGAAAGCTTAGCATATTACCTGCCAGCGGCGCTGCTGGTATTTTCATGCATCTGCACAGTTGACTCTTGTCCAAACCAGGAATATAATCCATCCAAACCAAAGGGTGGTATCGGCAATGTCAAACCAATGGAAAGTCTCTTACACGGAGGCGATAGAACACATCCGGTAGCGATGAGGGCTGCCGGATGTGTGCTTTTAGCGGTAGTTAAAGCAGGAGGTGGCCAATGAACTCAGGACTTATAGGCAAGATAGAGAAGGCACACAGGTATGCGCAGGAGCCGGAGAGGGTACGCATCCACCATCTCGAGGCTACATTTAATGGGGATAACAACTCGTACGAGGTTAGTTTCAGGGACAACAAGTGGAACTGTGGATGCCATACATTCTCGACCTTCGGGGACTGCCAGCACGTGATGGCTATCCAGAAGATCCTCGAGCCGATGCTGCCCGAGGATACGACAAGCGAGCAGCAATCTCAACAACCTACTGCCTAAACTGAATAACCGATGGAAGAAGAGAACTCTGGGGTATTCACCGTAGTAGGAATTCTCGTGGTGCTGGTGCTGGGCGTTGCAGTGTTCTGGATCCTCTACACTTCCCTCGCAACGCCCATAAGCACCGGTTAGCGCTACTCACACTCCTTGCGCTCTCCAAAAGAGCTCACTAAGAGGTTGACACTTTCATATTATAATGCTATTCTGATACCCGGATTAGCACTCTCAAGGCGAGAGTGCTAATTCCAGAGGTGTGGGTGCTAGGATGAGAGACCTGAACCTTTCCGAGCGAGCCAGGCTGGTGCTCAAGCTGGTGATAGAGGAGTACATAGCTACAGCCAAGCCTGTGGCGTCCGCGACGCTGCGGGACAAGTACGGCTTGGGTGTGAGCTCTGCTACCCTGCGCAACGAGATGGCGGAGCTGGAGAAGATGGGTTATTTGACCCACCTGCACACCAGCGGTGGGCGTGTGCCTTCCGAGGCCGGCTACCGGCTATATGTGGAAAACCTGATGGACAACCTGGGTCTCAGCCCGGCGGATCTGAGGCGTGTGGAGCACCAGTTCCACCAGATAGAGAGGGTAAGAGACATCGAGAGGTGGGCGGAGCTGGCGGCTTCGGTGCTGGCGCAGCTGGCAAATAATGCTGCGCTGGTCACTACCCCGCAGTCGGAAAACCTGCGACTGAAACGGATACACCTCATACAGCTGCATGACAGGTCCGCCCTGGTGATAGCTGTGATGGACGATGGTACGGTGAGGCAGTCGGTGTACGAGATGCCCTATGAGGCTTCTCAGGAGGAGCTGGACAGCATCGCTGCGGCTCTGAACGCCGAGTTCGCTGGTGAGGTGACCTCCAGGCTGGTTCGCAGGGCCAGGGACCTGCCTGCTCCGGTCAGCGATATCGTAAGGGCAGTGATAGACGTGGTGTCGCAGGCATCGGGGATCGGAGAGGTCCATCAGGTGGGGCTGACGCAGATGCTGGCGCAGCCCGAGTTCCAGAGCAGCGAGCGCGCACGCCCGGTGATAGAAATGATCGAGGGTGGCAGCTTGTTAAGAATATTATCGGAGAGGGTCGCCAGGTGGCCTGGCGTCCACGTGATCATAGGGTCGGAGATCCCGATCCCCGAGATGCAGAACTGTGCGATAGTCACGGCCACCTACAGAGCTGCGGGTGGCAGCCAGGGGTTGCTGACGGTAGTGGGCCCGATGAGGATGCGCTACAAGCGCACGATATCTTCGGTCTACTACCTGTCGAACCTGCTGAGCGAGCTGCTCTCTGACAAATACCTTGAGAGCTAGATGACCGAGGAGGTGCTGATGACCCAGGAAGCAAGAAACGAGCAGGAGATGGAGAACACTCAGCCTGTGGAGCCGGAGCTGGAGAAGGCTCAGGCGGACAACGAGCCCATGGAGATGACTGAGCCCGTGGTCGAGGAGATCGAGGCTGCCGAGGCCTCAGCCCAGGCTGATCTCGAGCAGCAGCTCCAGCAGGAGCGGGAGAAGGCTCAGGGGCTGCTGGACGAGCTCAAGCGGGAGAGAGCGTCCTTCATCAACTACAGGAGAAGGATAGAGCAGGAGAAGGAGTCGTGGTCCAGGGAGGCCACGGCGTCGCTGATCTACAACCTGCTGTCGGTGCTGGACGATTTCGAGAGAGCGAAGAAGGCTATCCCGGAAGAGTTCAAGGGCAGTCCCTGGGTAGAGGGGTTGCTGCTGGTCGAGCGCAAGCTGTTCTCTACGCTCGAGCTGGCAGGGCTCAAACCGATAGAGGCAGTGGGGAAGCCTTTTGATCCCAACATCCACGAGGCTGTATCTACCGAGCCTGTGGAGGGGGTTGAGCACGGAACCGTAGTAGAAGAATATCGCAAGGGCTACATGCTTGGAGACAGGGTGCTGCGGCCAAGCATGGTCAAAGTAGCACAGTAGCCGAAAGGAGAGTGAGGATATGGGAAGAACTATTGGTATAGACCTTGGTACGACCAACTCTGTGATGGCTGTGATGGAAGGTGGTGAGCCCACGATCATTCCCAACGCTGAGGGCTCGAGGTTGACGCCTTCCGTTGTGGCTATCAACCCGAAGACGGGTGAGAGGTTGGTGGGGCAGATAGCCAAGAGGCAGGCCGTCACCAACCCTGAGAACACTATATTCTCCATCAAGAGGTTCATGGGCCGAAGGTTCGATGACCCTGAGGTCCAGAAGGCGATGAAGATAGTCCCCTACAAGATTCGTCAGGCAGCCAACGGCGGAGTCGAGGTCAAGATGGGGGACAGGTGGTACACCCCTCAGGAGATCTCGGCGATGATCCTGCAGAAGCTGAAGGCGGACGCAGAGGCCTATCTTGGCGAGACGGTTGACTCCGCGGTGATCACGGTGCCTGCTTACTTCAACGACAGCCAGAGGCAGGCGACCAAGGATGCGGGGACTATTGCGGGGCTCAACGTCAAGAGGATCATCAACGAGCCTACAGCTGCATCCATGGCCTATGGTCTGGACAAGAAGAGCGAGGAGGAGATCGCAGTCTACGACCTTGGTGGTGGTACGTACGACATCTCCATACTGGCCATAGGCGAGGGCGTGTTCGAGGTCAAGGCCACGAACGGTGACACCTACCTGGGTGGCGATGACTTCGACAACAGGATCATCGACTGGCTGATAGAGGAGTTCAGGAGAGACCAGGGCATAGACCTGAGGCAGGACCGCATGGCCCTGCAGAGGCTGAAGGAGGCCGCTGAGAGGGCCAAGATCGAGCTGTCTACAACCCAGCAGACGGAGATCAACCTGCCGTTCATCACGGCGGATGCCTCTGGCCCCAAGCACCTGATCATAACGCTGACTAGGTCGAAGCTCGAGCAGCTGGTCGGCGACCTGGTGGAGCGCACTATCCCGCCGATGGAGCAGGCGCTGAAGGACGCCGGCTACTCCAAGTCGGACATAGACGAGGTGCTGCTTGTCGGTGGCCAGACCAGGATGCCTCTGGTCCAGGAGACGGTCCGCAAGTTCTTTGGCAAGGAGCCTCACAAGGGCATCAACCCTGATGAGGTGGTGGCCATAGGTGCGGCGATCCAGGCGGGTGTGCTGTCCGGAGAGGTGAAGGACGTCCTGCTGCTGGACGTTACGCCGCTGACCCTGTCCATCGAGACGCTGGGTGGGGTGGCCACACCGCTGATCCCACGCAACACGACCATCCCGACCCGCAGGAGCCAGGTGTTCACGACCGCGGCGGACAACCAGACGCAGGTCGAGATCCACGTCGTGCAGGGCGAGAGGCCCATGGCTTCCGAGAACAAGACTCTGGCGAGGTTCATCCTCGACGGCATACCGCCTGCACCCAGGGGAGTGCCGCAGATAGAGGTGACCTTCGATATAGACGCCAACGGCATACTCAACGTCTCGGCCAAGGACCTGGCGACCGGTCGTGAGCAGAAGGTGACGATCACCGCCTCCAGCGGCCTGTCGAAGGAGGAGGTGGAGCGGCTGGTGCGCGAGGCCGAGCAGCACCGCGCCGAGGACCAGAGGCGCAAGGAGCTGGTGGAGGCCCGCAACATCGCCGACTCGCTGATCTACCAGACCGAGAAGGTGCTGCGCGAGCACGGCGATCGGATCAACGAGAGCCTGAAGTCGGACATCCAGCGCAAGATCGAGGACCTGCGCCAGGCGATGGCCGGCGAGGACATCGGGCGGATAAGAACCGCCACGGACGAACTGGCCAGGGCCAGCCAGCAGATCGGCGCACAGATGTATGGCCAGCAGGCGACGGGTACCTACGGGCCGGAGCCTGGCGGCCAGCAGGGGCCACAGGGCGGCCAGGGCAAGGGCCCTGATGACGGCACCATAGAGGGCGAGTTCAGAGAGGTCTAAGCCTCGCTGGTGTGGCCGGAGTCGGTTTGTGCTCCGGCCACACTGCTTTTTGACACCTGTCGACGCATTAGGTAAGTTGTTAGTTGATAGCATTACTTAGAGTTGAGTGCTTATGGACAGCAGAACTAAGAGGGACTATTACGAGATCCTTGGAGTACCTCGCAACGCGTCCGAGGAGGAGATACGCCGTGCATACAGGCGTCTGGCACGGCAGTATCACCCCGACGTGAACAAGGAGCCCGATGCTGAGGCCAAGTTCAAGGAGATCAACGAGGCCTACCAGGTGCTGAGCGATGCCGAGAAGCGCGCCATGTACGACCGGTTCGGCCACGAGGGCGTGGGCAACGGCGGCTTCGGCAGCTACGACTTCACCGGCAGCCCGTTCGGCTTCGGCATCGAGACCATATTTGAGAACCTCTTTGGTGCATCCACGAGGCGGACGAGGAGCCCGCGCAAGGGCAACGACCTGCGCTACAGGCTGACGCTGACCTTCGAGGAGGCCGTGTTCGGCACCACCAAGGAGATAGAGATCACCAGGCGCACGGTCTGCCCGAGGTGTCAGGGCACGAGGGCAGAGCCGGGGAGCTCGCCATCCCGATGCCCCACCTGTGGTGGATCAGGTGAGGTGAGGAGGATGCAGAGCACCCTTATAGGGCAGTTCGTGACGGTGACGCAGTGCAACACGTGCCAGGGCGAGGGCGTGGTGATCACCAACCCGTGCCGTGAGTGCCGGGGCCAGGGCTGGGTGACCGCCCCACGCAGGCTGGAGGTGAGGGTGCCTGCGGGCATCGACGAGAGCTTCCACCTGAGGCTGTCGGGCGAGGGAGAGCCGGGAGATCCTGGGGCACCGAGCGGCGACCTGTTCATAGAGTTCGACATCAAGCCGCACCCGCTGTTCAGGCGCGTCGGCAGGGATATACACCTGGAGATGCCCATAAACATCGTGCAGGCGGCGCTGGGCGACACCATAGACATCCCGACGCTGGAGGGCACGGCCGAGGTGAGGGTTGAGCCCGGCACGCAGACCGGCGACACGATAAGGCTGCGCGGCAAGGGCGTGCCCAGCCTGCGGGGCAGCGGTCGCGGCGACCAGGTGGTCACCTTCAGGGTGGTCGTACCCCGCCACCTGAACGAGAAGCAGAAGCAGCTCCTGAGGCAGCTGGGCGACACCCTCGAGAAGCCTCAGCCCGAGCAGGGCGAGAAGGGCTTCTTCGACAGGCTCAGGGAGTCGCTGGGGCTGTGATCACGGACTCCTTGCCCCTGCCCGTCCCCTAGATCATGCTCAGGCCATTCTCCCTGGGCGTCCTCCTTGCCAGCTGAGTCAGCTTCCATATCCTGTACTTGGCTGCGCGGTTGGGGTCCAGGGAGAAGAACAGCTTCCCCTTACACATCTCGACCTTCATGACCCCCTGCAGCTCGAGGTTGCATTGTCCCTGTTCGTTGGGAGTGCGATGCACGTTCACTCTGTGCTTGCAGAACCTGCACTCTTCGTAGATGCACAACGCCTCGTGCGACATCTGACCAGAATCCTCTCTGGATTCCCTGTGCTTTACCACACCTGTACCTCCTGCTACAAGACCTGCGATACCCCTACATCCCCTGCGTGGGCGGAAACTCATCCCCTATTCCATAACTCAACAGCAACCTGGAAGGTTATACAACAACACATGGGCATATTTATGTCTATCCGTTGTTAATAACAACGTAAGGCCCCTTCAAGGTTGCACGCAACCACACGATTGTAAATATCGCATATAATTTGCCAAGCGTGGCAGCCACACAAAGGGGCATAATGTTTGCTACGAATACATGTGACGGGTAGAATTTAGTGAGGTATAGATGGTTACAGCTGACTCTACGCAGATACAACCGGAGACACTGGCGAGAGAACTGGTTGATGTAGCCTCTGAGAGGAAGGCATCGGACATCGTGCTGCTGGACCTCAGGGGCGTATCTATCATTGCTGATTTCTTCGTGATCTGCAGCGGCAGCTCCGAGAGGCAGATCAACGCTCTGTCTCAGGCCCTGGTAGAGAGGGCCGACGAGATGGGCGTGCCCACCAGAAGGATAGAAGGCAGCAGCGCCTCTGGCTGGGTGCTGATAGACTTCCTGGACGTGATGGTGCACATCTTTGCTCCAGAGCAGAGGGCGTTCTACAAGCTCGATGAGCTCTGGAAGGAGGCGAAGCCTCTGCTGCTCATCCAATAACCTGGAGGAAGGAATGTCGACAACTACAGGACGTAACCTGTTCATATTCGGCGCAGTCATAGGCGCCATAGGAGGCCTCGTACTTGGATCAATCGCCACGTACGAGCTGGGCGATTACGTCACCCAGCTCGTGCGAAGGCTCTTCAGGGCGATCACCCGCAAGCAGGAGCAGGTGAGGTTTGATCTGCTCAGCCAGTAAAGCTCCCCTGCTAGCCTGTCCCGAACTGTCTATCTCCGGCGTCCCCCAACCCGGGCACGATATAGGCCTGGTCGTTGAGGTGTGAATCCACAGCAGCCACGTAGATCTCGATATCTGGATGCGCCCTGGTGAGGGCTTCTATGCCCTCGGGGGCAGCGATGAGCCCCACGAAGCGCACGGCGGACAGGTTGCGGAGCTTGAGGACATCCACCGCCGCGACCGCTGAGCCCCCGGTGGCGAGCATGGGGTCGAGCACCAGGGCGACATCGATCTTCATGTCCTGCGGGAGCTTGTTGTAGTACTCCACGGGCCTGAGGGTATCGTGCTCGCGGTAGATCCCCAGGTGCCACACCTCGGCGAAGGGCATCAGGCGGAGGGCTGCCGGCACCATGCCGAGGCCTGCGCGCAGGATGGGGACGAAGCCGATCCGCCACTGGAGGTCGTACCCGCGGGTGGTGGCCAGGGGCGTCTGGACCTCGATCTCTCTGAGGGGGAAATCGAGCGTGGCCTCATAGAGCAGGAGGCTGGTTATCTCGTCCACGAGCTCTCTGAACCGCTTAGGTTCGGTGTTGACATCCCTGAGGAGGGTGACCTTGTGGGCCACCAGTGGATGACTGGATACATGTACCTTGCCCAAAATCTACCTCCCGATGAAAGATGTTGTGTCTGAAGGTTGACCTTCCGGCATGCAGCGCGTACTATTACTCTCGTGAGATCCCAACCGATCGCCATCGACGTCCTCGACAGGGAGAGCTTCCTGCGATACGGGGAGACGATAGAGCTGGTGCAGCCCGACCTGGGCAAGCGGAGCCGTGGGGAGGACGACTACCAGGTTCTCACGCGCATCCCCAGCACGGGGTGGCGCCTGGCGCTGCACTGCGTGCGCGTTCGCTGGACGGACGTGCTCTACGTGTGCAACAACCGCAGGATCTTCACCCCGCAGTACGGCACGACGCTCATATGCGTGGCGCTGCCCCGAAGGACGGAGAACGTGCAGGTGTTCCTGCTGGACAGATCTGTGATGCTCAACTCCGAGATCCCGCATTGCCTCCTCACCCTCTCAGCGGAGTCCTGGGTCCAGGTAGGTGAGAGCTTCGACACGCAGGCCAGGGAGATCAAGCTGCGTCGAACGCTCGTGCCGGCGGTGCTGTGGCATTAGATCCTTCTCTCCGTGCCCTGGAGGAGCCTCTGGATGTTGTCCTTGTGCATGGCGATGACCAGCAGGGCAGCCACCAGGGTGTAGACGAAGTACGCCCATGGTTCGTGCAGGAAGATCACCAGCAGCAGCACCACTATGGGGGCGAGGGCGCTGCCGGTCACCGACCCCAGGCTGATGTACCTGGAGATGATCACCAGGGGGATACCCAGCACGGCCAGCACCAGCACCGCCAGTGGGACCATCACCAGGAGGGCGCCCATCCCGGTGGCCAGTCCCCTGCCACCTCTGAAGCCCAGGAACAGGGGCCAGGTGTGGCCGACGACTGCGAAGACGCCAGCTGCGGCCTGTGCCCAGTAGTTGGGTTCGGGCAGGAGCCACCGAGCGAGCAGCACCGCCAGGGCGCCCTTGGCGACGTCCATGAAGAGCACGAGGAAGAAGCCCTTCCACCCCACGAGCCTGCGGACGTTGGTGGCGCCCGTCTTGCCGGAGCCCACCGTGCGCACGTCCACTCCTGCCATCAGCCTGCCCACGATGTAGCCGTTGGGTATGGAGCCCAGAAGGTACCCGATAATGCAAGCAATGACTACGGACATCTCTACGTCTCCTGTCTGCTGCGGAAGTACATCCTGATGGGAGTACCCTCAAAACCGTAGGCTTCCCGTATGCGATTCTCCAGATAGCGCTTGTAGCCGAACTGCACCTGCTTGGGATCGTTCACAAAGAAGACGAATGTGGGTGGCTTGACATCAGCCTGAGTGACGTAGTAGAACTTGAGCCACTTGCCGGGCTTGCTAGGAGGCTGGTGAGCGGCGACGGCGTCCCTCAGCAGGCGGTTGAGGGCGGCGGTGGTGATCCTGCGCTCCCTCTCCCTGGCGATCTTGAGGGCGGTCTCCACCAGCCCGGGGATGCCCTGGGAGTACTTGGCGGAGATGAACCTGACGGGTGCCCAGTCGACGAAGGGCATTCTCTCCCTGAGGTGGGCGACGTATTCGTTGGCGGTGTTCTCGTCCTTCTCAACGAGGTCCCACTTATTGACGACCAGCACCAGCCCCTTGTACTCTTCCAGGACGTAGCCGGCGATGTGCTCATCCTGGGCGGTGAGGCCCTCCTGAGCATCTATCAGCAGCAGCACGACGTCGCTGCGGCCGATGGCCCTGAGGGTCCTGAAGACGCTGTACTGTTCGATGCCGGACTCGACCTTGCCCCGACGCCGTATGCCGGCGGTGTCGATGAGCACTATGCGCTGGTCGCCCCACTGGATCTCCGTGTCCACGGGGTCGCGCGTGGTGCCGGGTACATCGCTGACTATGGCGCGCTCCTGCCCCAGGATGGCGTTGAGGAGCCGGCTCTTGCCGACGTTGGGCCTGCCGACGATGGCGATGCGCACGACGGGGCCGGTCTCTTCCTCTTCCTCCTCTTCCTCGGGAGGGAGGAGCTCGACGACCCTGTCCAGGAGGGGGGTGATGCCCATGCCGTGGTAGGCGGAGACGGGGATGGGATCGCCCATGCCGAGGGAGTAGAACTCCACGGCCTCGTACTCCCGCTGAGGGGAGTCGGCCTTGTTGACCGCCAGGATGGTGGGCTTGTTGGTGCGCCTGAGCAGGTCGGCTATCTCATAGTCCGAGGGGGTGGGCCCCGTCTTGACGTCGATCATGAAGACGATCAGGTCGGCCTCCCGTATGGCCTGCTCTGCCTGCTCGCGAACCATGCGGCGGATGGGGTCGGGCTCATCGGAGGATGAGTCGACGCTGGTCTCCAGGCCGCCGGTATCGACGATGGTGAAGGTCCTGCCGCGCCAGCTGACCTCGCCGTAGAGGCGGTCGCGCGTGGTGCCAGGCTCATCCTGCACTATCGCTGCCCTTTCCCCCAGCAGGCGGTTGAAGAAAGTTGACTTGCCGACGTTTGGTCTACCTACTATAGCTACGATTGGTTTTGCCGCCATTGAGCACCTGGTCTTTCGAAGTATTTTGGAAAACAGAGATACACTAACTTGTCATTATACAAGAGAGAAGGCAGCGTTCTCTAGCCGGCGCCCCCGAGGCCTTCCAGGGCGTACCACGAAGCCCCCACCTTCTCCAGGTCTTTACACGTATCGATTATATTTTCTATAATGCGCCTATCCAGTACATAGTAGAACATAATTATATAATAATAGGAGGATGCTCGTGCAAAGACGGCTCTTGAAGGTTCCTGAGGTCGCCTCCTACCTGGGCATCAGCCGCGCCAAGGCTTGGGCCCTGGTCAACTCCGGATACCTGCCCTCGGTGCTCGTGCCCCCGAGATCTCGCAGGGTCCCGCTGGACGTCCTGGAGAACTGGGTGCAGCAGCAGCTCCAGAGTGCGCCGGCAAAGGAGGCGGCGGATGGCGATGCGGAGTAATCCTGTCGACTCCTCCCGGGCGGACGCCCCGTTCCCCCAGCCACGCGGCGCAAGACATCAGAAGCAGCCCACAACCGACATCCGGCAGATCAAGTCGAAGCTGGACCTCGCGTCGCTCGTGGAGCGCCACGCGGGCGAGCTCCGAAGGGAGGGGGGCTACCTGAAGGCCCTTTGCCCCTTCCACAAGGAGAAGACTCCCAGCCTGGCGATATACCCTTCGCGCCAGAGGTGGCAGTGCTTCGGCTGCGACCGCAAGGGGGACGTGATCGACTTCCTCGGGCACGTGCGCTTCAACGGCCTTTGGGACCGCACCAACAGCTCGCAGTTCAAGGAGGTGCTGGCGGAGGCCACAAGGATCGCGGGCGAGCTCCCCACAAATTCCCGAATTCCCGATCCCTTAACAATCGGGAATTCGGGAATTTCTCCCGCCGGCGAGAAGACCTACGAGCTGCGCGATCCTGCGGGGGCGCTGGTGGCCTACCACATCCGCGTGGAGAATCCCGAGGGTGTGAAGGTGTCCATGCCCTACAAGCTCCCCGACGGCTCGTGGGGCCTGGGCGACCTGCCGAAGGAATCGCTCCCCCTGTACCGCAGCCAGCATCTGGCGTCATCCCCCGGGGCGACGATCGTCCTCACGGAGGGCGAGAAGGGAGCGGACGTGCTCTCGGAGCTCCTGCCACCGGAGAAGTACCTCGTGCTGGGCACAGCCTGTGGCTCAGCCACCACCCCGGGGGAGGAGGCTCTCAGGCCGATCCTGGGCAGGGAGGTCGTGCTCGTGCCCGACGCCGACGAGGGAGGCATCGCTCACATGCAGCGGATAGCCCTGCGCCTGCTGGAGATGGGCGCGCCCGAGGGCTCCGTCAAGATCCTGCTGGGGTACGACCTGGCGGACTACAGGGAGCCGCTGGAGAAGCTGCTGGCCCGCAAGGTGAAGACGGTCACTCCCGAGATGGCCACCAGGTGGCGGCAAGAGCGTATTCCCGAATTCCCGGTCCCTAAAGAATCGGGAAATCGGGAACATCCCGGGTTCGTCCCCGTGTGGCTGCAGCCCGAGCCCCGGCCACGCGACTGGATCGTCGAGGACCTCATCCCCGAGGGGACGATCACCCTCCTGTACGGAGACGCGGGCACAGGCAAGAGCGCTTTTGCGACGGCGCTGGCGCTGCACGTGTGCACCGGCAGTCCTTTCCTGGGAAAGCAGACGATCGGCGGCCCAGTGGCGTACGTGGACACGGAGTTCGACGCGGAGGAGTTCGTCCGCAGGAGCTACGCGCTCTCCCGAGGCATGGGGCTGATGGGCCCGCCGGAGGGGATCTACTACCTGCGCACGCAGGGCTCCCTGACGGATCCTGCTGTGAGGGCACAGGTGGAGGCCTCGTGGGACTTCGCCCCCGCGATGGTGATCCTCGACTCCCTGACGCTGGGGGCATACGAGTCGGACACGAAGGACGTGGCGGCAGTGGTGGAGATCCTGACCTGGCTGGAGGAGCTGCAGATAACGGCGCTGGTGCTGGATCACCACGCAAAACCCTCCCCGGGAGCCAACCTGAGCGACTACCGCCCCTACGGCTCCTTCGCCAAGCACGGCAAGGGCAGGCACGTGCTGCAGCTGCTGGCGGGAGAGGCCGGAGGCACCGCGGTGAGGGTGAGCAAGAGCAACCTGGCGCCCCGGGGACTGACGCTGGGCTTCAGTCTCCGCTGGGAGGGAGACCAGATACTGCTGAGGGAGGAGCAGCTGGGGAGCGAGACGCTTGCGGGCGTGGAGCGCAACCTGCCGCGCTCGATGCAGGTGCTGATAGCGCTGGCACGCCACCCCGAGGGAACAAGCGCCGAGGAGCTGGCCAAAGACCTGGAGATGGGCCAGAAGACGGTGCAGAACCACCTGTCGGTGCTGCGCTCGCTGGGGAAGGTGCAGCAGCTGGAGAGGGGGAGGTGGGTGGCAAAATAGCCCCACCCCCCTTTTATCCCCCCACCCCCTCCTCCTACCTCCTGACATGCCCTCAGCCCTCATGTGGGGCACCAGCTCCAGTGCCCCAATTCCCGAAATTCCCGATTTCCCGGTCTCTTAACAATCGGGAATTCGGGAATTTCTCCCCGAGCCCCTGGAGGAGTGCCCCCTCCCCCCGCCCCCCTCCGGGGGACTGCCCCAGGCGGGGTGCCTCTCATGGAGAGTGGTCTCTCCAAGCCTCTCCTCTGGGTGATCTTCCACCACGCAGTGGTGAGGGAGTCTTTGTCTCATGGAGAGGGACTCTCCAGACCTCTCCCTAGGGTGGATCACCCAGAGCTGGGTGTGTTAGGGATTCATGGAGAGGATCCTCTCATGCACTCCTCCTGGTGGAGGAGCACCACGCAGTGGCGAGGGGGGCTTCCTCTCATGGAGAGTGATCTCTCCAGACCTCTCCCTAGGGTGGATCACCCAGGGCTGGGTGTGTTAGGGATTCATGGAGAGGAGGGGGACGGGAGTCGCCGCCCCTCCTGGGTCCCCGGACGATCATGGATCGTCTGGGGTTCCCCTCCTCCTCTCCATGACCTCACCTCCCCCCACAAAGCTGTGCCATGGTGCCATCCAGGGAGGTTGTGGAGAACATATGAGTGCTCTGAGGCGTCCTGCTCTGTCCCAGGGACCCCCTCTCCCCTAGCCCCTCTCCCACCACTGGAGAGGGGAACGCTGGGTGGTGTCCAGTGGACTGGGTCATAGAGTAGGGATCAGTGGAGTTTAGAAGGGTGGGGTGGGGATGGAGGTGGGTTGGGGAGGGGAGTGGGCTTGGGGTTGGATAAGGGTTGTGTCATGGAGGAGTTGGGGAGGCGGGATGAGATTGGGGTGGGGTGGTGAGGGATGCGAGTCACTGCTCCCTGGAGGGGAAGAGAGCCAGAGGGGATCGCGGTGCAGAGTGAGTCCTGGAGGGGGTAGGGAGGCAATTTGGAAGGGAGTGAGTGTTATGGTAAATTCCCGATTTCCCGATCCCTTAACAATTGGGAAATCGGGAATTAGTCATAAGTACTCCCTCTGCAGCAGGAGATGCCCCTTCCCCTGCTGCAGCCGCAAGCCACAACCCTCACACTCTGTATCCCGCGCAAGGGGAGGAAGGCACAGCTTGCCTCTCGCCGATCTCGAGCCCCGGTTCACCCCCACGCGTGTGGGGACAATTGGTGGCAGGCGCAGTACCTGGGCTCACAGCCCGGTTCACCCCCACGCGTGTGGGGACAATGCCTCGCGGATGCGGGCGTCGTCGTCACAGTACGGTTCACCCCCACGCGTGTGGGGACAATGTCTCGGGAGGTGCCCACACCCTGCCACGCCACGGTTCACCCCCACGCGTGTGGGGACAATGAGGGATTTCGCCTGCTCCCAGGTCGTGAGCTCGGTTCACCCCCACGCGTGTGGGGACAATGGGTCACCCTGCGCTTGGCCTTTGTCACGGCCGGTTCACCCCCACGCGTGTGGGGACAATACCATCGGTTGCCTCCAGGAGCGCACGGGGACCGGTTCACCCCCACGCGTGTGGGGACAATGCGTTGCGGGTGAACCAGGTGCCCGGCCGGTCCGGTTCACCCCCACGCGTGTGGGGACAATAATCCCCACAGCTGACCGTGAGCTTCCGTGGACGGTTCACCCCCACGCGTGTGGGGACAATGATCCGGATCGTGATCGTGATGACCAAGCGCGCGGTTCACCCCCACGCGTGTGGGGACAATTCGCCAACTGCGTGAGCGCCACGACCGCCGCACGGTTCACCCCCACGCGTGTGGGGACAATTCAAGTGGATGTGGGACAAGCTCAAGGGTGTCCGGTTCACCCCCACGCGTGTGGGGACAATGCGCAGAGACCAACCATGAGAAGACGCGTAAGACGGTTCACCCCCACGCGTGTGGGGACAATACTTGCTAACTCCGCATTCTACCTGGGGGTTTAGTTTTAGATGCCCCGTTTGGTATCAGCCAGCTCCTACTCTACACCCCTCCGCCCAGGCTGTCAAGATACCCCCAAAACGTGTCCAGGTCCCCTCTATGAAAGGGCACAGCCCCTAATTCCCGATTTCCCGATCACTTAAGAATCGGGAATTCGGGAAAAAGGGGTTGGGGTCATTGATGTGGGTCGCAGGGGGGGCGTGGGTGGAGGGGGGAGGTGCTGTGGCCTGATCCGGGCTCTCCCCTGGGCATACCTTGCATGGTGTGGTCGAAAGAGGGGGGCTGCGCAGGGGCCGACATGCATGGTGTTCTATTTTGTTCTAATATTGTGCCTCCCCGAGGGTGCCATGCGATGTGGGGTGTGTACCCTGAGGTCTTGGGGGGTGGAGGCCAGCCGTACCTGTCCGGGTGTAGTCCCGGGTGGGAAGTGGTGTAGGGGTGGCTCTATGGCCCGGAGGGTGTGGAGGCCCCGCAATTGGGGAGTGTCAGGGGGTGGCCTTTGGAAGGCCAGGGAAGCATATCTGCACCAGCGGTGCAGGCCAAAGGGCGGAGATGGTGCAGGGAGGAGCTATGCCCCTCCCTGGGATCACTTACTGCGCCTGGAACTCGTCGCCTGCCAGGTCCTCATCGTTGAACACCAGGCCGAGCTGGATGCCGTCCGGCGTCTCGATGAGGTCGATGGTGGAGCCGTCGAGCGCCTGGCTGACGTCCTCGGAGATGTGGAGCACCTCGTGTCCCTCGTGCTCGACCACCTGATCGCCCACCTGAGCTTTGCCGCTCACCAGGCCGATCTCGCCGGTGTTGAGCACCTCGAGACGGAGCACGTCGCCTTCGGCGACCTCCACGCCCTGCAGGATCTCCTTTGCTGCTGTGCTGACGTTGACCATTAAGAACTCCTTTGTGTTGTCTTCTCTGTCGACCCGCTATAAAACAAATAAGCTCGGTCACAACGGGACCGAGCAACTCCCAGCGGCCTCGCCGTTGAGATTACTTATTATACAACTTATCGCGGGGATATGCGAGACCCCTCGGCTATTTGCCGGAGAAATTCGCCACCGGTGTGTGATCGGGACAGAGCTTGCGCGACTCCTCCTCCGAGAGGTAGGCGTCGATCAGCGCGCACCTGTGGGGATGGAGACTCCCCGGGAGGGCGTTCTCCCGGAAGTAGGCGCACCCGCGGCAGGGCTCCGCCACGAAGAGCGCTCCCGCCTCCTGCAGGCTCCAGAGCACCCTGCCTAGCCCCAGCTCGAAGACGCGGCGATCCTCGGGCGTCATCTCGGCCAGCGCCTCCGAGAGGGCGTCTCCCCAGCGGGCGAGCGCCGAGGCCACTCGCTCCCCCTCGGGCGTCAGGCGGAGCAGCGTGACCCTGCGGTCGCGGTCGCTGACCTCCCGGGTCAGCAGCCCCCTGCGCTCCAGGGAGTCCACCACGCCCACGGCGCTGGCGTGCGAGCTGGCGAGCCAGAGCGCGAGGTTACCGATCGTCGTCGCAAAGCTCTTGGTATGCCGCACGAACAGGAGCGCCTGTGCCTGCGCCGGCGTCAGACCCTCACCGTGCGACTCCCGGGCGATGAGGGCGCGCATCGCCTGCCCCAGCCGCAGGAAGGTCATCGCGAGGCGGTCCATCTATCCTCCCTCCGCAGGCCCCAGCAGGGCGTCGACCACAGCCGCCTGCAGCGACTCGAGCCGGGGCACGTGGCGGGGCGCCTCCCGCGCGATCGCCTCCGGCAGGTTGGGATCCTGTGCGCTGGCCTCCGCGATCATCTGGGGCTCGCTCAGCCACCTGGAGAGCAGGCCGTCATCGGCCTCCACGTGGAAGAGGATGCCCCAGGCGCTACTGCCCCACCTGAATGCCTGGCAGGGGGTAACAGCCGAGCTGGCCAGGGGGATAGCTCCCGGCGGCAGGTCGAAGATATCCCCGTGCCAGTGCAGCACCGTCTCCGTGGGGGCGAACCTCGAGAAGATGGGGTCGCTTGCGGCCTCGGGCATGGTGGTGATCTCGCCCCAGCCGATCTCCTTGCCCCGGGGGTTGGGGTACACTCCGGCGCCGAGCGCCGCCGCGAGCAGCTGGCTCCCCAGGCAGACGCCAACGGTCGGAACGCCGCTCTCCAGGCAGCTGCGGATGAACTCCACCTCCCGCCTCAGGAAGGGGTAACGATCCCCCTCGTACACGCCCATCGGGCCGCCCATCACGAACAGGGCGGAGGGCTCCCCCACCGCGGAGGGCATACTCCCCGCGAACAGGTCGACGTACTCCACCTCCGCCCCAAGGCGCACGATGTGACGCTCGAACGCTCCCAGGTCCTCCCAGGGGACATGACGCAGCGCGATCACTCTCTTCAAGGTAGGCTCCTTCCTCACCAGGCCTCGTTCTTGGCGTAAGGACGCGCCCACAGGGTGGCCTGTAGCAGCACGGCCTTCAGCCAGGCCTGGTGCATCTTCTCCACCATCTCGGGCGGCTCCCCGCTCTGCTCCAGGAAGGGCCGCACCGTGGCATATATAGGGTACACCAGCGCGTTGATGTACCGCCAATGGATGTAGGGAGGCGTGCCCTCCGCGGCCGCGCCATCGGTCTGGTTCTTCCTGGTGAAGTGCCGCTGGGCTATCTCCTCCTGGTAGTCCAGCCAGCGTTGGTCGTACTCCGCCCTGCAGGTATCCTCGATCCAGCGACCGAAGCGGGCGCGCACCCTCTGCAGGTACTCCTGGCTGGGACCATCGGGCCGAGAGAAGTAGGCCAGCAGGTGGGGCTGCGACGCCACGAAGCCGTACCACACGTCGAGGATCTCCTCCTTGCGGGGGCCAAGGATCTCGCCTGCCCTGCGCAGCGCCTGCACGTCCTCATCCGACCACAGCAGACAGGACTGGATGTGCTCCAGATCCTCCATCGACACGGGCGAGGGCTGCACCGAGGGCTGTCCGTAGGTGTATCCGGGAATCTCTACCTGGCTCATCACGACTCCTCCTGTTGCAAGTTCCCCTGAGGGTTAATATGTAGGATACCTACATATTTAGGTCCTGTCAATCCCCTTCAGGCCGCAGCAGGAACAAAGCCCTCATCCACTCCCCGGCGGTCTCACGCGCTGGCTTCCGGTCGAAGGTCCAGCCGTCTCCCTCGGTGGGGGGCAGGCTTACAGGCGCCTTCACCCCGTGGGTCACGGCCGAATGCTGGGGGAAGCCTGGATCGGGACACCCTCAGGGCCTGTGGCGTCCACCGCGGATACGGGCCTCCTGCGCAGCTCGATCTATGCCACCTGGCCCTCGTGTAGTATGATATAGCTATCAACTTTTGTTGACGGCCTGGTCCCTGTAAGTGATGCCACAGCGGTGCGCGAGTGCACCAAGTTCCATAACACCTTGCCTCCAGGGGTCAGCCAGCAAACTACGTGAGGTCAGCATGCAGGTAAGCGAGTGGAGAGACGCCGTAAGAGCGTATCTGAAGACCATTGAAGACAACTTGCGCACGGGGCACGCCGGCGAGCACACCCACAGGGCCGCGCTCCAGAGGCTTGTCGAGAGCCTGCAGCCCAACACCCGTGCGATCAACGAGCCGGGACGCAGCGACTTCGGCGCGATCGACTTCCTGGTGCAGCGCCCTCGCCCCGGCGGCATGATGACCATCGGCTACGTCGAGGCCAAGGATGTGGGCACGGACCTCGACCGCGTAGAGCGATCCGAACAGCTCGTGCGCTACCGCAAGGCCCTGCCCAACCTCATCCTCACCGACTACCTGGAGTTTCGCTGGTACCTCAACGGCGATCTGCGCGCCAGGGCACGCCTGGGCTCGGCGGACCACTCCGGTAGGATCGCCAGGGACACGAAGGGCCTGGAGGAGGTCCACCAGCTCCTGAAGGGGTTCATCTCCCAGTCGCCACCGAGTATCTCCAGCCCCCGCGAGCTTGCGATCCGCATGGCGGAGCTCGCCCACACCCTGCGCGACCAGGTGATCCGCACGCTCGAGCACGAGCAGCTGGCTGCTGCACAGGGAGGTTCCGAGAGCAAGCTGATCCTGCAGCTGGCGGCCTTCAGGGAGACCCTCCTGCCGGATCTGCAGCCCGAGGACTTCGCCGACATGTACGCCCAGACGATCGCCTATGGCCTCTTCACTGCCAGGATCATGGGCGATACGGCCACGACTTTCAACCGCTACATGGCGGCCCATATGCTGCCCAGGACCAACCCCTTCCTGCGCCAGTTCTTCGACGCGATCACTGGTCCCGGGCTCTCAAGCGCGGTCGACTGGATCGTTGACGCGATCGCCGACCTGCTCTCCGTGGCCGACATGGCGGCGATCATGCGCGACTTCGGTCGTGCCACCCGCCAGGAGGATCCCGTGGTCCACTTCTACGAGACGTTCCTGGCGGAGTATGACCCGAAGGTGCGGGAGATGCGTGGGGTGTACTATACCCCGGAGCCCGTGGTCTCATACATCGTGCGCTCGGTGGACCGCCTCCTGCAGGAGCACTTCGGGCAGGAACACGGCCTTGCCGATCCTAACACCATCGTGCTCGACCCCGCCACGGGGACGGGCACCTTCCTTTACGATGCGATCCTCAGGGTGCACGAGAGCCTGCTGAGTCGTGGGCTGGGAGGCCTGTGGCAGGGGTACGTCGCCGAGCGCCTCATCCCACGCATCTTCGGCTTCGAGCTGCTGATGGCCCCCTACGCCGTCGCGCACCTGAAGCTCTCCTGGCTGCTGCGCGAGACCGGCTACAACCTCGATGGCTCCGAGCGCATCGGGGTCTATCTAACCAACACCCTCGCGGAGGCGGTGCAGGCCTCACCCCTGCCCTTTGCCGAGTACATCAGCCAGGAGGCCAACGCTGCCGCGGAGATCAAGCGCGACAAGCCGATCATGGTCGTGCTCGGCAACCCGCCCTACTCCGGCCACTCCGCCAACCGGGGCGAGTGGATAGGCAACCTCCTGCGCGACTACTACCAGGTGGACGGCAAGCCCCTGGGCGAGCGCAACCCGAAGTGGCTGCAGGATGACTACGTCAAGTTCATCCGCTTCGGGCAGTGGAGGATCAACCGCACCGGCCAGGGCATCCTCGCCTACATCAGCAACCACAGCTACCTGGATAACCCCACCTTCAGGGGGATGCGCCAGTCGCTGATGCGCACCTTCGACCACATCTACCTGCTGGACCTCCACGGCAACACCAAGAAGAAAGAGAAGGCGCCAGACGGCGGGCCAGACGAGAACGTGTTCGACATCCAGCAGGGCGTGTGCATCGGCATCTTCGTCAAGACTCCCGGCTACCAGGGCCCGAAACGCGTGTTCCATGCCGACCTGTGGGGCAGGCGCGAGGAGAAGTACCGGTACCTCGGGGAGCAGGACGTCACGACCACCCAGTGGCAGGAGCTGCACCCCACATCACCCCTGTACCTCTTCAAGCCCCGCCAGACGGACCTTGCGGAGGAGTACGAGCGCGGCCCCAGGATCACCGATATCATGCCCGTAAACTCCGTCGGGATCGTGACCGCGCGCGATAAGCTCGCCATCCAGTGGAGCTCAGAGGACATGCTCAGGACAGTGCGAGATTTTGTCTCCCTCCCTCCTGAGGAGGCCAGGCAGCGCTACAATCTCGGCCTAGATGTCAGGGACTGGAAGGTGAGCCTGGCGCAGCAGGACATCCGCGATCACGGCGTCCTCAGGGACCGCATAGTGCCGGTGCTGTATCGGCCGTTCGATGTTCGCTACACCTACTATACTGGCAGGAGCAGAGGCTTCATATGCAGGCCTCGTCCCGAGGTCATGGGCCACATGCTGCGCGGCGAGAACGTGGGGATAAGTTCTACGCGCTCAATCGAGATAGGCAGGGGATTTGAGCATCTATTTGCTACAAGACACATAGTGCAGCACCATACTGTGTCCATCAAGGAAGTAAACTACCTCTTCCCCCTCTACCTGTATCCTGAGGGTGGGGAGGCGTACAGCAGGGCGGACGCGATACGCGAGGCGGTGAGGCGCGTCGAGGCGATGGAGATCGCCTCTGCGGCCGAGGTGGCGCGCACCCAGCAGGAGATACCCGAGCTGGTGAGATCCCTCTTCCCCAGGGAGGAGTACGCCCGCTGGCCCAACTTCGCGCCTACGTTCATCGCCGAGGTCGCGGAGCGGACGGGCCTGCGCTTCGAGCCCGAGGGGTGGTGGCCCAACCGTCCAGCGGCCCGCACTCCCGGCACCTTCACGCCGGAGGACCTGCTGGGGTGGATCTACGCCGTGCTCCACTCGCCCAGCTACCGCACTCGCTACGCCGACTTCCTGCGCTCGGACTTCCCGCGAGTGCCCCTCCCGCCCGACGGCGATACCTTCCTCCAGCTCGCGGACCTGGGCCTGCAGCTGATCGACCTGCACACCCTGCGGGATCCCTCCCTGGAGCACACGCAGGTAGGCTTCCCCCAGCCCGGCGACAACATCGTGGAGGCACCTTGCTACGACGAGCAGAGACAGGTCGTCTGGATCAACCGGACGCAGCACTTCACGCACGTCCCCCGGGAAGCGTGGGAGTTCCACATCGGTGGCTACCAGGTGGCCGAGAAGTGGCTGAAGGACCGCAAGGGTCGTCGGCTCTCCTATGAGGAGATCGAGACCTACAGGCGAATCATCGAGGCGCTGCGGCGCACCCGGGATCTCATGAGCAGGATAGACCAGGTGTGGGTCATCTCACCCGCCCCCCAGGCGGGAGGATAAGCCCGCGATCCATCTCCTGCCCCCGGGAAGGACGCTTGCCAGGGCGTCCGCGAGGGGGAGAGGGGCATACCGGCAGGGAGGACAACCTGTGGGGGCAGCACAAAGTGTAGGGGCGGCGCAAACTGTGGGTGGGGGGTAAAGTATAGGGACAGGGCTGAAGGGAGAGCAAGTACCGCGGTGGGGGCAGGCATCGAAGGTGGGGGTAGAGAGCGGCTTTGGGGCCTTCGTGGGAGGGCCCTCGAGGGGCACGGGGCACACTTCCCGGGGGTGCCTCCGTGCCCTGGCGGTCACCTACTCGTGCAGGGGGAGGACGACCATGGCGCCGCCGGTGAGGGTGACGGTGCTGCCGGAGGCGAGGTTGCGCACCTGGGCGCGCACGCTGCGGGTGCCGCTTGCGGCGGCGATGACTGAGGAGTGGGTGAACGCCTGGCGCAGGCCCGCCAGGGGGGAGCCGTAGGCGGCGACCCGGCTCTGGGAGGTGCCGGCGAGGATGCGGACCTCCAGGGCGGAGGTGGCCTGCGCGCTGGTGTAGCCCTCGAGCTGCAGGGCGATCCACAGCCGCGAGGGGGCATCGGTGGTGATCGTCGCCGAGAGCACGTCCTGCCAGGGGGTGCCCGTCGCGTAGGGGATGCTCCCGAGCAGGAGGCTGGACGTGGTGGCTGGGCTGCCCGGGATCACCGCCTGGGAGGGGGCTCCCCCGAGGGTGGCCACCACGAGCAGGTCGCCTGCCGGGGGCCGCAGCAGGAGGCAGTGGTCCTGCAGGTGCTCGTCGCGCACGTGATCGGCCACCACGGCGGAGACGGCTCCACCATCGGAGTCGATGGGTTGCACGGTGGCGCGCCTGGTGTAGGGGTCGTAGGATGTGATGAGTCCTCGCTGGATGATGCTCATGGTATCTCCTTTCTGAAGTGGGGAGTGAGGGAGGGGCGGGTGCCCCTCCCGGCAGCTAGTAGGAGCGCAGGAAGCTGCAGTGCATCTTCCTGGGTTGTGATCGTAGCCAGTCCTTGTAGCGCTGGGCGTAGGCCTCGATCGAGGGTACCTCCTTGCGGATCATGACGCCGCCGCGCTGTCGCCTGCTCTCCAGGGAGCAGAGGGCGGAGTAGGCCGATAGCCACAGCAGGGGCTCTTCCTCCCAGTGGAGGATGCCCAGGGGTGTGGTGTCGTCCCCGGGAGGGAAGACGCACGCCGGATAGGTGACGGCGATCGGTCGCACCCCGCGGGTGCCCATGGGCTCGAGCATGAGGATGTGGTCATCGGGCAGGAAGTAGGCGCTGGGCGGCAGCACCTGCCCGTCCATGTCGACCCTCCAGGGCGGTCCGATGCAGTCCTCCGGCAGGTAGTAGGCGCCGTCGGCGGGGTCGGGGTTAACGACCCTGCAGCGGGTGCGGGGCACGTGGGTGGTCAGCAACTGCACGGAGCTATCGATGTACTCGTTGAGCTCCAGGTCCTTCCAGACGTAGGGCTGGGTCTCGTCGCCCAGCTCCCATCGCAGTCGGTTGCGCATATCGGCACGCGTGACCATGGGCGCAACCTCCTAGGGCAGGATGCCGACCATCTTGGCGGCGGCTATCTCGCGGAAGAGCACGAGGCCCACGTACCACTTGATGCGCCACCTGCGGGCGTTCTTCGTCTCCAGCATGCCCACTTCCTCGACCTGGATGCCGCCGTTCTCGATGCCCATCAGGCCGGTCTGGAAGCCGAACTTGACGGCGTACATCGTGGAGCAGTTGTTGGCGGTGCCCTTGGTCTCGGAGTCGGAGATACTGTCGTCCACCTCGACGGGGATGCCGTCGTAGTAGAGGACGTGGCGGCCGAACTGGTCGACGTCCGTCTCCAGCACGGAGCCGGAGGCGCGGCGCAGGGAGTTGAGCTTCCTGCGGGTGCGCTTGGAGCATAGGATGACGTCGGGTCTGCCGGGCTTGACGCGATCGAGGAAGGAGTCCATCGCGTCGAGCGTGAGGTTGCCGCCGTTGGCTCCCAGGTCCTCTATCTGGGAGGGGGATGTGATGAGCTTCTTGAGGCCGTCGAACTGCTTGGGGTTGGCGGAGGAGTCGCCGTTGTAGAAGGAGTCGGAGAAGGCGTAGGCGACGGCCTTGGCGCGCTCGGCGATGATGGCGGCCTCCAGGTCCTGCACGCTGCTGTAGGTCTGCTGGAGGAAGGCATCGATGTCGGCATCGCCGCCGATGATGCGCAGGGCCGCGGTGCGGCTATTGAAGGTGGGCGTGGCCTCGGTCCAGGTGTCGCCCACGTCGTAGAAGGAGGCCGCGGGGTTGGTGGCCTCCTGGTTGTACCGCAGCTCGTTGCCCTGCACCTCCATGAAGGGCAGGTAGCGCAGGACGGGGGATTCCTGGACGATCGTCTCGACGACGCCGGCCAGCAGCATATCGTTGGTGAGCTTTGCAGCCTCTGTCTTGGTGAGTGCCATGGGTAACCCTCCTATCTGTACTGTAGTTGCATCAGCGAGATGTCCTCAGGGGACAGGGATTCCTCCACGACGCGGCGGTACTCCGCCTCGGGGTCATCCTCTCCCAGGACCTCCATCGCGCGGCGGCGGGAGTGGATGCCGGCCTCCACGAGCGCCACCTCGTCGCGCACGGTCTGGGAGCGGTCCTCCGGCAGGAGGCTGGGCCACTGGACGAGCGTCCTGTAGGGTGCCATGGGGCCGGCGCCCAAGAGCTCCAGGGAGCGCAGGATGAGCTCGTTGCGGGCCTGGATGACGCCGGTCCATATCTGGCGCTTGCGGCTGACCTTCTGGACCAGCGGCTCCATCTCGACCTCCAGCGCCGCGCCGGAGATCACCCTGCCGGAATCCCCAAAGGCCGTGCGCGGGGTCTCGGCGATGTCGTGCAGTGCCCGGTAGAGCAGGTCCACGTACTCGATATGGAGTTTGACGCCCCCTCCCTGTAGTAGGTCGAGCAGGTAGGCCTTGCTCTCGGCTGGGAGCTCCCAGAGCTGCCCCGGTCCCACGCGGATACCGTCCGCCTCGGCGTTCTCAAGTACGGCGATCGGGTTGCCCGAGACCTCCAGCACCCAGGCGAGCACGGACATGCGCTTGTTGAGCTCCCGCGCCGGCCCTATGAGGTCCACCAGGTCGGATTCTCCCCAGAAGGAGAACGGCCTGCGAATGTTGGGGAATATGACGTAGGGGATACGCCCCAGGGGGTTGGGCAGGGTGGCGACGTGGGCGCCATCGACCTGCAGCGTGACCTCGGAGTCGGTCCAGCGCTCGACGAACTCGCCGGAGAGCCTGCGGCCGGCCCACAGGCCGTGGTCGACGGGCTCCTCGACGGTGTAGCTGTGGGTGACGGCGAGCACCCGCCGGAAGTCCAGCGGGTCGGTCTCGACGTCCAGCGCCTGGGGGTCGACGGAGGTGACCCGGACGCCCTCCTCTGTGGGGAGGACGCGGAAGGCGCCGTCGCCGATGACGGCGGCATCCACGGCGGTATCGTAGTCGAGCGCGTAGAGGTTGTTGGCCTCGTAGGTGGCCTTGAGCAGGCGCTCCACCTCGGCGGCGCGCTCCGGGGGCATCTCGTCCGAGGGGGGGACCTGCAGGTTGTACGGCTTGCCGAAGAGGTAGGAGGCCGCCTTGTGGACGAAGACGCGGGCGTAGTTGAACGTCAGGCGCTTCTCGCCCGCCCGCGGGGGCGATTCCCACTGGTCGCCGGCGTAGAAGTCGAGGTACTCCCTGTAGCGGCGCAGCCTCTCCCAGCGGGAGTCGGCCATCTGTACGTTGGTCGCAGCCATCGCCTACCCCCTGCGCCTGCCGAGCGCCCAGGCGATCTTGGCGATGGCGGGGGCACTGCGCACGTCCGCTGGCGGGGAGGCAGACCTCGCAGGGTTGGAGGCCGGCAGTGACTGCACCGAGGACTGGCGCGCCCGCTCGACCGTTCTCTGGTAGGCCGCCCGGGCCACCTCCAGGGATGCATCGATCTCCTCGATCGTCTGCCCCTCCACCAGCTCGGGGACGATATCGGGGTGGGAGGCGACCACGGCCTGGCGGTAGCGCTCGACGGCCTCCCGCAGCCGGAGCTGCACCTCCTCCACGCTGGGATTCACAGGATCACCGGTGTTGCTCATTACTCCCTCCTTGTTTAAGAACTTAAGTGCTATATACTATATAACAACAACTTAATCAAGTCTTTTGAGATATTTTTATAAAGCTATCAATATAAAGCAAACTTATGTTCACCAGGAGGGAGCGACACAACTCCAGGGCGGGGCTTCCCGGGGGAACACGCCCGGCGCGATCACGCGAAGGGCAGGCTGGAAGGGGGGGCGCGCTGCCCCCACGGCAGGATGTCAGGGGCGGGCCGGCAGCCCCCCCCCAGCGCTAGACGTCGTAGGCCCGCTCGGCGATGATCCTCTCCAGGTCCTCGTCGGAGATCTCGCCCTGTTGGTGGTAGTAGTTGAGGTGTTCGCGCAGCCTGATGCGCAGCTCCTCGTCGTTGACCGCCTCGATGTGCTCTCCGCACTCGCACTCCAGAGCTCTCATCTCTACCCCCTGCGACGGATGACCCTGCAAGCGATCACCATTGCAGCATCAACAAGCGTGCCACGCCGACTACTCCAGGCGGCGCTCGAAGACCCTGGAGGTCTTGACCAGCGTGTAGCCCTGGCGCTCGTAGAAGCGGTGGGCGCGCTCCCTGACCACGTTGCTGCGCACGATGATGCGCCCGTAGCCCTGGCACCTGGCCCACTCCTCGGCGGCGCGTAGCAGCTGAGCGCCCACGCCCCTGCTCCTGTGGCCCTCGTCCACCACCAGGCCGGCCAACACCGCGCAGGCTCCCGACTCCAGCGTAAGTGCCTCGCAGACGTGTGCCCAGCCCACCACCTCGCCATCGATCTCGGCCACCAGCAGGCAGTGGTCGGGCCGCCCGGAGATCCTCCCAAGCCTCGTGGCCACGTCCTCCACCGCGGAGGGGTATCCCAGCTGGGCGCACAGGTTGCTCAGCTTCTCCACATCCCGCTGTGATGCAGGCCGCACATCCAGTTTCCCCACTTCCCGACACCTCCACAACTGATCTTTGCTCGCATGATGCCCGCTCGAAGGAGCCGGCCCCTCCACAGGAGCCACCACCATGATGACACACCCAGCGGCCAAAGGGAACGAAGCGGGGGCGGTGACCACCGCCGCGCCCGGAGCAGCCGAAAGGCCGGCAGGAGCCCGCGAGCTCCCACCGGCCCAGGACGGGGAGGGCATCAGCCCCAGGGGGTCAGCTCCCCGGGGCGCAGGATGGCGCATCACGTGGGATCAGGCGCGTGGCACCTCACGAGCGGGCTGCCAGGCTGGTGCGGCCGAAGGCGACCACGGCGGCCACGAGGAGCGCCACCCCGACCGCCAGCAGCGCCAGGAACCTGCCCCACTCCATGCCGGTCACCGCCGGCGTGCCGTACTGGTGAAAGATTGACAGGCCGATCAGCCAGTCCGGCATGCTGACCACCGGTCGAAGGAACTCTCCCAGGAAGGAGACCAGCAGGAAGGCGCTCGCCAGGCCCGTTGCGGCGCCCGAGGGCAGCCTGCAGGCCAGCAGGTACACCAGCCCCGCGGCGATGAGCTCCAGCGGGAAGATCGCCGCCGACGCTGCCGCCAGCCTGGCGACGTCCACCCGCAGGTCCACCGCCCAGGCCGCAAGCAGGATCGCCAGCCACAGCACCACCGGCAGGAAGATCGCCGCCAGGATCACCGCCGCCGCGTGCTCCAGCAGCAGCCGGGACCTGGGCTGCGGCGTGGAGAGGACGATCTCCATGCGGCCGTTGTCGAGGTCGCGGCTCCAGGAGGCCGCCAGCGTGAGCGCGTAGAAGCTGACGAGCACCGGTATGAAGCCGAACAGTGCAGCGCTGATCACCCCCTGGTTGGTGGAGATATCCTGCCCGCTGAACAGCTCGCCCAGCACGCCGCCCTCGCCGACGATCCTGCGGAACACATCCAGCAGCCTCGGCAGCATCCAGGTCAGCAGGCCCGCGTAGCCCCCGCAGATGCCGACCGTCCATGCCAGGATGGCCAGCGACCGCGCCCGCAGCGTGCGCCACCCCAGCGACCGCAGCCAGGGCGAGCCCCAGGCCTCTTCCAGGAGCTCCAGAGGCTTCTCCTCCCTCTGGCCCCCTGCGGAGAGGTCCAGCACGACGCCCCCGAGGTCCCGCCGCGCAAAGACCCAGGCATTGATCACCAGCAGCGCCAGCAGCGCCACCCCCAGCACCGCCAGGGCCGCCCAGTCGGCGGGCACCGAGGGGATCAGCGGCTTGTTGGCGTTGTAATAATGGTAGAGCGACAGGTTACGCAGCCAGCCGGCGCCCTCCACGGTGCGGCCCACAGCGTCGAGCATGAACATCACGAGTAGCACCCCGCCCGTCCAGCCCGCCGCCGCGCCGGCCGTCCGCAGGAAGTGCGACAGGAGGCAGACGACGAGCAGCACGCACAGCTCGAATAGCCCGACGTTGAGCATCGCCCCTAGCGCCCGCCCGTAGTCCACGGCCTCGTGAGCGCTGGCCTGCCCCAACATCGCGAACCCTGCAAGGATCAGGCAGATCAGGAGGATGCTCACCGCCACGCCGATCAGCTTCTCCAGCAGCAGCCTCACCCTCCCCAGGGGGTAGGAGAGCAGCACGTCCATGGAGCCCCGCTCCTCCTCCCCGCGCAGCAGCCTTGCTCCCGTAAGCAGCACCCATATCGCCAGCACCGTGGGAATCAGCACGCTCGTGCCGCGGAACGTGATGTACCCTGGGACGGTGTCGATTGCCACGGGGTCGGCATAGAACCTGAAGGACTGGTAGATCTCAGCCACGCCGCCCCTCAGCGCCTGCTCCGCGGTAGCGTACAGCGCATATAGCAGCAGGCCCAGCCCGATGCTCCAGCCGAGCACCGCGACCCTGTGATCCCTTATCGTCTTCAGCCAGACCGACCGGAACATCTCTCTCCCTCCAGACAGTTATGCACGCGCGCCCACGCCCTCGGGCTCATAGAAGCGCATGAAGATCTCCTCTAGGCTGGGCTCCTGGACCGTGAGGTTCTGGGCGTTGTACTCAGCGGCCTTCCGGATGACGGCGCTCAGGTCGCCGCCCCGCACGTGCAGGTGCAGCTCCCGGCCATCTCGCTCCACCTTCAGGTCCTCCACCTCCGGCAGGGAGGCGAACTCCTCCGAGGGCACCTGCCTGCCGAACGTCACGACCACCGTCTGCTGGCGGAGCCTCTTGAGCTGCTCCACCTCGTTGATCTCCACCAGGCGCCCATCGCGCACGATGCCCACCCTCTGGCAGGTGTGCTCCACCTCCGGCAGGATGTGCGAGGAGAGGAACACCGTGGCGCCCTCCGCCTGCACCTCCCGCAGGATGCGGTAGAACTCCTGCTGGTTGAGCGGGTCGAGCCCTCCCGTGGGCTCATCCAGGATGAGCAGGCGGGGCCTGTGCATGAACGCCTGGATGATCCCCAGCTTCTGCCGGTTGCCCCTCGAGTACTCCCGGAAGCGCTTGCCGGGGTCGAAGTCCAGCCGGTCGCAGAGCGCCGCGACGTACCGGCGATCCACCCCGCCTCGCAGGTGCCCCAGGTACGAGAGGATCTGCGCCCCCGTCATCCCGGGGTCGAACGCGAACTCCGATGGCAGGTAGCCCACCAGCCGCTTGACGGCCGTCGACTGCGCCCAGCAGTCCAGCCCCGCGATCGTCGCCCTGCCGGCCGACGGCCGCAGGAACCCCATCAGCGTGCGGATGGTCGTGGTCTTGCCCGCACCGTTGGGCCCAAGGAAGCCGAAGATCTCGCCCTCCTCGACCTGGAACGTCAGGTCGACGATACCCCTGTTGCGGCCATAGCTCTTGGTCAACCCCTGGACATCAATCAGCGCTCCCATCATCCACCTCCTCTAGATGCTGTTGCAGGTATGCCCTCACCATAGTGACCATCTGGCCCAGGCGCTCCTCCAGGAAGCGGGACAGCCTCTGCCGGTGCTCCGGAGTCGGCTGGTGCCCCGTCTCCAGTGTGCGCCGCGTGGCCTCCGCCAGCAGATCGCACTGCCTCTCAAGCGGGATGGTCACGCCCTCGGGCCAGAAGTGCTCCACCGTCATGAAGCCGATGCAGATCGCCCCCAGCGTGTGCAGCACATCCTCCAGCGAGAGGTCCGTGCGGACCATGCCCTCCTCCCGCAGGAACACCAGCAGGTCCCGCAGGAAGTCCATCCGCCGGCGCATGAGCGAGCCCTCTCGCAGGTACTCGTGACGCGCAATGCTCCCCAGCGTGCGGGAGTCCGTCAGGAGCAGGGCCCGAGGCAGGGGCCGTCGAACGGTCGCCAGCACGCTGTACTTCACCAGGCCATGGAGGGTCAGCCCCTCGGGATCCTCCCGCACCTGGGCCTGGAGCTCCTCGACCATCTGCAGCCACTCGCGCAGCAGCACACAGATAAAGAGGTCCTCGCGGCTGCTCCAGTGGTGGTAGATCGTGCCCTTGGCGACGCCGGCCTCCCGTGCGATATCCTCCATGGTCGTCTTATCGAATCCCCAGCGCTCGGCCAGGGAGGTCGCCGCGTCGAGGATGCGCTCGGCACGCTCCCTGCGCCTGCGGGCATCCAGCCTGCGCCTGCCGCGGGTACTCGCCTGCTCGTCCATCTCAGCGCCTCCACCGGCGGCGGGAGCAGCCACCCTGCGGGGGAAACATCCACCTGGCCATTCCCACCTCCAATTTTGTGACCAAATAAGTATTTTGCGTCATAAAATTCACAGCACGATTGTACTCTGCCCTCGATCCGAAATCAAGCCCCTCCCGCCGCCGGGGGCGCACCCCTGCCCCCCTTATATTCCCTCAGATCTCGGCACCTTCGCGAAGGGAGTTCGTAGCCTGCCTACCCCCAGCCTTTATATCCCCTCAGCCCTCATGTGGGGCACCAGCTCCAGTGCCCCAATTCCCGAAATTCCCGATTTCCCGGTCTCTTAACAATCGGGAATTCGGGAATTTCTCCCCGAGCCCCTGGAGGAGTGCCCCCTCCCCCCGCCCCCCTCCGGGGGACTGCCCCAGGCGGGGTGCCTCTCATGGAGAGAGGTCTCTCCAAGCCTCTCCTCTGGGTGATCTTCCCCTCATTGAGGGAGAAGCTTTCCACCCCAATCCCCTGTGGGCCTTCCATCACGATTTGGCGAGGGCGTTTTTGTCTCATGGAGAGTACCCTCTCATGCACTCCTCCTGGTGGAGGAGCACCACGCAGTGGCGAGGGGGGCTTCCTCTCATGGAGAGTGATCTCTCCAGACCTCTCCCTAGGGTGGATCACCCAGGGCTGGGTGTGTTAGGGATTCATGGAGAGGAGGGGGACGGGAGTCGCCGCCCCTCCTGGGTCCCCGGACGATCATGGATCGTCTGGGGTTCCCCTCCTCCTCTCCATGGCCTCACCTCCCCCCACAAAGCTGTGCCATGGTGCCATCCAGGGAGGTTGTGGAGAACATATGAGTGCTCTGAGGCGTCCTGCTCTGTCCCAGGGACCCCTCTCCCCTAGCCCCTCTCCCACCACTGGAGAGGGGAACGCTGGGTGGTGTCCAGGGAACTTGGATATGGGTTGGGTCATGGAGGGATTTAGAGAGGTGGGTTGGGGATGGAGTTGGAGAGGATGAGGGAGGGTGGCCGACTGAGGTAGTGGGAGGACAAGGGCCACCCCCCTGCTGGAGAGGGACCGGTTGGGGGTGTTAGGGGGTTGGATAAGGGTGGGATTGGAGTGGTGGGAGAGGGTAGTGTTATGACTTATTCCCGATTTCCCGGTCCCTTAACAATCGGGAAATCGGGAATTAGGGGCTGTGGGGCTTTGCCTGGCGATCGGGGGTGCAGGGGGCTATGAGGGTGATGAGGAGGAGACGCCTGATCGAGGCTACTGAGGACTGGGGAACTGACCTTGAGGGGCTGGACACTGGCAGCTTGAGGACCTGCGAGGAGGTGGAGGGTATGTGGTGCGTCGTCAATCCCTGCCAGGTATGAGAGTGCCCTGCATATGGAGAGTCGGGGGAGGGGTGAGGTGGAGCGCTGGGTACACATCCAGGGCCGCGTTGCCTGGCTTGCAAAGAGTACACTTATGACTAATTCCCGAATTCCCGGTCTCTTAACAATCGGGAAATCGGGAATTAGTGCGCCGGGGCTCTCCTGCCTACTGGAGAGGGCGATACTCGGCGGCGCTCAGGAGGCAAGATCTTGGAGTGGGAAGTGGTGGGATGTAGAAGGGTGGCAAAGGGACGGAACGTGGTGGAAGGAGGGGCGGGGAGAACTGCTCATCACAAGAGGGTGCACTGGCCACACAGAGGGAGTAAGTCTTATGGTAAATTCCCGATTTCCCGGTCCTTAAAGAATCGGGAAATCGGGAATAAGTGCGCCTGGCACTTGGCATGTGACGCGTTGGGCTGCGGTGTGGACTCTGAGGATGGACTATCAGGGAGGCTGCCCGCTGAGAGGCTGGGTGAAGAGTGGTGAGGGATGCAAGGAGGGGACAGGACTGGTAGCACACCACCGATTGAGCGTGCTCTGCAGCCCCGGTCCCCACCCTGAGCTGCCACAGCAGGAGTGGCAGTTGCTTCCTGGGAAGGGTAGCAGCTGCGTGTCTGGTGCACGGTGGCATGCGGTCCTGAGGCTTGAAGCCCCTACGGCTGCACAGGCAGGGAGTTATGACTAATTCCCGATTTCCCGATCCCTTAACAATCGGGAAATCGGGAATTTCTCTCCGCGCTCCGGGGGCAAGGATGCCCCCCCGGGCTCATCCGGCATAATGGGATGCAGCACATACAGAAGCTTCCTGGAGGTAGTATGTGGGTCGAGAGGTGGATTGTCCCCAATGGGCCCCTGCGGCTGGCTCATGCGTTGCTGTACCTGCGCACTTCGCCCTCGGCGGTGCTGGAGAAGGTGACGGAGGATGCCTGCAGGCGGGCTCTTCGTATTAATGAAAGAGCGGTGCTGCTGCAGGTGCGACAGGAAGGGCAGGGCGTGCGGGTGACCCTCTGGGGCGACGCGCTGGACGATGCGACCGTGGCGGCCGCTGAGGCCGAGGTGAGGCGCATCTTCCTGCTGGACGAGGATCCTGGGGCCTTCTACCGCGAGGTGCCCCTCAGGGATAGGGTGCTGGGCCGGGTGATGGAGGACTACCTCTGGGCGCGGCCCGTGCTGATCGCGGATCCTCTGGAGGCGCTGATGTGGGCGATCATCGGCCAGCAGGTGAACGTGGCGTTCGCGCGCAAGCTGAAGGCCCGTCTGGTGGAGCTGTGTGGGAGTGTCCTGGAGGTGGATGGCGAGCGGTACTGGGTCTTCCCGCCGGCGTGGAGGATCGCCGATCTGCCTGAGGACCTGCTGAGGGGCAACCAGTTCAGCCGGCAGAAGGCCCGCTATATACTGGGGCTGGCGAGGGCTGTGGCCTCGGGGGAGCTGGACCTGCGGGCGCTGGGTGTCCTCCCCGTGGAGGAGGCGATCGCGGAGCTCGTGCGGTTCCTCGGAGTGGGCAGGTGGACCGCGGAGTACGTCCTGATGCGGGGGCTGGGGAGAGCCGATGTGATCCCTGCGGCGGACCTGGGCCTGCGGGCGGTCATGGGGCGGCACTACCTGGGCGGCAGGGTAGCGACGGAGGCGGAGGTGAGGGAGATCTCCGCGGCGTGGAGTCCCTGGAGGGCCTGGGGGGCATGGCTGTGGTGGCTGCACCTGCAGGTGACCAGAGGGGTGTAGATAGAGGGTCAAGATTTTGGTACCCTTCTTGCAAGGATGCTGTGTAAGTCATCAAGGGTATAAGGAGAGGTGTATGCCACTGGTAATCCTGCTCATCATAGCGCTGATCGTGTTCGCGGTGATCATCCTCATCGCCAGCAGCCTGATCGGCCTGATCTTCACGCTGATCGTTGCAGGCATCGTGGGATGGATCGCCGACATGATAGTCCCAGGGGAGCTGCCCTACGGCTGGCTGGGCGCTATCGCGGCGGGGCTGCTCGGCAGCCTCATCGGTGGCCTGCTGCTGGGGAACCTGGGACCTGAGATAGGCGGGATCAGCGTCATCCCCGCGCTGGTGGGCGCCATCATCCTGGCGTTCCTGCTGGAGTGGATCGGCCAGCGAAGGCGCGCCTAGCCAGTCATGTAACTTTGTCCACCAGGAGGGCGTTATATATGTTAGCGCCGGCGGGACCTGCCTGCCGGCAAGTAGTTGCTGTAAGGAGTGAACATGTACCGTAGACTTTCCTTGCTAGTGCTGTTGTGCCTGCTGCTGGTGGCCTGTGGCGGCAGGGGAGGATCCCCCACCCCGACGGTCGGCAGCTCGCCCGACCCCACAAGCTCCGCCGGCCCCCAGGCATCGCCCGCACCTTCGCCGACGGCTGCAGCCTCCGTGGGGCAGCCCTCGCCGACGCCCACAGAGGTCGCCAGCCCCGAGCCCTCACCCACCGCTCGCCCCAGCGAGAGCCCTGCGCCCTCGCCCACACCCACCGCGGTGGCGAGCCCGAAGCCCAGCCCCACAAGCGTCCCCTCGCCGACGCCCACCAGGCCCCCCGGCGACGAGCAGGCGGGATGCCAGCCCGCCAGGGCCCGGGCACTGTACGTCACATCCGACAGCGGCCTCAACCTGAGGGCAGAGCCCAGCACCGAGGCCGACATCCTGCTCACGATGCCCCTCGGGGCACAGGTGCGCGCCATCTGCCAGATATCGGTCGACGGAGAGTCCTGGTACAAAGTGCGCTACGAGGGTCACCTGGGGTACGCCTACGCCAACCTGCTCACCGACGAAGAGCCGCAGCCTCCCAAGCCCGCGCCCACCATACATGTGCCCAGGGGCAGGGCCGCCTCCTGGATGGATAACACCATCCTGTTGGGGATGTATGGCCGGTCCTTCGGGGTGGCACCCATCCTGGGACGCGTAGGCCTGTACCGCAACCTGGACGACATGGCTCGCGACGTCCAGCGCTTCGAGGCGCAGATGCGCCCCTACATAGGCGACAAGCAGGTGCGCCCCGAGATACACCTCATCTACGCGATGGCGGTGCCCTGCTGGGGCGACAGCGACTGCCTGTCGTACCTGGACGACACGGGCGTAGACATCGTCAACACGTACATCAAGCCCGCCCAGGAGCTCGGCTGGCTGGTGGTGCTCGACACCCAGCTGGGCAGCTCCAACCCCGTCGAGCAGGTGCAGCGGATGATCGACAAGGGCTACCTCAAGTACGACAACGTCCAGGTGGCGCTGGATCCCGAGTTCCACGTGGTGCCCGGGCACGACCGACCGGGCATCCCCGTGGGGTCCATCGATGGCTCCCAGGTCAACGCCGTCCAGCAGATGCTCAACGACTACGTCCGTCGCGAGGGCCTGCCCCACAAGAAGGTGCTGATCGTGCACCAGTTCCTGGAGTCGATGATCCAGAACAAGGACACCATCCGGCTGTACCCCGAGGTGGACCTCATCATCGACGCCGACGGTCTGGGCGCGCCCTACATCAAGACGTTCAAGTACAACCTCTTCACCGACAGCTCGCGCTACCCATTCGTGCGCTACAGGGGCATCAAGCTGTTCCCCGAGGGACCATCCACCACCGAGGGACACTTCGACACCCCTCTGATGACGATGCGCCAGGTGTTCGGGTACGCCCCCGTGCCGGGAGGCATCCGGATGCACGTCCCACCCGACCTGCTCATATTCGCCTGACAGGCCATGCCTACCCCCCTCTCCGCTCGGGAGAGGGGGACCCCTCACCGTCCCCCAGCCCACCCCGAGAGGGCAAAGCCTGAGCACATACCCTGTCCTCAGCCCCAGCCTGTCAGGAGCT
Source organism: Thermobaculum terrenum ATCC BAA-798 (assembly GCF_000025005.1). NCBI lineage: Bacteria > Bacillati > Chloroflexota > Chloroflexia > Thermobaculales (SeqCode) > Thermobaculaceae (SeqCode) > Thermobaculum (SeqCode) > Thermobaculum terrenum. Next base: position 1,922,627 of record NC_013525.1, read on the forward strand.
CCACCCGCATATATCGCATTCCACATACACCTGCACCCATCGCCCAGCCCCAGGCCCTCGGGAGCTCACCCTCCCCGCACCCACCACCTGCGGCACATGGCGATCACCCACCACAAGAGCACCCAAGCCCCTGGCAGCCCAGGGCCTCCACCTGGGATACATATTTGGGATACATATTGACACCTCCCTATCCCATCCATCTCAGCCGTCACCGCCACCACCACGCCCCCAGCCCTTACGTACCCCGCACCCATAGGTATAGGCAGAGCGCTCTCGTACACCTGACCCAGGACATATGGCAGCTTATGCACCTAGCACCCGCAGGTGCAGGCACCATGCAACCAGTGGTCATCGCCTCCGGGACCTTATATGCCCCACAGCCACCTACGCGGCCACCCTTGCCGGCCAACCAGAGGCACTGGCCGCTCGGTGCTCCCCCCACCCTCCGCACCTACGCGGCAACCCTCCCGGCCTCATGTATCACCCCCACGACCAGCCAGGCTACTGGCGCTGCCACGTTACCCATATGCCGGTCACATCTACCACCCCCACGACCCCACGTGCAGGCCTCGTATCTGCTCTGAGGTGCAAGAGGATAAGAGGGTATGGCACCTCAAAGACTCCTACGCGTGCAGTCCTCGTATCTGCTCTGAGGTGCAAGGCAATTGGCAATACGCCCCACCTCCCACAACCCCCTGCACCCCACATCAATAGCCCCAGCCCCAATTCCCGATTTCCCGATTACTTAAGAACCGGGAAATCGGGAATAAGTCATGACACCCTGCACTGCCTGTGGACCCGGTGCACCCCCAGGGGGAGTATCCCTCCCCACAGCAGGCAATCCCTCTACCCCCACTGACCCCCCAGCCCTCCCACCCCCTCAACCCCATGCTCCCCAGACACCACCCTCCCAGGGATGCAAGAGATCTCTCCACCCCCACGCCACTTTTTCCCGAATTCCTGATTACTTAAGGACCGGGAAATCGGGAATTTACCATAACACTTACCGTCCTCTATGTTGACCCAATGTACTCTCCCTGTGCCGAACCCTCAGTCCCAACTGCCCCATCACCTGATCTCACGACCACCGCCAGCCGGAAGTCTAGTAGCAGCTTTCATGGCCTGCAAGCTCTGCCTGCCATCCACTCGCCTCCACCCCACCTTCCAGTCCATCATCCCTGCCAGGACCCAACTGACCCCGCGAGTGCCCACTTCCAGGCATCTGGCCCGCTCCCCCCACCGCTCTTATGGCCCCTGCCGGATCCTCAGGACCACGCATGACGCTGCCACCTTCACCGGTAGCGCCCTTCCAGCAGGGGATAGCTCTCACAGCGCTCTGCGCCCCACCTCCACGATCCCACGTGTCCCATCCCTCCATGCAAGACCACAACCACTTATTCCCGAATTCCCGATTGTTAAGGGATCGGGAAATCGGGAATTAGTCATAACATCTATCCTGCCTTGGGGATCGTAGAGGTTGCCTGGCACTCCCCGTGACCACACCCCTCACATGCACAGGCACCCACGGAGCAGGTGAGCAAGCGGGAGGCAGACCCTTCCAGCCCCTATCCCTTCCCCTTTGCCTTCCAGGGTCCCCTGCCCCGGGAGCTGCCCCGAGGCTCCAGCACCTCCCAGCTCCCCCACGTCCCCTGAGGAGGTGGCTCCCGCATATCCCTCCCCAGCCCTGCACCCCCAGCTCACAATCCTCCGAGCCCTTCCCCGCCAATCCATGACCCCCTTCATGTAGCACCCTTCTTCCCGAATTCCCGATTCTTTAGGGACCGGGAAATCGGGAATTAGTCATAAGTGCTCCCTGCGGGCTTGCACCACGGGGAGGTCTCGAGCACCCAGGTGTGAGGCGTGGGCAGATCCTGCCTCCACTCCATAGGCAGTGGACTCCCAGAGCGTACCCTGCCCCTGTAGTCCCTGGTGCCTGCCATGGCCTTGCACTCAAAGCTCCCAGCTGCGCTACCACACAGCCCCACAGCGGCCTCCCCAACAGCTCGCCCTCAGGGATACCCCACACCCACCACCCTTATTCCCGAATTCCCGATTGTTAAGAGACCGGGAAATCGGGAATTTACCATAACGCTGGATGACTCCCGCCCCCTGCCACAGGTGAGCCGTCCCTGTCCGGCGCCGCCCACCTGTGGCCCGGGCTTCCCGTCCTCCTGCTGCAGAGGGTCTGCAGGGGCAGGATTACTGGCATCTGGAATTGGTCTTCGCCCCTGCGCATCCTCCTCTCAAAGGCAGCAGAGATGGTCCGGGGCACGCCCACATTCCGCCACTGCCCCTCTCCAGAAGTCCTCAGGACTCAGCTCCCACTTGTCCCATCCCAGGCACTTCAGCTCCATGTACGGACCGGTGCCTCGTCGTACGCCCCATCAGGTCTCAGACACCCCTCTCTGGGACCCCCTCCTCGCGAACTCCCCTGGCAGAGCCCAGTCCTCAGGTAGCCTCTCCGTCAAGCGGCCCCCTTCGGACAAATTCCCGACTTCCCGATTGTTAAGAGACCGGGAAATCGGGAATTAGAGCCTGTGCCCTTGCATGGAGTGGAGCCTGGACATGTCGGGGGGTATCTTGACAGCCTGGGCGGAGGGGTGTAGAGTAGGGGCTGGCTGATACCAAACGGGGTATCTAAAACTAAACCCCCAGGTAGAATGCGGAGTTAGCAAGTATTGTCCCCACACGCGTGGGGGTGAACCAGAAAGCCAGTCTTTAGGGATGCGGAATACACCATTGTCCCCACACGCGTGGGGGTGAACCGCCACCGAGACCACGAACCGTGAAGAGCGTCCAATTGTCCCCACACGCGTGGGGGTGAACCGAGCTCACGACCTGGGAGCAGGCGAAATCCCTCATTGTCCCCACACGCGTGGGGGTGAACCGTGGCGTGGCAGGGTGTGGGCACCTCCCGAGACATTGTCCCCACACGCGTGGGGGTGAACCGTACTGTGACGACGACGCCCGCATCCGCGAGGCATTGTCCCCACACGCGTGGGGGTGAACCGGGCTGTGAGCCCAGGTACTGCGCCTGCCACCAATTGTCCCCACACGCGTGGGGGTGAACCGGTATGCGCTCATCGTCTGCTCCTTGTAGTGTGATTGTCCCCACACGCGTGGGGGTGAACCGTCCTCCAGGTGAGCACGCGCCCACAGGGGCCGATTGTCCCCACACGCGTGGGGGTGAACCGGAGGTACGAGATGATCAAGCGTGAATTCCTTAATTGTCCCCACACGCGTGGGGGTGAACCGCGTCCGCGAGCGGCTGGGCATGTCCCAGAACGATTGTCCCCACACGCGTGGGGGTGAACCGGGGCTTGAGATCGGCGAGAGGCAAGCTGTGCCTTCCTCCCCTTGGGTGGGATATAGAGTGTGAGGGTTGTGGCTTGTGGCTGCGGCAGGGGGAAAGGTCATCGCCTGCTGCAGAGGGAGTACTTACGACTAATTCCCGATTTCCCGATTGTTAAGGGACCGGGAAATCGGGAATTTACCATAATGCTGTAGATGAGTGATACCCCGCACCATGGTGGTAGCATCGCCTGAGGGAAGTCCTCATGACCCTGCGCTCAGGCATCCGTCTGTGGCGTTGCTTCCTGCGGAGCACTCTCAGGGTGTAGTTGCGGGCAAGGGGCACCTCTGGCCCTGCCAGGCTTCCGTCCATCGTGGGACAGGCGGCCTCCTCTGGCCCCGACACCTCACTCCCGGGCCACACGCAGGCCTTGATATACCTGTCTCTAATTACTCCTCAGCGCAGGGTCACCTCCAGCCCCCAGGCCCCATGCACCCCTCTCACGACGGACCCCTCCGAAGCAATTCCCGATTTCCCGATTACTTAAGAACCGGGAAATCGGGAATTTACCATAATGCCACTCTCTCCCACCCCTCATAGCACACTCCACTCCCTTCCCTAAGCCCTCCCTATCCTCCATGACCCAACCCTTATCCAGGCCCCTAACGTCCAACCTTCCCTCTCTCCAGCAGGGATGCGCCCCCTGTCCTCCCACTACCTCGGCCGGCCACCATCCCTCCCCATCCCAATCCCATCCCCAAACCACCCTTCTAAACTCCACTGATCCCTACTCTATGACCCAGTCCACTGGACACCACCGAGCGTCCCCCTCTCCAGAGGTGGGAGAGGGGCTAGGGGAGAGGGGGTCCCTGGGACAGAGCAGGACGCCTCAGAGCACTCATATGTTCTCCACAACCTCCCTGGATGGCACCATGGCACAGCTTTGTGGGGGGTGGTGAGGCCATGGAGAGGAGGAGGGGAACCCCAGACGATCCATGATCGTCCGGGGACCCAGGAGGGGCGGCGACTCCCGTCCCCCTCCTCTCCATGAATCCCCCTTACACCACTGCGTGGTGGAAGATCCACAGAGGAGAGGCTTGGAGAGATCACTCTCCATGAGAGGAAGCCCCCCTCGCCACTGAGTGGTGCTCCTCCACCAGGAGGAGTGCGTGAGAGGGTACTCTCCATGAATCCCTAACACACCCAGCCCTGGGTGATCCACCCTAGGGAGAGGTCATGGAGAGGAGGGGCGGCGACTCCCGTCCCCCTCCTCTCCATGAATCCCCCTTACACCACTGCGTGGTGGAAGATCCACAGAGGAGAGGCTTGGAGAGACCACTCTCCATGAGAGGCACCCCGCCTGGGGCAGTCCCCCGGAGGGGGGCGGGGGGAGGGAGTGCCCCCTCGGGGGCATTACAGGGTATCATAGACCTGTAAGGGGGGAAACACCTTGAAAGATCGCAGCAGATTCGTAATTGGCCTCACCGGTAACATAGCCTGTGGCAAGTCCACCGTCAGCGGGATGCTTGCCGAGCTCGGCGCGCGGGTGCTCGACGCCGACCTCATCGCTCACGAGGCGCTCGTGCCCAGCACCTCCACTTACCAGCGGGTGGTCCAGGAGTTCGGCAGCGACATCCTCAGGACCGACCTCAGCGTGGATCGCGCCGCGCTGGGGAGGATAGTGTTCGCGGATCCCGACGCCCTTCGCAGGCTGGAGCGGATTGTGCACCCCTACGTCGTGGAGCGGATATCCCATGAGGTCTCGGGGAGCCCGGGAGTGGTGGTCATCGACGCCATCAAGCTCTTTGAGAGCGGGCTCGACTCACTGTGCGACGAGGTGTGGGTCGTCACCTGTACACCCGAGCAGCAGCTGGAGAGGCTGCGTGCCAGGAGTGGGCTCACCAGGGAGGAGGCGCTACGGAGGATCAACGCCCAGCCTCCTCAGGGGGAGAAGGTCCGCAGGGCTGATGTCGTCATCGACAACTCGGGGAGTGTCGAGGATACAAGGCAGCAGGTGCTCGCCCAATGGGAGAGGATAGCTGAGAGGTTGGCTACGTAGGGCACGGCAACCACGCGCCGTGCCCCTGGTGTTATCGCTCTGAGGATCGGGGCTTGCCGGAGGGGCGCCCACCCCTGGAGGGCTTGGATCCCTGGGATCCGGAGGCCACCGCCAGCTTGCCCGACTGCCTGGAGGATGGCGTTTCACCCGTCAGGACAGCGCGCCTCGAGAGGCTTATCTTGCCGTTGCGGTCTATGTCCGTCACCATCACGGTGATCTCGTCGCCCAGCTTGACCACATCCTCCACACGGTTCACCCGCGTATCGGACAGCTCGCTGATGTGCACCAGACCGTCCTTGCCGGGCGCCAGCTCCACGAACGCCCCGTAGGGCATGATCCCTACCACCTTGCCGGTGTAGACCTGCCCCACCTCTATGTCGCGGGTGAGCATCTCGATGCGCCGCCTGGCCTCCTCGGCCCCCTCGGCGTTCGTCGAGTAGATCAGGATCGTGCCGTCGTCCTCGATATCGATCTGGGACCCCGTTGCATCGGTGATCGCCCTGATCGTCTTACCGCCGGGCCCTATCACCGCGCCGATCTTCTCGGGGTTGATCTTCATCGTGAGGATTCGCGGCGCGTACCCGGAGAGGGTACTGCGGACCTCGGGTATCGCCTCCAGCATCTTGCCCAGGATGTACATCCTGCCCTCGCGCGCCTGCTCGAACGCCTCCCTCATGATGTCGAAGGTTATGCCGGTGGTCTTGATGTCCATCTGCAGGCCTGTGACGCCCTTCTCGGTGCCCGCCACCTTGAAGTCCATGTCTCCCAGCGCGTCCTCGATGCCCTGGATGTCCGTCAGGATCACGTACTTGCCGTCCGGGCCCGTGACCAGGCCCATCGCCACGCCGGAGACCGGCGCCTTGATCGGCACGCCAGCGTCCATCAGCGCCAGCGTCGAGCCGCACACGCTGCCCATCGAGCTGGAGCCGTTGGAGCTGACCACCTCGGAGACCACGCGGACCGTGTAGGGGAACTCCTCCTCCGAGGGCATGACCGGCAGCAGGGACCTCTCCACCAGGGCGCCATGGCCTATGTCGCGCCTGCTGGGGCCTCGCAGCGGCCTGATCTCGCCCGTGCTATATGGCGGGAAGTTGTAGTGGTGCATGAAGCGCTTGGATTCCTCCATGCCCAGGTCGTCGAGGATCTGCTCCTCGCGCCTGGTGCCCAGCGTCACCACGCTTATGATCTGGGTCTGGCCGCGGGTGAAGAGCGCCGACCCGTGTGTCCGCGGCAGGAGCCCCACCTCCGCCGAGACTGGGCGAATCTCCTTTGGGCCCCTTCCGTCCGGGCGAACGCCCTCGTTCAGTATGCGGTTGCGCACCTCTTCCTTCAGGAGCGTCTCGAACTCGCGGGCCACGGCTCCCGTCAGGTCTGCGGGATCCGCCACGTCGTCGCTGATCATCGCCGCGATCAGGTTGGCCTTGACCTCGGCTATGGCCTCCTCGCGCAGCACCTTGTCCGGGTTGTTCACGGCCTCCTTGAGCTTGTCGCCCAGCCACTCGCGCACCCGGGCGGTGAACTCCTCGTCCACCTCGGGGACGTCGAAGTGGTGCTTAGGCTTACCCGCCACAGCCACCAGCTGCTCCTGCAGCTTTATGGTGTCCTGCAGCATCCTGTGACCGAACTCCACCGCGCCCAGCATGACCGACTCCGGCAGCTCGTGCGCGGAGCCCTCCACCATGATCACGGCGTCCTTCGTGCCCGCCACCGTCAGGTCCAGCAGGCTCTCCTCCCGCTGGTCGGCGGTGGGGTTGAGTATGTACTCGCCGTCTATGTACCCCACTCTCGCCGCACCCACGGGCCCCAGGAAGGGGATGTCCGAGATGCTCAGGGCCGCGCTGCCGCCGATTATCGAGAGGAGGTCGGGCTCGTTCTGCTGGTCGGTGCTGAGCACCGTGGTGATGATCTGTACCTCGTACTTGTAGCCCTTCGGGAAGAGAGGGCGCAGAGGGCGGTCGGTCAGCCTTGCGGCCAGCGTTGCGTTCTCCGAGGGCCTGCCCTCACGGCGGATGAAGCCCCCAGGGATCTTGCCCGCCGCGTACATCCGCTCCTCGTACTGCACCGTCAGCGGGAAGAAGTCCATGTTGGAGGGTGCGTCCGCCCTCACGGCCGTGGTAAGGACCACGGTATCTCCGTACTGGACCAGCACAGCTCCGTGTGCCTGGCCAGCTATCCTGCCTGTTTCTATAGATAGTTTCCGTCCTGCCCAGATAGTCTCAAACTTGCTAATCATCTTCGCGTTCCACACCTCTATGAAAAGCCCAGGGCGACTGGCCCTGGGCTCCGTTATTGCGATATAAGTGGCACAGGGTTATCTCCTGATGCCAATTGTCTCTCGTAGACCTAGAGCTCGCACCACCTCGCGATACTTCTCCAGGTCGTGCCTGTAGAGGTATCTCAGAAGGCGCCTCCTCTGCCCCACCAGCTTGAGCAGGCCCCGACGCGAGTGGTTGTCGTGCTTGTGCTCCCGAAGGTGGTCCGTCAGGTGCTGTATCCTCTGGGTCAGCAGAGCCACCTGCACCTCCGTGGAGCCGGTGTCGTTGTCGTGCCTCTTGAACTGCTCTATTACCGACGCCTTGTCGGTTGCCTCCAAAGTCATTCTGCCTCCTAAACTTTATGTATAATCTTCCTCTAATCAACTCAGTATATCAGAAATCGTTCGAGAATTTTCAAGAGAATCCTCGACCTCCGGAGCGCCTCCCTCGAACATCCTCCTGGTCGCCAGCAGCGTCACCACCCCCACCAGGGCACCGAACCACAGCGTGCAGAACCTGATGAGCAGCGTGGCGGCCACAGCCTCCGGCACCGTAACAGCCCCGGGCATGACGAGCAGCAGCAGCCCCGTCACCGAGGCATCTGCCACCCCCAGCCCACCAGGCATCAGCGAGGCCGAGCCCAGCAGGGTCGAAGCCCCCAGCACGAACGCCGCCGTCACCAGCAGTCGCCAGGAAGCCTCCTCTCCTAGCCCCGCCAGCACCAGGAAGAACGCCAGACACTCCCCCGACCAGGAGATTATGCCGATGGCGACCGCAAGCAGCAGGGGCCTGGGCGCAAGTAGCCTCCGGGAGCTCTCGTACAGCGCCACCACATGATGGGTCCGCTCCCTCACGAAAGGCACCATCCCCGCCAGCGCCATGGTCAGCGACCTGCCGCTCTCCGTGACGAACACGAACACCAGCAGCGCCGCCCCAAGAGCTATGAGGCCTAGCATCGCACCCCCCACATGGAAGAGATAGAGCCCTCCCAGGCTGAGGACTATCAGAGCTACCCCGTCCGTGAGCCTCTCGGCCATCACCACCGGCGCAGAGACGCTGACAGGCGTGCCGGCCACCCTCCTCAGCAGCACGCTCTTGAGGAGCTCCCCCACCTTGCCGGGCGTCATGGCCATCGTCAGCCCCGACAGGAAGATCGCCACGCTGTGCGAGAGCCTGATGCCCCTGACGCCTATCAGGCCCAGGTAGTAGTGCCACTTGAGGAAGCGCAGCACATAGTTGAAGAGCGTCAGCCCCAGGATCAGCGGCACAAGCTCCCACCTGAAGGTCTCCAGGGTGCTCGCCAGCTTCCGCAGGTCCGTCAGCATCACCAGGACGAGCACGACCAGCAGGCCAAGCCCAAACCCCAGAAGTAATCGCCCCCTTAGGGCCCTCACACTCGCAGAGACGTTACCGTCGCTCACAGATCGAGTATACCCTAATGGTCACCTCAAGTAGAGCCTTGTGCGCATGAAAAGCAGGATGGACAGCAGCAGGGACCCCAGCGACAGAGCTCCAAGAGTCCGCGCCAGGGTGCCCGTGTAGTCGCTGGAGCTCGAGGTGGAGGTCTCCACCGGCTCCTGCCCTCCGGAAGCCGAGGGGGTAGTCCGCGACACCCCTCCCGCAGCCTGTGCGCCCCCGGAGCTGCTGACCGACCTGTCGCCGGGCGCAAACGCGGAGGCCGGAGTCTCCAGACTCATCGTCACCGTTGGGGCAGCGCCAGCGCCCACCCCCGCCGGCATCATCATGCCCGCGCTCACCGTCGCGGTCGGAGCCATCCCCTGAACGGACTCCTGCGAGACCCTGGAGTCCTCAGGTGTCAGCACTATCTCCGGCTGGTCCGGCCCATATCCACCGATGAGGAGCGATAGCGCCATGCCCAGCGCAAGGATCACCGAGGCGGCAAGAGATGCGTACACCGACGCAAAGGAGCCTACAGGACGTTGTTTCGCATGGCTCTCATCCAGCAGGAAAGACCTCCTGGGAGCATACTGCGGCAGGGCACGCAACAGGGCGACCATCCTCTCCATCTCCTCCAACGCGCGCCTGCAGGACTGGCAGGCTTCCACATGACGCCTGACCAGTATCCTCTCGGTATCTGGCAGGGCACCGTCTATCAGGCCCGCCAGCTTCTCTGGCTCAGGATGATTTGTAGGCTCCATCTTCTCCAAAAACCTCTCACCACCTTCCTTGTAGCTTCTGGATATTAGACGTTAACAATTCTTTTACAGTTCCCCCGAATCTTTCAACAACTCGCGCAGCATGCATCGTCCCCGAAACAGCCTCGACTTCACGGTCCCAAGCGGCAGCCGCAGCGCCGTGGCAACCTCGTCGTAGGATAGCCCCTGCACATCCACCAGCAGCAGCACAAGCTTGTACTCCTCGGGCAGCTTCTGGATGCACTTCTCTATCGCCTTGAACGTGGCAGCAGATACCGCGGTCTCCTCCGGCCCGATGTGAGGATCCCCCATCTGCGGGAACTCCCCAAGCTCCTCAAGGATCTGGTCCAGCGACCCTGGCGTGCGCTTGACGTGCCTCCGCCTGAGATCGTGAGCCTCGTTGATCAGTATCCTGAAGAGCCAGGACCTGAAGGACCCCCCACGAAAGCTCCCGAGGGCCTTCCATGCCGCCACAAACGCCTCCTGGGTCACATCCTCGGCAAGGAATGGATCCCCGATATACCTGATGGCCAGGTTGTACATCTGGACCTGATACCGCTCCACAAGCTTGTTGAAGGCGTCCAGGTCCCCCTCCTGCGCTCTTCTAACTAGTTCATCGTCGTTTGGTATTTCCACTGCTCACCGCTTGACTGAAGATATATTTCTTACTTATACTGCCATATTGAAGAGCCGAAGTGGTGGAACGGCAGACACGCTCGCCTCAAAAGCGAGTGGGGGAAACCCCGTGTGGGTTCGAATCCCACCTTCGGCACCGGTTCTGCCCCAAGGGGCAGCCATCACATCCGGTTGTCATGCTTATACTATAAACCCTCAGACAGCCTATATTCACTTTCCAGGAGAAGAAGAGCATGAAAGTTGGTGTTCTGACAGGAGGAGGGGACGCACCAGGGCTCAATGCCGCTATCCGCGCAGTGGTCCTGAGCGCACTCTCCCGTGGCGACGAAGTCGTCGGGTTCCTAGATGGGTGGAAAGGCGTACAGGATAACCTAACGATCCCCCTGGACAGGGAATGGGTACAGGACATCCATGAGGTCGGGGGTACCAACCTGGGCACATCCCGCACCAACCCCATGAAGTCGGAAGATACCATGAAGGCCGTCGAGAACCACTTCCGCGAGAACGGCCTGGACGTCCTGATAGCCATAGGCGGCGATGATACGCTGAGCGTCGCTGCCGAGCTGGACCGCAGAGGCTTCCCCGTGGTCGGCGTGCCCAAGACCATGGACAACGACGTCCCCGAGACCGACTACTGCATCGGGTTCGACACGGCCGTAAACCGCCTCATGGAGTCTATAGACAGGCTCAGAACCACCTCCAGGTCCCACCACAGGGTGATGGTCGTGGAGGCCATGGGGCGCGACGCCGGCTGGGTCGCTGGCTTCGGTGGCCTCGCCGGAGGAGCCGACGTGATCCTCGTGCCCGAGATAGAGGTCGACCTCGATGACGTCGCCCAGCGCCTGGAGAAGGTCCGCAGCAGAGGGCGCAGCTACGCAATAGTTGTAGCAGCCGAGGGCATCAGCTTCGGTGAGGCTCAGGTGCCCGAGAACGCCAAGACCGACGCCTTCGGGCACGTGATCCTGGCAGAGAAGGCCGTCGGCGAGCGCCTTGCACAGGAGATCGAAAGCAGGCTCGGCTGGGAAACAAGATCCATCCAGATAGGGCACCTGCATCGAGGTGGCTCCCCCACCGCGTTCGACCGCATACTGGGCACCCGCTACGGCGAGAAAGCTGTGGAGCTGGCACACAACAACAGCTTCGGTCAGATGGTCGTGCTGCACGGCCTGGACCTCACCACCGTGCCCCTGGCGCAGATCGCCGGCAAGACCAAGACGCTTTACCCACAGTTCATCGAGCTGATCCAGAACCTCAACGCCTGATACCCTCGGTATAAGCAGGGGAAACTAAACAGGGGAGCTATGTCATGTAGCTCCCCTTTCCTGTCCCTGTCACAACAGCTACGAAGAGGGCTGAATCTCGCTCAGAGCCGCCCGGGACTCTTCCTGCCACTTGCCTATGCGCCTGTACTTCTCCAGCCTGTCGGCTATCAGGGCAGAGGCTTTGTATGCCCGACCGTTCCGGTATTTCGCGTCAAGCTCGCTCAACGCACTGGCGATGTAGTCCCCCAGCGTTGCTATGGCCGCTGCTGGCTCGGCGTGTGCCCCCTCGTCCGGCTCAGGCACTACCCCATCGATGATCCCAAACTCCAGCAGATGCTGCGCTGTGATCTTCATGGCCTCCGCGGCAAGCGGCGCCTTGCTGGCATCATGCCACAGGATAGTCGCACTGGCCTCCGGCGAGGCCACAGAGTAGATGGCGTTCTCCATCATGTACAGGCGATCCGCTACGCTTATGGCCAGAGCCCCTCCGCTGCCGCCTTCGCCTATGACCGTCGCAACCACGGGCACAGGAAGGTTGGCCATGGTGTACAGACAGGCAGCGATCGCCTGCGCCTGCCCCCTCTCCTCGGACTGCATGCCAGGATCCGCGGCAGGAGTGTCTATGAAGCAGATCAAGGGATACGAGAACTTGGCAGCCAGCTCCATGATCCGCTTAGCCTTCCGATACCCCTCAGGACGAGGCATGCCGAAGTTCCGCCTCAGGTTCTCCTTCGTGTCGCTGCCCCTCTGGTGGCCAAGCACCACCACGGCACGGCCACGGAACCGGCCTATACCTCCCACCATGGCAGCATCGTCGGCGTAAGCCCTGTCCCCGTGCATCTCGAACCACGGATCGATAAGAGCGTTGATGTAGTCGAGCGTCTTGGGCCTGTCGGCCCTGCGCGCCGTCTGCACTCTATCCCAGGCTGTCTTGGAGTTCTCGGACAACTAGCTCCCCTCCCGATCAAATATGGTCAACAAATTGCCTATAACCGGTCGCAGATCCCTCCGCGGGACCACCATATCGATCATGCCGTGCTCCAGGCAGAACTCGGCCGTCTGGAACCCTGGCGGCAGCTTCTGCCTGGTTATCTGCTCTATGACCCTGGGACCCGCAAAGCCTATGAGCGCCTTGGGCTCAGCCAGGATCACGTCCGCAGTCATCGCATAGCTGGCCGTCACACCCCCAAAGCAGGGGTCCGTCAGGAGAGATATGTGCGGCAGCCCTCGCCTACCCAGCTCCGCAAACGCCGCCACCGTCTTGGCCATCTGCATCAGCGAGAAGATCCCCTCCTGCATGCGGGCGCCCCCAGAGGACGATACCGTGAGTATGGGAAGCTGCCTCTGCAAAGCCAGGCCCACCGCCCTGACCAGCTTCTCCCCGTACACCGAGCCCATGCTCGCGCCCATGAAGCTGAAGTCGCTTACCGCCAGCACCAATGGGTGACCCTCGATCTTGGCAGTGCCCACCACCATGGCGTCCGCAATTCCTGTCTCCCTCTGCTTCTCGCGAACCTTTCCGAGGTAAGTCTCACCGTTGGCCTCAAACCCCAGAGGATCGTCCGGGAAGATGCATGCAAACTGCTCCTCGAAAGAGCCTTCGTCCACCAGGTACCTGACCCGCTGATGCACCCTCAGGCGGAAATGGTGCCCACACCGAGGACACACCATCTCGTTGTTTTCGAGCTCACGATGATACAGCAGCTCCTTGCACTTGGTGCACTTCACCCAGAGATCATCTGGGATGTCCCTGTTCTCCTGAGCAGGGTGAAAAGTTGGGCTATGACGACGGAAGAAATCCCTCAAACCCGCAACCTCCACAAACAAAGGGTATTATATCACCCTCTCAACCATTACTAGTAACATACCAAACCAACCAATTCTATACCCTGACCGCTGCACATTTGTAGAGATACTGCCAGTACTCGCTATCAGCCCTGGTAACACCCACCGGTCCCCAAAATAATAGGGGGCCTGGCAAGTCAGCCCCCTATGTAGCTAGTCCCTCAGAACGGTCATACTCAGGTCCCTACTTCTTGGTGTACTCCTTCCAGTACCCCGCCAGATCCCTGTCGGTCATGAACCACAGCTCCTCCGGCAGGTTGAAGGTAGCGAACGAGTAGTTCGCCATGGCCAGCCAGTATTTGTACTCCTCTTCCGTGGAGCCCTGGAATATCACGACTATCATCCACCTGTCCACGTACAGAACCCACTGCTTGCGCTTGCGAGTCTGCCCGTTTTCCTTAAAGGTGAATATGCGCTCGAACTTTATGAGGTTGCCCATCACATCCTCGGAGGACTGCTCCACCTTGCAATCCTCCAGCTGCTCCAGGCCCTCCTCCAGTCCCTCCCTGAGGATGTCCAGGTCCTCAGCCACCACGTGCTGGTCCTTCAACTCAGTTATCCACACGGCGAACCAGGTGTTCATGTCCTTGGTGTCCGGGACGAACATCACGCCGTCGCGGTTGTCGTCAAGCTCGAACTGCTCCCACTCCCACGAGTGACGGAAGTGAAACCTGCCGTAGGGATCTATATATGTGTTTACGCCCGTGAACCTTGGGGGCTGCCTTTCTGCCATGCTACTACCTCTTGCTCATATTTTTGCCACGATGTCGTGTTTATTGATTTTATACCATTATCGAACACTATACAGTTTCTCCCAGCTTCACCGCCTCGAAGATCTTCATCCTTCGCATGAAGACGTACGTGACGGCTATAGTAACGAGCAGGAGTATGGCCACAACTAGATCCACCAGCACGACCCTGTCCCAGGCAAGCTCGACTATGAACGGCGGTGTACCCGAGTACCTGCCCGTCTTGATCTGTAGCAGAGGGATGAACAGTTCCGAGGCAGCTATCCCCAGGATCGTCCCCCCAACGGCACCTATGCCCACCACCAGCAGCTGCTCCAGAGTCAGCAAGGTCGCCACGCGCCCCGAACCAAGGCCTATCGCCCTCAGTATGCTGATCTCCACAGCCCTGCGACGGAAGGATGCTAGAGTATACATCAACAACCCGGCGGTGGTGACCAGCCCCGCAGCTATGAACCCGATGGATAGAACCCCGAACAACCCCTGGCGAGAGGGAGTGCTCTGCTCGCTGCTTATGATGCTACGAGGCGACTCCTTCGATACCACCAGCCCCGCATCGAATGCCGCAGCCACTATGCCGTTCATGTCGGGGTTAGGACCCAGCTTCATCCATATCTCGAAAGGATAGGGCGAGCCCTGCTGGTCGAACGAGTAGTCCAGGTTGCCTATCACGAACGGCCCATCCTGTGGGTAGAGAGTGGGAAAGTACTTGGTGGTACCTACCACAATGGCCGGCACCTTGACAGACGTCCCCAGGTCGTCCATCGTAAGAGTGATCCTGTCGCCCACCCGCAACCCTTCCTGCTGCGCTATATCCCTGGACACTATTACCGCGGACGGATCGTAGGCCAGACGATTCAGCAAGCCCCCCAGGGACTCGCCAGCGTAGTCGTCACGCCAGGCCCTGTCGATCACCCCCGCGAGCGTTATCCTGTCGACTCCCATAAATGTAGCTCGAAAAGTATCTCCCCCCGGCAGATCCACCAGGGTATCGCTCTTTGCCACCCTGGTCACGGCTTGCACTCCCCTTATCTTCAGGTAGTCGTCCACCGGCAGATAGACATAGTCCGTAGGAGCACAATCCGACTGGGACTGCCCAGGGAACTGGGAGGAGCCCCCAAACTGGTTAGGGCCAGCACAGGTGTACACCAGCTTCAGGTCAGCACCCGTGCTGTAGCGAGCACTGAGGCTGGAGTAAGAGTCCATCGTCTTGGCTATCGAGGCGGTAAATATAGCCAGAGATATCGTCAGGAGCATCATCAATATCGGCGGGGTGTAGCTATAGGTGCTGCGGGACAGGTAGTTCATTATGATCACCGCGACACCCCGAGTGTACTTGCTCACCCAGGCCATGATGCGCAGCACAATCGGCAGCAGCCTCAAAGCCAGGAGAGCAAGAGAAAACACCAGCAGGGAAGGCGCAAGGATTATCAGGGGATTGCGGAAGGGGTCGTTAGCGGCCTCTGTGAGCCCTGGTACGCCTATCAACCCCTGGGAGCGCAGCAGGTACGTCCCATACAAGGCGGGAATGAGCAGCAGTATGTCCAGATAAGCCCTCTTCCAGAAGGGAGGCTTCTCCGCACGCGCTCGCTCCTGCTTGTAGGATACTATCGTCCACCTGGAGGCGCCCATTGCCGGGAACATCAACGCCGGTACCACCCAGGCAGCCACCAGAGCTCCGTGGTACCAGCTCTCACCCAGCATCTGCACGGGCACGTCCGGAAGCCTGTCAAAGTCAAGAAAAGACCTCGTCCAGGCCATGACCTGCGCGATCACCAGGCCCAGAGGTACCCCCACGATCACTGCAGCCACCCCAAGGAAGATGGCATCCCCTATAGAAAGGAATACCATCTGCAGGCGCGAGATACCCCTGCTTCTCAGCACCGCTATCTCCTGCTGCTGCCGCTGGATCAGCATCCCAGCCATCTGCCATATAAAGTAGAGCACCAACGCAACCAGCGGCAGGCTGAACAGCAGAAGAGTTATGCTCAGGATGCTTACCTGCCGTTTCTGCTGCACCAGGGCTTGCTCCGGACTCTTGACTATCTCCGCCCCGGGCAGTGCCCTGCGTATCCTCTCCGTGGCCTCGTTCAGGCTATTGATGATCTGTTGCGACCGCGAGCTCCTGATACCAGCGTGATCAAAGGCAAAATACCAGGTAGCATAGCTGATAAGGGGATAGTTCCTCAATGCAGCCTCAAAAGACTCCTCAGGTACCAGCACCATGGAGTTGAAGGCCTCCGGAGGGTAAAACCAGAAGTCGCTTGCGGGGTTGCTGGGACGCCATACGCCAGCTATCCTTATCGGGATATTGACCTGCCCGGAAGGAGTGGTCGTGCTAAGCCAGTACAGATCCCCCACCAGCATCGTGTACGTGTCGGAGGCGTACTGGGTAATCAGGACGTCCACGGGCCCTCTGCCACTCCACGGCTTCGGAAGACTCCCAGCAACGAGCGTTATGTTGGGGTAAAGGTCCGTCACGAAGGCAAATCTCTGCCCAGTGATCTCGACCTTACCGTCGCTGGAAAAGACCCTCATCCTCTCGGTAGCCGCATACTTGACCTGCTTGAGTACCGGCAGAGATAGGCCTAACTGCTGGACAGACCCTATCTGCTGATCGGCTTTGTGGTAGTCGTTCCACGTCATGGAAGGCCCAGAAGACCCCTGATAGCCATAGATAAGCGAGAATGGCGGGATGTTACTGTCTTCGTTGGACTGCTCGAGATTACGCAGCAGAGCTTTATAACCCGCCCACTCGGAGTACATGGGTATGCTGGTGACCAATCCTACCGCCAGGGTAAGCCCCAGCCAGGCCACAAGCACGAGATATATCTGTCCTCTTAGTCTGTTGACTATCAGCTGCAGGAAAGAAGCGAACGCCGGCAACGGCAATTCCGCATATTTCACCTTAGCCATCTGCCCGGCTCTTCTCCAGGTAGTATTCTCTATATCTTTCATGCAAAGTTATCATAGTGGTCGGTATTATTCTATACCTGTCTTCCAGATTTTGCAGATAATTAATCATGGTCTCTACCGACTTTACCACCTTGGTGTCCGACCGGTAGTCCACGTGGTTGGACGTAGTAGCACATATAGCCTTGAACTCGGCTCCCTCCGACTCCAGGCTGGCAAGCAGCGCATCGATTATGGGCTTGTGGACCGATTCAAAGTCGCCGGACTCTATCACCAGCTCCGGCACCATACCAGCGTACAGGGTTCTGCCCTCCCTCATGGTAGACAACGGTATCTCCAGAAACTCCAGGCTACCCACCTTCAGCCTGTTGTGTGGATCCACATAGTGGGGGAAATTGGGAGCATCTACCCACACCGCCGAGCGCCTTGGTAAGTTCCGGCCCGGACTGGATAGCGAGCCCTGGGTGAAACCCAGATTATAAAGCAGCTGGTAGGTAGCATCGCTTGCCGAGAACTGAGCCGCCCTGAATGACCTGGGTCGCCGGCCAAGGGCATCAGCGAATCTGTGCATGGACTCTTCAATTATGTCGCGCTGCTCATCAACCCCATAAGTACCTAGATCGCGCTTGTACTTGGAGCCTCTGATGCTCGGAGGATCTACGTACAACCCCACCTCCACACGCTTGCCCCAGAACTCCTCCAGCAGAGGGGATTGCTCCTCAGCGCACTCCGGAGAAGCCAGCAGCGTGACGGCAAAACCATTGTTTAGCATCAACGTACAGAAACCGTCGATTGACCTGGCACTTTGTTCCCATGTCTGTGGGGCGTCGAACTGAGCCTTCAGAGAAGGCACCCGACATTCCATTGTAAAGACTACGTACAGATCCTCCATGATGATAACCTTTCACACACCTGCTTTCGTTAGGGCATCCTTCTTGCAGTATTTTATGACTAAGTAAACAAAACACCAAGTAGAAGTTCTGGTTTATACTACAAACCATCAACGCCAGGAGGCCCAAAATGAAGCTGACGATGGACGTAAACGAAGTGATGCAGCAGAAGGGGATGGATGCCGCAAAGCTCGCAGAGGCCGCTAACATCCCACCTTCATTGGCAGATCAGATCCTGCAGGGGCAATCCGTGCAGCTAGACCTGCCAACCCTCAGCAGGATCTGCACGGTGCTCGGTGTACTGCCTCACCAGATAGTGAAGTCGGTCGAGGAGAAGCAACCAAGCGCCTCGGAGGGCAAATGGCCCAGATCAATAGAGGAAGAAGCCGCAGTCGTGGGCACAACCGCCACAAGCGAGCCCGAAGAACCCGAACAAACGACAGAGACGAAGATCATCTGACCTTCGTCTTCCGTCTAGTGCTTATCTGCGCGCTGGCCGGCGGAACGTCCCTACTCCTGGCCTGCAGGTCGTGCCTTGCCCGCCTGCATTCTTCCTGCCTCTTCCATGCTCTCAGCTGCGGTAACAGGTAGCTCGCCAAGCTTGGGAATACCCTTGAGATTGAGCTCCTCCGCAAAGTGACAGGCCGCCCAGTGGTCAGGACCCACCAGTCTCAGGGGTGGCCTCTCCCTCTTGCATATCTCCTGAGCATACGGACACCTCGGATGGAAATAACATCCAGAAGGTGGATTGGCCGGGCTGGGAACATCTCCTGGCAGCCTTATTGGACGGGTACGATTCCTGGGATCTGGCTTAGGTATAGCTGCCAGCAATGCTTCGGTATAAGGCATCTTCGGATTAGTATATAGCTCCTCGGTGGGAGCCATCTCCACCACATAACCCACGTACATCACGGCCACCCGATCGGAGATGTGTTCCACGACACTCAGATCGTGGGCCACGAAGATATAAGTAAGGTTATACCTCTCCTGCAGCTCCTCAAGAAGGTTGAGCACCTGAGCCTGTACAGATACGTCGAGAGCAGACACAGGCTCGTCGCAGATAATCAGCTTCGGGTTCAGGGCCAATGCCCGCGCGATACCTATACGCTGCCTCTGACCACCGCTGAAGGCATGGGGATAACGGCTTGCGTACTCCGGCCTGAGCCCCACCTCGGTCAGCAGCTCGGCAACTCGATCCTTCAGAGCCCTCCCCTTGGCCACCTTGTTGATGACCAGAGGCTCCGCTATGATCCTTCCTACAGTCATCCTTGGGTCGAGCGAGGAGAACGGATCCTGGAAGATCATCTGCATGTTGCGGCGAAGGCGTCGGAGCTGCTCACCTTGCAGCTGCTCAACATGCACGGGCCCCATATCCGGATCGTTGAATATAATCTCCCCGTCCGTGGGGTCAAGCAGCCTGATTATAGTCCTGCCCGTAGTGCTCTTACCGCAGCCAGACTCACCTACCAGGCCAAGCGTCTCTCCCTCTCGCACGTAGAGGTCTATACCATCCACGGCTTTGACGTAACCTACCACCCGGCGCAGCAACCCACCATGGATGGGGAAATGCTTCTTCAGACCTCTTACTTCCAACAGTATGTTGTTGTCCTGCTTGCCATTGTTGCTCATATATCTCCCCCGCACAGTAAAATTACGTGAACTTCAATGGGGTTAGCTGGCCACCGCAGCGCCTCCATGTGTAGAAGCCTGAGATGGCACTTCCACGCTTCCCGGGTACAGGTGACATCTCACGGTATGCTTTGTGTCCCCGTTCACAGGGGTCTCCGCAGGAAGCACCTTATCGCAAAGCCCCGGCATGAAGTTTGGACATCTGGGATGGAACGGGCATCCAGTCACGGTCGAGTAGGGGTCCGGAACGCTGCCCTTGATCACCTCAAGCCTCTTCCTCTTCTTTTGCCCGATCCTGGGGATAGACCTCAGTAGAGCTATCGTATACGGGTGCTTGGGGTTGTAGAATATGTCATCCACTGGAGCTCTCTCTACTACACGCCCCAAGTACATCACTGCAACCTCGTCACACATCTGAGCCACGACGCCCATATTGTGCGTCACGAACATGATCGAAGTGCCTATCTCTGCCTGCAGCTCCCTCATCAGGTCAAGAATCACTGCCTCCGTCGTCACATCGAGCGCCGTAGTGGGCTCGTCTGCTATCAGCAGCACAGGCGTACAGGATAGAGCAAGCGCTATCATTGCGCGCTGGCGCATGCCACCGCTCAGCTCATGAGGATAACTATCTGCTATCCTCTCAGGGTTAGGCATGCCCACCCTTCGAAGTATATCTACGGCTCTCCTGCGAGCCTCTTTTTTATCGGGTGTCTGGTGGAGTAATATAGCCTCCATTATCTGGTCGCCGATTGTGTACACCGGGTTAAGGGATGTCATCGGCTCCTGGAAGATCATGGAGATATCGTCACCTCGTATGTTGCGCATCTCATCACTGTTGCGCCCCAACTTAAGGATGTCTATAGGCTCATCATCAGGATTTCGCTTAAATAGAATCTGACCCTTTTCTATCCTTCCAGGAGGCGGCACCAGCTGCAGGATGGAGAGCCCGGTCTGGCTCTTGCCGCAACCACTCTCACCTACTATACCCAGCACCTTTCCCCTGGGTATGCTGAAGCTTACCCCGTTCAGGGCTCGAACGACCCCTACCTGAGTGTAGAAATTAAGGTAGAGATCCTTGACTTCCACCACATAGTCGGCTTCTTGTGGGGTACTTTCCGTGGTCTTCACTTGATTTTTTATTACAGGTTCAGCCATGTTCTTACCCCCAACCTACAAATCTAGCTGTACGGGTCAACGGCATCTCGCAGACCATCGGCCAGGAACTGGTAGCAAAGGACCGCGAAGATAACCGTCGCTGCAGGAATCAGCATCCATGGATGCTGGATGATGTTCTGTACATTCTGAGCATCTCTCAGCAGCACTCCCCAGCTGACCGCTGGCGGCAGCATTCCCAGACCGAGGAAGCTCAGCGTCGTCTCACCAATGATGGATGCCGGTACCGCCAACGCAGCCACAACGATTATGTGGCTCAAAGAGTTGGGCAGTAGGTGTGTGAGGATTATCCGCATGTGCGAAGCTCCAGCCACCCTGGCTGCAGCTGTGTAATCCAGTGTCCTGTAGGCCATTACCTTGGCCCTCACCTGACGAGCCAGGCCCGTCCAGGAAACCAGCGAGAGCACTATAGTGATCAGGAAGAATCTCTGTACCACCGTCATCTCTCGGGGTAGAGCAGCCGCCATAGCCGCCCACAGAGGTAGCGTAGGCATAGAGGATATTATCTCTATTAGCCTCTGGATAAGGTTATCTACCGCTCCTCCAAAGTAACCGGAAGCTGTACCAAGGATGGCACCAATCACGACCGATATCAGCACCCCCACAAGGCCCACGCTTAGAGAGATCCGCGAGCCATATACGGTCCTCGAGAACATATCGCGCCCCTGCGAGTCAGCACCGAACAGATAGATCTTGGCCTCGGCTCCCTGCCCGGCCAGCACATCACCTTGC
This sequence comes from Thermobaculum terrenum ATCC BAA-798, assembly GCF_000025005.1. Lineage (NCBI taxonomy): Bacteria > Bacillati > Chloroflexota > Chloroflexia > Thermobaculales (SeqCode) > Thermobaculaceae (SeqCode) > Thermobaculum (SeqCode) > Thermobaculum terrenum. Next base: position 1,944,215 of record NC_013525.1, read on the forward strand.
TGATTCTCTTCCTTAGACTCCAGGCCAAACAGATGTATGTTGGTGGGGATTATACCTAAGAGTTTATACTCAAAGCCCTTTACGAAGAACTTTATAGGTTGCGCTTTGCTGCAGTCAGGTTTGTAGATCAAAGTGAAAGAAGAAGTGTCCAGTTGCTGCGTGACAGGACATATGGAGGGTCTACCGTTGATGAACTTGATAGGCGTAGGACTAGCCCAGGAGAAGTTAGTGTCTATCTGGTCATATGGATAAGGAGCTATAAAAGGCGCAAAGATTGCGATTAAGTAAGATATGACCAGAACTACGAAACCAGTAAGGGATAGCCTGTTCTGGGCAAATCTCCTGGCCATCAATCGCCATTGCGATATCTGGCCTACATCCTTCTTCTTAGCTAGCTTTCTAGCTTCGGGTGTAGCTACCTTAGCTGCTGTAGCCATAACACTCCCCCTTTACTAATGCGTAAATACTACTCCAACCGCACTCTTGGATCAACCCATGCCAACAGCAAATCAGCCAGAAGGTTACCTATCACCAAGAGTATCGACAACATCATAAGGAAGGTGATCGCCAGGTACATGTCCTTGTTGATCAGAGCATTTACAAACAATGGACCAGTAGTTGGCAGATTCAACACTATGGAAGCAGTGACCTCGGCAGATATAAGAGCAGGCAATACGCCTCCCAGAGACATGATCAACGGGTGAAGCGCGTTGCGTACCGCGTGCTTCCAGACCACCACACTTTCCTTCAGCCCCTTGGCTCGCGCAGTCTGTATATACTGCTGATTGAGTACGTCTAGCAGGTTAGCCCGCATGACTCTCGTGTTCCAGGCGGTGCTACCGGCAGACACCACTATAACTGGGATCCAGAGATGCTTAAGCAGATCCACAAACTTATCCCAGCCCCAGGGGGCATTCTGGAAGCGAGAAGAATAGAGACCGCCTACGTCCGCGTTCAGGTACCTAGCCGCGAACACCATTAGAAGAAGTGCTAGCAAGAACTCAGGAATGGAAATCCCGATGAACTGGATAACCGTTACCAAATAATCCGGAATCGTATACCTATGAGTAGCCGAGTACACACCTAGCGGTATAGCCACTAACCAGGCAAATATCAGCGCGAAACCTGATATCATGACCGAGTACCCTAATCTACCCCATATCAGCTGAGAAACCGGAGCTCCCTGCTGGAACGAATCCCCGAAGTCGCCATGTACAGCCCCTGATATCCACTTCCAGTATCTTACGTACCACGGGTCACCTAGACCGTACTGCTGCTTCAGGGCCTCTATCTGCTGGACAGACATGTCGCCGCCCATGTTTCTCAGCTGCTGGATGCGTGCATCCAACGCAGATCCAGGAGGCAACTCTATCAGGAAGAAGCTTATCAGGGATATAAACCACAGAGTAAATACCATGTAGATGAGGCGTCTGATGATATAGTTCGTCATTGCTCGACCCCCTTACTTCAGAAGAAGCGGTGAATGCTATTAATGGGCGGTTGGTAGTACCAACCGCCCATCAGGGGAATTAGCTCTGAGTGTGCTGATCAGGGTTCTCCCAGTACCAGGTCTCAGGATCATACACAGCAGGTGTCGGGTGAATCCATGGGTTCACAAATCCACCCTGGCCCCAGCTCTTCAGATCATCATGAGTCGGCCAGTTCCTAAGATCCTTGTGGAACAGCTCGATTCTGGGAGTGTTAGCCGCAACACCACAGAAGTAGGGACCATTATCAACGTGGACCTTGATCATGTCCCAGACAAGCTGCGTCCTCTTCATGAAGTCCGGCTCAGTCTTGGTCTGGTCGTACATCTGCCAGATCTTCTTGATGTTGGGATCAGCTTCCTTATCAAAAGGCCCTATCCTGGGTGGATTGCGCTTCCATGGATCAACGTTCTTCTGCTGGTTCTCCTTGGGGGTACCCCTCAGGTTGTACCAGTTACCATGGAGTGGAGACCAACGGGAATACTCCATCGGCACGAGCCACTGTGGATATACCAGGTGGTTCGGACCGTCACCAACCTCCCAGGCAGTCTTCATCAGGATCTTGCCCGCCTGCCACCTGTCGTCGTATCCGGTCGGTGGCTGAGGAGTCATCCTGGCGTTGATACCCACTGCCTGCCAGTTCTTGGCCAAGAGCTCGTTCTTGCGAACATGCTCACCGTTCTGGGGCTGGTCGGCCGGATAATCGATGGTGATCAACAGCTTGGAGCCGTCGGGGAACTCCCTGAATCCATCACCATTTGTGTCCTTCAGACCTATCTCGTCCAAAAGCTGCTTGGCCTTGTCTGGGTTGTACTCCACAGCGCTGTCTCGCCAGGACCTGTACACCTGCTTGCCCTGATCGTTGATCACGTACTCGATGGCCTTCGGGCTAAGAGTACCTGTGGTCAGCTCGCCTGTCTTGTAGTAGATCAGGGTCTGAGCAGTCTGCCTGTCGAAGGCATGAGATAGAGCCTTCAGGAACTTGGGATTCCGCACCAGCTCCCTTAGCTTAGGATCAGCATAGTCATGGTTGAAGAAGTACATGGAAGAGGTACCAGAACCAGAGTCCCAGAACTCCACATGCAGGTTGCTCTTGCTCTCGTTCTGCTTGAAGGTGGATACATCCGCCAGAGTAAACGGCTGGAAACCACCATGCGAGAAGTCGCAATCTCCCTGAATGGTCTTGAGCTTGAGCACCTCGGGGTCCTGGATATTGGTCATGATTACTGTATCGATGTAGGGTAGCTGGTTGCCCCATTTGTCCACACACCAGTAGTATGGGTTGCGCTCCCAGATCGAGTTGCGCATCTTGGTGTAGGACTTGAGTTTCCATCCCGTAAGGGTGGGACACTCCGGATTGGTCGCAAAGTCCACAGCCTTACCACCGGGGAATGAGAAATCATCCGCCCAGTTCTTCTTGACGTTGGGGTTGTACTTCTTGTGGAACTTCTGCGAGTAGTGCTTGGGTGCAGACCAACCAGGTCCTATACCTCTCTTCACCCACATCGCCAACCTGTCTGCAGTCAGGGGCGTCGGGGAATCAAAGATCATCTGGAAGGTGTAGTCGTCCACCTTCTTGAACTTGGCCAAAGTCCCCTTGCCAGACCTGGCCTCATCAGGCGGCCCCTCAGCAACTTCTTCGTTGAGCACCATATCCTCCCACCAGAAGAGGACGTCATCCGCGGTGAATGGCTCTCCATCGGACCACTTGATGCCCTCCCTGATGTGGAAGGTCCAGGTGGAAAGATCCTCGTTGGCTTCCCAGGCCTCCACCCAGCCTCCACTGATCGCCAACCCATCCTTGTGCCACCTCAACGGTGAGTTGCCATACATCGACTCCTGGATAAGGTGCGTAGTACCCCAGTCGTCAGAGCTGGAGCACAGCTGCCTTAGTGTGCCACCGTACTTGCCCTCTTTGAGCCAGGGGTGAGGAACCACATAGGGGTTCTTGGGCAGCCTCTCCTGCACAGGTGGCAACTTGCCTGCCTTGACCATCTCAGCCAGCATCGGCGCCTCCTTCAAGGTGGACGGCGCAGCAGGCGGCTTGATGATCTGTACACCCGTGGTACCCTCTGGTTGACCAGCTGTGGTTGTGACCGTGGCACCAGCTGCTGGTGGGGTCATGCCAGGAGATGGACTGGCGGCTGATGGGGATGGGCTAGCTGCTGAGGGTGAAGGACTGGCAGCCGATGGGGATGGACTGGCGGCTGATGGGGATGGTGAGGCTCCCGTGGGAGCTGTGGGGGTGGTACCGGTAGTGCCTCCTCCACAGGCCACTAGAATGGCGCTCCCAGCCGCTACCGCCGAGAACTTCAGGAATCTCCTCCTACTGAGCTTTTCTTTGGTTGTCACTATCTACTACCTCCCTTTGGAAGTAATTTTTCAAAGTCTAGAGATACGAAAGACTAACGGAGTTATATCTGAAAATCTCTACAGCTCCTGCCGGATTACATCACTCCTTTCACAAGGTATACAGTGTTCTGAATATTACTATTTGTGAGTAGGGTTGTCAATTGCTATTTTGATATGATCAAGTTCGAACTACCACTTCCTCCTGCTAACATTGTATATAAACCCGTTTTGCCGTCAGGTCAAGTATTGTCATCGAAATTCTAACCAAATAATGACATTGTTGCTCATATAGGGCATAATTGATGCCGAAATCGTGCACTGCTGCAAACCCGTCCCGGAGTAAATGTCTATGTATATTGGAGTGTTAACAGCCCCGGTCCGCGAAAAACCGTTATCTGAGGTGATCACCTGGGCATCTTCCAACAATATAGCTGGCCTAGAGGTGGATGTAAGCTCCGGTTCTCACTTAGATGCAACCACTGCCGGAGAGGTAGTAGTAGAGAATACCTTGGACCTGCTCAAAAAACATAATGTTAAGATATCTGCACTGGCTGCCTATACGGTACTGACAGGCACGACCACTGAAAAAATCGAGACCAACCGCAGGTTTCTGGAGAGGGCCATTGCCCTGGCAGCACGACTTGGGGTTGACACGATATGTACCCTGGGTGGCTTCCCCTCCGCAGGGAAAGATCGATTCAGGACAATAAAAGAAGACCTGGTTTATATCCTCAAACCACTGCTTGAACGCGCTCAACAGCACAACATACGCATCGCACTTGAGAACTGGTACGCTACTAATCTCCAAAACCTAGATCACTGGGTAGCATTGTTCGAGTCTCTTCCAAATGAAAATCTAGGGCTTAACTTCGACCCATCCCACCTGGCTTGGCAGGGTATAGATCCAATCGGAGCCATATATGAGTTCCGAGATCGTATATTTCACTTTCACGCAAAAGATGTAACAATAAACGCGTCTCTCCGATCCCGGAGAGGTATATTAGGGGAGGGATGGTGGAGATATGTCCTCCCAGGATACGGAGTTCTACCATGGGGGGAGATCATAGGTGCCCTGAGAGATATCGGTTACAACGGCGCTATCTCCATCGAGCACGAAGACAGAGCCTTTCCCATCGAAGAAGGCTTTATCAGATCTTCCAGGTTCCTATCGGAATTGATCTGATCAAACCGCGTGATCAGCACAAAATACAGATAAGTGGAGGAGGATCCGTACGAAGATGCAAGAAGGGCAAGCCAATATCCGCGTAGCGATGGTAGGATGTGGAGCCGTAGCCAGGTGGCATGCTTCTACTCTCTATCGTATCCCGGGAGTAGAAATCGTAGCTCTGGTTGATCCTAGCCAGGAAAATCTCAACGCCATGGTCAAGTGGATTCCGCAGCTATCGAACGTCCCCACTTTCTCGGGACCGGAGGAGATGTTCAAGGCTATCGGTCCAGATGCTGTAGAGATCTGTACCCCACACACCCTGCATCACGAGCACGTAGTCATGGCTCTGGAGCACGGAGCTCATGTCCTGTGCGAAAAACCCCTGGCTTGTAGCGTGGAACATGCCCAGGATATCAAGCAAAGAGCTCAAGACACTGGCAAGGTCGTTATGGTTAGCTACCAGAGACGACTCGATCCGGGCTACAACTATATCAAGAACGCCATAACCAGCGGAGAGATCGGAGATATCCAGACTATCTCAGTGATCTGCTGCCAGGCATGGAAGAAAGGTACCACAGGTACCTGGAGACAGAACCCAGAGCTTTCCGGTGGTGGCATGCTCATGGACAGCGGCAGTCACCTGGCAGACGTGCTGCTCTGGCTAACTTCACAGCCTGTAGAGAGCGTGTACGCCACTGTAGATAATTGCGACACCCCAGTTGATATAAACAGCACCAGCACGATCAAATTTACCAACGGCACACAGGCTCAGTTCACTGTCAATGGAAACCTGCCAATCACCTGGATAGAAGAAGTACTCATAATAGGTACCGAGGGCATACTAAAGTACGAAAGTGACCCACAGCACCCGTGGAGAACCGGCAGAATAACCCATAGCAAGGATGGTAACCTGATCCAGCCTCTAAGGCTTCAGATGTATTCCAGCCCGGATGAGGCCTGGATAGCTGCCATTAGGGGCGAAGGAGAAAACCCATCACCTCCGGACGCTGGGGTGAGGGTGGCAGAACTTACCACTGCCATCTACGAATCTGCCCGTACAGGGCAAGCCATAAAGATATCAGACATATCGCCAGTAGGGCGATGAGGGAGCTTGAGACCGATATCCTGATAGTGGGTGGAGGGCTGGGAGGAGTAGCTGCTGCGCTCTCAGCTCTCCGCATGGGCAGGAAGGTCCTGCTCAGCGAGGAGACCGATTGGCTGGGAGGACAGCTCACTTCTCAGGGCGTGCCCCCTGATGAGCATCCCTGGATAGAGTCCACAGGTTGTACAGCAAGCTATAGGCTCCTGAGAACCAAGATCAGGGATTACTACAGGCGCAACTACCCACTGCTGGCATCCTCCAGGCAAGATCCCTATCTCAACCCAGGCAAAGGTAACGTCAGCGCTCTGTGTCACGAGCCCAGGGTGGCTCTGGCCGCGATTGAGGAGCTCCTGGCTCCCTATCGCGCCACGGGACGACTGGAGGTGCTCCTGGAGCACAGGCCCGTGGCTGCCGAGAGCGATGGGGACATCGTGCGGTCGGTCACCCTGGAAGCGCTCGGGTCTCAGGAGAAGGTGCAGGTACATGCCAGCTACATCCTGGATGCCACGGAACTAGGCGACATCCTCGAGCTGGCGGGGATAGAGCACGTGATAGGAGCTGAAAGCCAGGCCCAGACCGGCGAACCTCATGCCCTGGAGGGTGATCCTAATCCCCTGGATCAGCAGGCCATTACCTGGTGCTTTGCGCTGGACTTCATCGAGGGGGAAGACCACACGATAGACAAACCCTCGGAATACGACTTCTGGAGACGCTATCAGGCCTCTTTCTGGCCCGGCAGGCAGTTGGGATGGACCGATGTGCATCCCGAGACCTTAGAGGTCAGGACACACAAGCTCTTTGATCCCCAAGGTAACTTCGACCTCTGGAGGTACAGGCGGATCTTCTTTCGAGGGCACTATCCAGAGGGTACCTATCCCAGCGACATCACCCTCGTCAACTGGCCACAGAACGACTACTGGCTGGGACCCATCGTAGGAGTATCCCCACAGGAGAAGGACATCCACCTGCATAGGGCACGCCAACTGAGCCTGTCACTGCTGTACTGGATGCAGACCGAGGCTCCCAGGCATGATGGTGGCTATGGCTACCCCGAGCTGAGGCTACGGGGGGATGTGCTTGGGACCGACGGACTGGCCAAGCACATGTATGTGCGTGAGAGCAGAAGGCTGAGGGCGGAGTTCACGGTGCTGGAGCACCACGTGGGTGTGGAGGCCAGGGGCAAGCTCCAAGGAGCGGAGGAGTTTCCAGACTCCGTGGGAGTGGGGAGCTACCGGATAGACCTGCATCCCAGCACAGGTGGCAGAACCTATATAGATATAAGCAGCTACCCCTTCCAGATACCTCTTGGGGCCTTGATCCCTATAAGGGTGGAGAACGTACTACCAGCCTGCAAGAACCTGGGCGTAACTCACATCACCAACGGGTGTTACAGGCTGCATCCTGTAGAGTGGAACATAGGAGAAGCAGCTGGAGCTCTGGCTGCCTACTGCCTGGAGCACGATCTCACACCCAGGGCGGTCAGGAATATGCAGCAGCACCTGACGGACTTCCAGCACCTGCTGCAGAACAAGCTTGGCTTCCAGCTGGCATGGCCACAGGAAATACGCATAATACCCAGATAGAGCTTCTATAGCTTATCCAAATTGCGCTTTATCCAGTCCACAGCTAGCTGAGCAGCTCTGGCTCTGTGGCTCACCCTATTCTTTTCCAACATATCCAGCTCGGCAAACGTTTTGCCAAGCTCGGGCAAGTAGAATATAGGATCGTAACCAAAACCATGGCTACCCCTGGGATGATCAATGATTACTCCCTCCACCTCACCCCTGAACAAGTGCTCATTCCCATAACGGTCGATAAGCGCTATAACACACACGAACCGAGCGCTCTTGTTAGATGATGAGGCCTTGTTCAACCTCTCTATCAAAAGCTTGTTTCGCTCCGCATCAGATATTTGCTCCCCAGCCCAACGTTTGGACCTTACACCTGGCTCTCCTCCTAGAGCTGCTACTTCCAACCCTGAATCATCGGCAATGGACGAGATGCCAGTCATATTCCAACAATACCTGGCCTTGATTAGAGCGTTCTCCTCAAAAGTACTGCCTGTCTCCTCGGGAGCCCGCTCAATTCCAGCATCCCTCATAGAGACGATCTCTATCCCGAGACCACTCAGTAACTCCTGATATTCAGCCAATTTACCAGGGTTATCTGACGCTATGAGCAATTTACTCAACTTCATCACCGACCTTTATTGCCAATGCTTCCCGAACGACCTCAAACCTTTCGGTTCGGAACTCGTCCAGTTCACCATCCACACTAAAAGGCATAACTGGTTCAGAGTGTATCTCAACAGAAGATGCCTGCTTGTAAAACACAGCCTCAGAATCAAGATGGCTACCTGTAAGTATCCTCGGCAATACTGGAGCTAAGGACAATAACTGCTGATCCTTTATCCCCACTATATCCATCAGGCCATCATCTAGTTGTGCCAGGGGAGCCAAAGGAATTCCGCCCCCAGAATACCTAGCATTTGCGACTGTAAGGTTTAGCAGTCTGAGGTCGACCGCCTCTCCATCTAAACTAAGGGTCACATTGTAACGAGGTAAATCTCTGAGTACTTCTATTGACGCCCTCCAGTACGAGAGCACACCTTTCTTCCCAGTCTGCTCCTCAACTTCTTGTGCTATCTCACCGGAGAGACCACCATTCGCCTGGTTCAGGATAGTCCTATCACCAGACCTGATAAGGTCTATTCTCTTTACTTTGCCATCTACGGCTACCTTTATGGCATCCTCCAGATCAGTTGATACGCCAACCGTCTTAGCAAAGTCGTTACAAGTCCCAAGGGGAAGAACGGCCATAACAGCATCTGAACCTGACCTGAAGATAGCATTCGCTACGCTGCTAAGCGTACCGTCACCCCCAGCAGCGACTACCAGATCTGATTCGGCTATTTTATCCCGAGATTTATCTAGAAGCCCTATATCAACGAATTCCGGAGACAGCCCATAGTCAGCAAAATATTGCCTGATCTCATCATGGGCTCTAGCTGTACCACTCTTGCTATTAATAAAAACGATCGCTTTCAAGCACAACCTCTCTGGAGAGATTTCTGAATCTATTCAAAATTATGATCTATATTAGATAATTAGCAAAGGAGCCCTTTGGTGCTATAATTTTGCCCTGTCTCTGCAGAGACATAAACTAAATAGCCATTTAGTAAGGACGAAAACATGCTTGCAAGAGACATAATGACTACTCCGGTTGTCACTGTTACAGCTGATATGAGCATAAGAGATCTAGCTAAGATCCTTACCGAAAAAGGCATCAGTGGTGCCCCAGTGGTAGATGACAGTGGCCGTGTAGTAGGTATAGTCAGCGAAGCAGATGTTATAGCCAAAAATGGATTCACAGTAGCAGATGTAATGCAGAGTCAGGTCATCTCAGCAAGCGAAGATACCCCAGTAGAGGTTATCTGTAGTCTTATGACAAACAATAAGATCAACAGAGTTCCTGTCTTATCAGGGGATAGACTGGTCGGAATAGTCACGCGTGCGGACATAGTCAGGGCTATAGCCAAGGGCTATATAGAAGCAGGCATACAAGCAGATAAAACCATTCAGAGCGCATAGCTTAACTTGCCTAAAGCTAATGATCGCCCTATAGATGAAAAACTTCTATGGAAACTATGGCAAGCTGGCAAGATTCCCAGCCACTGCTTAACCTCAGACTTAGCCCCAATACAAATCATCTCCAGGGGTAGATGGAGTGGAGGTTACGGCCCTGACTTTAGAGACGCTCTTATACTCCTGGGCAACAAGCAATTACTTCGAGGAGACATCGAGCTCCACGTAAGGATGTCCGATTGGTACAGACATAACCACCAAACGAACCCGCTTTACGAAAACGTCATACTACATGTTGTCTGGGAGCTGGATGTACCATACCCCTTGAAATCTCCATGCTTGGAACTATCACGTTTTATGACATTTGAAGAATTACTTGCAGCTGGCCATAAGGTCGATCTTACAGAGAACCCATGTGTGAGAATAAGCCAAAAGGACCCTGAAGCACTAAGATTGGTCATCGAGTCTGCTGCTGATGAACGTTTTGAAGGCTGGTGCAGAAGATTTGAAGGAGATTTATCTTACGAGCATAGCGACCAGGTCATATACGTCGCCCTCATGGAGTCTCTGGGATATTCAGCCAACAAACTTCCATTTAGACTATTAGCTGAATCCATCCATGTAAAGGCGTTAATGGGGCTAGCTCCTGAGGAAATTTTTGACCTGCTTTATACTTCTTCCGGACTGAAAGGCAAATCTGAGGGGACAGTGATATCCAGCTACCAGTGGAATCTTGCGAGGATGAGGCCACTCAACCATCCTAGGCGTAGGCTGGCCGGAATGGCAGAGATCCTTCACAGGGCATATATAGAGTGTCGTAGCCTGTCTGATTACTTGCGTGTGAGCTCAAATTCCTATACCTCGCTTGTCAAAAAATTAGTGGTATTTGACTCCCAAGGCAAAGCCCTCATAGGTCGTGGCAGAGCAATGGAGATGATAGTCAATGTAGTGCTGCCTTTCAACGTCGCACTAGGACGACATATAGAGGACCAGCAAATCGAGTCTCTCGCGACTCGGATGTGGCAGGAGATCCCACTGCTACCCACCAACAAAATAGACAGGCTAATGCGGTCCAATCTAAAGCTCCAGGCCCCCGGCAAGCTTATATACAAAGCAAGACATCAGCAGGGATTACTACAAATTTATAAAAAGTTCTGCCGCTATCAGATGTGCGCTCATTGCCCATTAGGTAAACTAGCTTCAGACCACACAACCCAGATCCTTGACGACAGATAAAAACTCTACGTACCATTTCCTGAAGGTTATTGCAACTGGACACATATAAACCTTAGTATTTCATTTGCCCGACTGGAGGATAAATAGAAATGAAAGTAGTACTACTTAAGGACGTCCCAGGTGTAGGTAGCGCCGGGACAGTAAAAGAGGTAGCAGATGGGTATGCACGTAACTTCCTGCTACCACGCAAGCTAGCAGCTCCCGCCACTCAGGCAGCCCTCAAGCAAGTGGAGCAAATCAAGGCAGCTGAGCAGAGGCGTCAGGAGAAGGCAGAAGCTCAAACCGCAGAGCTTGCCAACAAGATCAATGGGCAAGAATTGCTATTCAAAGTAAGGACCGGAAGCGAAGGCAGGCTCTATGGATCGATAACTAATGCTGACATAGCCGAGGTGCTGTCCAGGCAGATCGGCGTAGAGATAGATAAGCGCAAGATAGTTCTCGAAGAACCCATCCACATGATAGGTACATTTGATGTGCCAGTTAAGCTATCTTCTAACCATACACCAAAGATAAAAGTAGTAGTGGAATCGGAGTCCTAAGTTGATAGAGACGCTGGAGAAGCTACCACCACATAGCATAGAAGCTGAGCAATCACTTCTGGGTAGCCTCCTGCTGGATCGAGATGCGATCATAAAAGTCGCACCTTTCCTTAGACCTGAGGACTTTTATAGAGAGGCTCACGCTCGCATATATGAGGCCATACTCGATCTATATAACAGGCGTGAGCCTCCCGACCTGGTCACTATTCATGAAGAATTATCGCGACGAGGATACGCAGAAGAAGTAGGCGGAGCCAGTTACCTGACCTGGCTCATGAACTCAGTACCTACTAGCGTCCACGTTGAGTACTACGGGCGCATAATAGAGAGAACTGCGATCCTTCGCAGACTGATATCAGCCGGTAGTGAGATTGCTGGCCTAGGCTATGAAGAAGGCTTAGAGGTTGATGAAGCCCTAGACAGAGCGGAGCAGATACTCTATCGCGTTGCTCAAAACCGAAGCACCAAGGACTTTATATCCCTCCGAGACGCTCTGGCAGAGTTCTTCGATAAGCTAGACTATCAGCACCAACATAGAGGTGAAATAGTCGGCATCCCCACCGGGTTCAGAGATCTTGATCAGTTGACAGGGGGACTGCAGAGATCTGACCTGGTTATAGTGGCTGCTCGACCTAGTGTAGGAAAAACTGCTTTCGCCATGTGTATGGCAGCCAATGCGGCAATCAAGCACAATGTGCCCGTAGGGATATTCAGCCTGGAAATGAGTGCTGAACAGCTAGTGCTTAGATTGCTCGCTATGGAAACTGGGATAGATTCTCACCGTCTCAGGATGGGCTTTTTAGACGATGACGAGTGGGACAAGCTTATACGCGCTATAGGTAGGTTGTCGGAGGTTCCCATATTTATAGACGATACATCCGCAGCCTCATCACAAGAACTTCGTAGCAAAGCGAGAAGGCTGCATGCGCAGAAAGGCGTACAGATGATAGTCATAGACTATCTGCAACTTATGCAAAGCGGCAGGACAGATAACAGAGTCCAGGAAATATCTGAGATTAGCCGAGGGCTCAAGGGGCTTGCCAGAGAACTTAATATACCAGTGGTAGCACTATCCCAGCTAAGCAGGGCTGTGGAACAACGGCAGGATCATCGCCCACAGCTGTCAGATCTTCGAGAATCAGGTAGCATAGAACAGGATGCAGATGTTGTAATGTTTATATACAGAGAAGAGATATATAACCCTGAAACCGACAAAAAGAACATAGCTGAGATACACGTCGCAAAACATCGTAATGGGCCCGTAGGCATAGTGCCCTTGCGCTTTTTCAAGGACACTACCAGGTTCGCAGACCTGGAGACCTTCAGGGAACCAGATATATAGCATTCGGGTGATATCTATGGCCAGAGAACTAAGCGATATACTCAAAGAGCTCTCCAAAAAGATACCCAAGAATTCCTATAACCCAGTGGCTTTACCAAAAGAGCTCCTAGAGGAACAGACTAAAAAAAACGAAAATGACTGCCCTATCTGTGGCGGAGTAGGATGGCTCAGGCTTGACGTGCCTGTAGACCATCCTAACTTCGGTAAGCTGTGGCCATGCAAGTGCTACTCAAAAAGAAAGGAAGAATTGCTACGTAAGGAGCTCGAAGAGCTCAGCAACATGAGCCACCTAAGACAAAAGACCTTCGATAATTTTGACCCCTCAGTGCATCCGTCCGCAGCCACAGCGTTCGAAGCTACCAAACAATACGCCGAAAACCCTCATGGCTGGATCATGCTGTGTGGACCATGCGGCAGCGGTAAGACTCACCTGGCTGCTGCCATAGTAAACTACTCCATAAGCGTTCGCCAAAGCAACAGCCTGTTTATGATAGTGCCTGACCTGCTGGATTACTTGAGAGAAACTTTCAACCCCAAATCCGATATAACTTACGATGAACGCTTCCTGATGATTCGAGAGGTACCTTTATTGGTTCTGGACGATCTCGGTACCGAGAATGCTACAAGCTGGGCGAGAGAGAAGCTCTATCAGCTAATAAACCACAGATACAACTCTGAGATGCCCACCGTGATCACTACCAACCAACCACCTGAGGCCATAGACGATCGTATTCGATCCAGGCTTTCTGACACCAGGTTGGTTATGCACATAGTACTGGACGCACCGGACTATAGGTATCAGCAGGGTAAACACTCTCCTACCAGAAAAAGTCAACGAAAAGTATACGCCTGGCCCTAGAACATATACTTATACACGCTCACATAAACTGATATACTGCTACAAGTAGAGATTCGTCCCTTATGGAGCAGCTTCAGCGTGACCGAAGTAATAGGTCGCACAAACCATATCAGCCCTCTACTGTCAGTAATAGACATCCTAGTAGTAGCAGCTATATTCTATTGGATACTGGGACTCGTTAAGGGCACAAGGGCTGTACCAGTACTTAGAGGATTAGCCATAATCCTTGTATCCTCCGTAGCGCTCCTGATAATCTTCCAAATTACGCCCTTCAAGCTTCGAGCTCTGGACTTCCTGCTTCAAAGGGCGTTGCTCCCGGGATTTGTAGTGGCCATTCCAGTTATATTCCAGCCGGAGCTTAGGAGAGCGTTAGAGAGAATCGGCACATCCACCACATTCTCAGCTCTTTACAGCCATTCTGAAACAGATGAGATAACTAAATTGGCCCAGAACATAACCAAAGCCGTGACCGATCTTGCAGACAGAAGAATAGGCGCGCTCATAGTCATTGAGCGAGAGACAGGGCTTGAGGATATAGCAGACACAGGGACAAGGATCGATGCCTGTGCGGATCCAGGATTGCTCGAAAGCATATTCATGCCCAATGGGCCTCTACATGACGGAGCTGTCATAATCAGCCGCGGCAGGATAGTCGCAGCTGGATGTGTGTTACCCTTAAGTGAGAATATGAGGGTACTGGGAGAAAGGGGGACAAGGCACAGAGCAGCACTGGGTGTAACCGAGACCTCTGATGCAATAGCGGTGGTGGTCAGCGAGGAAACAGGTGTGATATCTGTAGCCCAAAATGGCAGGTTACTGAGTAACTTTACTGAAGAGAGGCTGATGAGGTTCCTCACAGCAGCTCTCAAACCCAGCTAGATATGAGTAAAAGTCTTGGATACTCCAACAAAATCCGTATTCCCACCTACCTTTGGGTAGGAGCTATATGGATAGTCCTTGCTGAGATACTACTCTTCCTTAGGGTAAAACCTGTACCTACCTTCTTCACACCCATAGTATGGACCGGCTACATATTGCTGGTTGATGGGCTAGTCAAGGCCAAAACTGGCAGATCTCTCATAACTACGAGATTCAGCTTGTTTCTTATCATACTGCCCTGGTCCATAATTACATGGCTAGTATTCGAAGGTTACAACCTCCATCTGAGAAACTGGCAATATTTCGGACTACCTCAGGACCTTACCCCGAGGCTCCTGGGATACGTATGGGCTTTCGCAACAATAATTCCAGGCGTGCTTGAGTCAGCCGACTTCGTCAGAGCTTTCTTAGCTCCAAGAGTAAGAATCAACAAGTGGACGCCAGGGCAGAAGTTGCTAAACTCATCTATCTTATTAGGAGCTTTATGCTTGATTCTACCTCTACTGATGCCCCAGCGAGTAGCAAGTTACATGTTTGCACTTGTCTGGATCGGATTTATATTGCTCCTGGACCCCATACTATACCTGTTAAATAAGCCTTCAATATTAGGCGATTTAGCAAAGGGCCATACAACACGTCTGGTAAGCCTGCTCATCGCTGGAGTAATAACCGGAGCACTGTGGGAATTCTGGAACTACTGGGCTGAGGCCAGGTGGGAGTATACCATCCCCTACCCTCTGAGCGCAGGACCTCACTACTTTGAGATGCCTTGGTTGGGTTTCTTTGGTTTCATCCCGTTTGCTATAGAGTTGTTTGATCTTACAAGCTTGCTGATGCTTTTCCTGGACAAAACAGGTATCTACTCCAGCAATAAAGCTGATACTCAAGATATACTATCTCTATGAAGGAAGTTCCCTGGAGAAGGATCTTCGTAGCTACGAAGATCCCCAGCTCCAAGCTTGAAGCTATATCTTCCAGATTACCTCGGGCAGCCATAGCCTTAGGCATGGCCATACTGCTATGGCTATATGTCACTTCCACAATAGACACCCAGCGGATACTTTACCCTGCGGTCGAGGTAGAACTCCGTAACCTGCCTCCGGATATGGTACTGGTTAGCAGGGTACCTACTGTGACTGTAACTATACAACCGCTTAGTCCCGTACTAGGAGGACAAATAGACAGACCCAGAGCTTATGTGGACCTGTCTGGAGTAGGTCCCGGAGTACATACTCTGCCAGTACAGATTGAGGGATTACCAGGGGCACAGATCGTAGATGTCTCACCGAGAAGAGTAAGAGTCATTCTTAGAAAGATACTCTCTAGAAAGTATCCAGTGCAGGTTCAGATGAGTCCTCAAGGGATAAACACAAATGGTAAGCTCAAGTTCACCGTAGAGCCCAAAGAAGTGACCGTTAGCGGGACCATGAATCAGCTGTCAAGAGTACAAAAAGTAGTAGCTAATATCAACCAGCAGACCCTGAAACCTGGAACAGAGATAACAGCAGAGGTACAAGCTTACGACGAAAACAACAGAGTAATCGATAGCGTGACTATTGATCCCCAGCAGGTGAAGATAAGGATAACACCACAAGAAACACCCACCCCATCGCCATCCTAAAGACCAAATTGATAACAAAAATAGGGGCTTGAAGCAAATATCTTCAAGCCCCTGCGTGATTATAAGGTCGGGGCGAGAGGATTTGAACCTCCGACCACCAAGCCCCCAGCTTGGTGCGCTACCAGGCTGCGCCACGCCCCGGCAATCAGATTATACCAAACCCAAGGTGCCAAATTACAAGTGGAGGGGGAACACCCCTCCACTTGTCAAACAGAAAAGCTACTTCATCTCAGCCTTAGCGCCAGCCTCCTGCAGCTTAGCAACTGCTGCCTGTGCCTCTTCCTTGGACACACCCTGCTTGACAGGAGCTGGAGCAGACTCGACCAAATCCTTAGCCTCCTTTAGGCCGAGGCTTGTTAGCTCGCGTACCGCCTTGATAACGGCAATCTTGTTGGCCCCTACATCAGTGAGCACGACATCGAACTCAGTCTGCTCCTCCTGCTCCTCAGCCGGAGCAGCAGCTCCAGGCGCAGCAGCTACACCAGCTGCAGCTACAGGGGCAACCGCGGTGACGCCGAACCTCTCCTCAAGCGCCTTTACCAGCTGAGAAAGCTCCAAGACGGTCATGTTCTCTATAGCTTGAATAATTTCTTCCTGGGAAAGCTTGTTCTCTACAGCCATCTTCCTAACCTCTCCTTTATGTTCAAGACTAATTATACTCTAACCGGCAGCTTCAGCCGGAACACCACCAAGCTGATCTATTCGTGCTTGCAACACGTAAGCTATGGAAGCTACTGCGGCGTTAAGCACTCCTACCAAGTTGGCTATCGGAGCATTCAAACCTCCTACCACCTTGCCAAGCAGTACCTCTCGAGGCTCTATGTTAGCCAGATCATTCACAGCCTCAGCCGATATGACTTTGTGCTCGAGCACTCCCGCCTTGACACTAAGAATCCTAGTGGACCTGGCAAAGTCGTTTATGACCTTCGCAACTACCGTGGGATCTCCAAAGGATACAGCTATAGCTGTTGGCCCCTCGAGGTAAGGATCCAGTCCCTCTATCCCCGCAGCCTTAGAGGCTATACGGGTAAGGGTGTTCTTGGCAACGTGAAACTCCGCATTAGCCTCACGCATCTTTCTGCGCAGCTCATTCATCTGAGCCACGTTCAGCCCTCTGTAGTCCGCAAGTATTACCGCGGACGATTTGCTCAGAAGCTCCTGCAGCTCGGCTACAGCAGCCTCTTTCTGAGGATTGGGCATTTCGGTCTTCACCTCCTTTACAATAAAGTAAGCCCCTACCTGCTTGAGACAGGCAGGGGCTTACCACTATACGCTCGGTATATATCTTCTACCCACTCCCCTTGCCTCGGCTGGCGATAACATTAAGCGCTCAGGGCGCACCAGCTGTCTCAGGCAGGCAACGCTTGCAAATTATAGCATTAACTATGCGGCCTTAGCTTCGGCCTGAGCCTCTGACACATCTACCTGGACGCTAGGACCCATCGTACTAGTCAGGTAGATGCTCTTAATATAAGTGCCTTTGGCACCAGAAGGCTTAGCTTTCAAAACAGCATCCATAAGAGCATCGAAGTTCTGTCTAAGCTGTTCCTCTGTAAAGCTGGCCTTTCCTATAGGTACATGCAGTATACCAGTACGGTCGTTACGGAACTCAACCTTACCCTTGCGTATCTCCTGTATCGCCCTAGGCAGGTCCTGTGGCTGGACTATAGTCCCACTCCTGGGGTTGGGCATCAAGCCCCTTCTACCCAGTATTCGACCAAGCCTACCAACCTTGGCCATCATATCAGGAGTAGCCAAGGCAACGTCGAAATCCAACCATCCCTCGTTTTCAATCCTGCGTATAAGATCGTCAGATCCCACGTAATCAGCGCCAGCTTCCTGCGCTATTCGCTCGGCCTCACCCTGCGCAAAAACCAATATCCTGACCGGCTTGCCAGTACCGGCAGGGAGAGTCACAGTGCCTCTCACCTGTTGATCAGCATGCCTGGGATCTATACCTAACCTTAGATGAGCTTCTATAGTAGCATCAAAATTAGCAGTCTTGGAAGCAGTTTCCTTTACAATCTTTATTGCTTCCTGGGGGGAATAGATCTTCGACTCATCAACTAGCTTAAGAGCTTCTAGATATCTCTTGCCTCTCTTCTTAGCCATTTCTTATACCTCCGTGGTAATAGCGGGATTACCCTCCCACAAAATACGTACAACCTTATACTACTTCTATGCCCATGCTACGAGCGGTACCCTCTATCATCTTCATGGCATGCTCTACATCATAGGCATTCAGGTCCTTCATCTTAAGCTCAGCAATCTCTCTAATCTGGTCTCTGGTAACACGACCAACCTTTTGACGATTGGGAACACCTGAACCTTTTTCGATTCCAGCAGCCTGCAATAGAAGATTAGCAGCAGGCGGAGTCTTTGTAACAAATGTAAAGGACCTGTCCTCGTAAACGGTAACCTCTACCGGTATGATCTGCCCAGCCATAGAGGCCGTCCTCTCATTATACTCCTTAACGAACTGGGGTATGGAAACCCCATGAGGAGCGAGAGCCGGACCAATTGGCTGGCCAGGAGTCGCCTTACCAGCAGGTAGTTGAAGCTTTACAACTGCTTTTACTTTCTTAGCCACTTTGCACTCCCAAGAAAAGATCTATTATGGAACTATCTTCTCAACCTGAAGGAAGTCAAGTTCAACAGGTGTTGGACGCCCAAATATACTAATCAACACCTTGACCTTTCCCTTCTCCTCATTGATCTCGTCCACAGTTCCCTCAAAGTCCGTGAAAGGACCATCGACAATCCTGACCGCCTCTCCAAGCCTGAGGCTCATCTTAACCTTCGGAGGCTCCTCGCTCATACGCTGGAGGATCTTCTCAACCTCCTTCTCATCGAGAGGAGTAGGCTTAGTGCCGGAGCCAACAAATCCAGTTACACCAGGGGTGTACCTGACCACATTCCAGGCCGCATCATCCATTCGCATCCTGACCAGCACGTAACCGGGAAAGACCTTCTTCTGTACCTTATGACGTTTACCTTCCCTGATCTCGATCTCTTCCACAGTGGGCACAATTATGTCTCGTATTCTGTCCGACATGCCCATGGTTTCGACCCTATGTTGAAGGTCTCTCTTTACCTTATCCTCATAGCCGCTATAGGTATGAATAACATACCACTGGAAGCCATCCTCTTCTTCCTGAGCAATAGCTTCTGCCTCTACCGGCTGTGACTGCTGGTTCTCGAGCACCGAATCGTTACTCACTAGTAACCTCCAAGTATCTCACCCCTGGTTTCTATATGCCACCTATCAAACGGTAAAGCCATAGAAATATGCCATCTACTATGACCCCCAGGAAAATGGCCATAGACACCGACAGGACTATCACTACTATCGATAGTCTGATTACCTCATCCCTGGTCGGCCAGGATACCTTTCTAATCTCTGCTCTAGTATCTTCGTAGAACTTCGAAAGGTTACTTCGGAGGCGAGGGAAGAACCCTCTCCTGACTCTAATGGCTTTCACTTAGCGAGTCTCCCTATGAAGCGTATGCACCCTACACCTTGGACAATACTTTCTAAGCTCCAGGCGACCAGGATCGTTTCGCCTGTTTTTTTCAGTCAGGTAGTTACGCTCACGACATTCCGTGCATTCCAGGGTTATTAGTTGTCTATCAGCTTTCTTAGGCACTTTGCCACCTACCTACAAACATTTGTTATCATTCACGACCTGGCCCGAGCTGAGCTCAGCTCGGGCCAGTATTTTACATCCTTAAGTATACCTACTCTAGGATTTGGGTGACGACGCCAGCGCCCACTGTGCGTCCACCCTCCCTGATAGCAAACCTCAACCCCTCCTCTATCGCCACAGGCGCTATCAGCTCCACCTCCAAGTTCACATTGTCCCCAGGCACCACCATCTCTACCCCCTCAGGCAGCTTCACCTCCCCTGTCACATCCGTCGTCCGAATGTAAAACTGCGGCCTGTACCCACTGAAGAACGGTGTGTGCCTGCCTCCCTCCTCCTTCGACAACACGTACACCTCAGCCCTGAACCTGGTGTGCGGGTTGATGCTCCCTGGCGCCGCCAACACCATGCCCCGCTCTACCTCTGTCCTCTCTATCCCCCTCAACAAACACCCTATGTTGTCCCCTGCTACCCCCTCATCCAACGTCTTCTGGAACATCTCCACCCCTGTCACTACCGTGCTCCGCCTCTCTGCCCTCAACCCTACTATCTCTACCGTGTCACCTACCTTGATCCTACCCCTCTCTACTCTACCAGTTACTACCGTCCCCCTACCCTTGATCGCAAATACGTCCTCTATCGGCATCAAAAACGGCTTGTCCACAGCCCTCTGCGGCGTCGGTATGTACTCATCTACCGCATCCATCAACTCCAATATCGGCTGATACTCCGGAGCATTGATGTCCGTGCTGCTGCTCTCCAACGCCCTGAGCGCACTCCCACGTATGATCGGCACCTCATCCCCAGGAAATCCATACCGCGTCAATAGCTCCCTCACCTCCATCTCCACCAGCTCCAACAGCTCCGGATCATCCATCATGTCCACCTTGTTCAAAAACACCACTATCGCAGGTACCTCCACCTGCCTCGCCAACAATATGTGCTCCCTCGTCTGCGGCATCGGCCCATCCGGCGCACTCACCACCAAAATCGCTCCATCCATCTGCGCCGCACCCGTGATCATGTTCTTGATGTAGTCCGCATGCCCAGGACAGTCCACATGCGCATAATGCCTCTTGTCCGTCTCATACTCCACATGCGCTATCGAAATCGTTATCCCCCTCGCCCTCTCCTCAGGCGCCTTGTCTATCGTCTCAAACGGCCGGTACTGCGCCTCCCCCTTCAATGCCAGCACCTTCGTGATCGCTGCCGTCAACGTCGTCTTCCCATGATCCACATGCCCTATCGTCCCTACGTTCACATGCGGCTTCGTCCTCTCAAACCTCTGCTTCGCCAACCTCAGGCCTCCTTAGTGATCTTAGTAGTTTTGTCTTCCTAGATAACTTAAATACGAAAAGGCCGCATAAAAACATGCAGCACTGGAGCCCACGACCGGACTCGAACCGGTGACCTCATTCTTACCAAGAATGTGCTCTACCTCCTGAGCTACGTGGGCATCCGTAGCACAAGGCTACAGGTGGGCCGGGAAGGATTCGAACCTCCGAAGGCTTTCGCCACCTGGTTTACAGCCAGGCCCGTTTGTCCACTCCGGCACCGACCCTTATCTTGCAGGAGCCGACGGTCGGATTCGAACCGACGACCTACTGTTTACAAGACAGTTGCTCTACCGCTGAGCTACGTCGGCCTGCCAGCTTCAAATTATACGTAACACGGGAACGAGTGGTCAAGTCTACTTAGAGCTCTTGCTCTTGTAGATCTCATACAAGGCTATCGAGCCTGCAACCGCCGCATTTAAAGATCCGATCCTCCCCGCCTGGGGGATCTTGACTAGCAAATCACAGCGCTTACGCACCAACTCTCTTATACCACTGCCTTCACTACCTACTACCAGGCATATAGGTATCCTCAAGTCTACATCCCATATAACACTGGAGCTCTCATCATATTCCAAACCCAAAACCCAGTATCCGTATTCCTTGAGTTTGGACGCTGTCCTTGCCAGGTTAGTTACCTTGGATATATTCAAGTGCTCGGTAGCACCAGAAGAGGCATTTACTACTGCGGGCGTGACCTCTACAGATCTATGCTCAGGGATTATGACCGCCCCAATAC
This sequence comes from Thermobaculum terrenum ATCC BAA-798, assembly GCF_000025005.1. Taxonomy (NCBI): domain Bacteria; kingdom Bacillati; phylum Chloroflexota; class Chloroflexia; order Thermobaculales (SeqCode); family Thermobaculaceae (SeqCode); genus Thermobaculum (SeqCode); species Thermobaculum terrenum. The sequence continues at coordinate 1,966,101 of NC_013525.1, forward strand.
CAAATACCTCCGCAGTTCGAAGCAGGGTTCCAAAATTTTGTGGATCCTGAAGAGAATCCAACATCAGGATGTCCTTGCCCCTCAGCTCCCCACTCGCTAACAGATCTTCAATTGAACTATAGCTAAACTCTGAGGCTTCTATCACTACTCCCTGGTGATTAGCACCATGTGTGAGCCTGTCGAGAATGCTACGTTCTACCCTCTCAATCTGTAATCCAGATCTGGCAGCCAGTGATTCTATAGCTTCTAACGTTTGAGACGCAGAATGCGAATAAGCAACAAGCAGCCTGTATACCTTCCGCCGGCCAGCTAACAGACACTCTCTGACAGCATTACGGCCGTATATATACACCCTACCTGAAGGTTTAACAGACTCTTGCTCGTGACTTTTTCTTATCTCTCTAGCCTCCACTTACTCCCCTCAGGGGTATCCATCACGCTTACTCCTAGCTCTCCCAGCTTGTCTCGGATGTAATCCGAGAGCTCATAGATCCTGGAAGCTCGAAGCTTATCTCTGACTCCTACAATCAGATCTATGAATGGCTCAGCTTCTGTGGCCTCGCCACCCACAGAGTCCAGCCTTAAACCCAGTAAAGCTGACAGCTCTCTGAGTAGACCCGCTGCTGTAGAAGCGTCCTTACCCTCACTCCGAAGTGCGTTCACATCCCTTGCTAGTTCAAAGAGAACGGCTATGGCCTGAGGAGTATTGAAATCATCATCCATAGCAGACTCAAATCTCTGTCGAAAGTCCTTGAATTCCGAACCAGCAGGCCCTGCATCTTCACCTACAGCCTGATAAAGCCTGAGGACTCCTCTCTTTGCCGACTCCAGCGCCTCGAATGAGAAGTTCAAAGGTTTTCTATAATGTGAAGAGAGCACAAACAACCTAAAAGCATCTGCTCCGTACTGTCTCACTATAAAGTCTATCGACAGCACGTTACCCACCGAGCGAGCCATTTTCTCCTCTTCCAGCTGCAAGAGGCCGTTGTGTATCCAATACCTGACAAACGGATGCTTACCTGTAATAGCTTCACTTTGGGCTATCTCGTTCTCATGATGAGGGAATATGAGATCCGCTCCACCACCATGTATATCTATCTGCTCCCCGAGCATTCGCAGATTCATCGTCGTGCACTCGATATGCCACCCGGGCCTGCCGGGTCCCCATGGACTTTCCCAATATGGTTCGCCAAGTTTGGCCGACTTCCAGAGAGCGAAATCCATAGGATGCTCTTTACGAGGATCTGCTTCGATCCTTGCACCTGCTCTCATCTCATCCAACCGTCTGTGACTTAGCTCACCGTACTCTTCATCCTTGAGAACCCTAAAATATACATCCCCGTCAACGACATAAGCATAGCCTCGAGCTATAAGCCTTTGTATATCCTCAATTATCTCGGGTATAACTTCGCTAGCCCGAGGATAATAATGAGCCCTCAAAATGTTCAGGCTGTCCATCTGCCTGAGGAACTCCCTTTCGTATCTGGTCGCCAGATCCTTCCAGCTAATACCCTCTTCGTTGGACCGCGCGATGATCTTATCATCGACATCGGTAAAGTTCTGGACGTGTTTTACTTTGTAGCCCTTGTATTCCAAATATCTGCGCACTATATCAAAGACGGTGTACGACATGGCGTGGCCTATATGTGCCGGCCCATATACAGTAGGCCCGCACACATACATAAGTACGTTGGGAGGATTAAGAGGTATAAACTCCTCTTTTCTATCAGTAAGTGTGTTGTGTATGTACAGCACTTCGCCCTCCATGATGGTACAAATATGCCCGGCAGAGCCGGGCAAAGTAAATATCTACACCGATTTGTCTATCCCTGATACTAATCTTCAGATTCGGATGAACCGTTGGAGGATTCGCTCTTGTCTTTATTAGACTCTCCCGAACCATCCGAGTTCTTACGAGATTCAGTCCTGAAGAATCCCGGCCCCTTAAATATAACGGGAGCTGCAAAGAGCACCCTACGTACCTGACCACCACACTCCGGACAGACCTCAATGGCAGGCTCCGAGAAGCTCTGGAACCGCTCAAACCTATGTCCACCGCTCACACACTCATACTCGTATGTAGGCATAGTCCACCTCTGCTCAGATACTGGAATCACAGATCTCAGGAGGAATTCCAGTAGTATATGTTAACTCAATTGTGATTCGGCGCGCAAACCTCCTTGGACGCTGCCAACTAGGCTAACATACTGATAGAATGATCAAGCTATGAGTAACTATCCAGACATCTATAGTTCGATATTAGAGGGACTGAATGATAAGCAGCTCGAAGCCGTAACGGCCCCAGATGGTCCTGTACTGGTACTAGCAGGACCAGGGTCAGGCAAAACCAGAGTCCTTACTCACAGAATAGCCTTCCTCCTGTCTCAAGGAGTTAGTCCATTTAACATACTGGCCGTGACGTTTACCAACAAGGCAGCAAGAGAGATGCGAGAACGCATAGAGAGATTGGTAGGCGGCGCATTTGGTAGCTATGAGGCCAGAAATATAACTATGGGAACTTTTCACTCTATATGCTCCAGAGTGCTCAGGCGTGATGGTGGAGCTATAGGCATCAGTCCCAACTTCGTAATCTATGACGACGATGACCAGATAAGACTGATCAAGCAAGCACTCAACGAGATAGGACTGGACGAAAAACAGTACGCACCCAGAAGCATACAAGCTAGGATCAGTAGTGCCAAGAGCGCGCTGTTGGATCCCGAAGACTACTCAAGTCAGGGAGTTTCAAGTTATTTCGATGAGATAGCGGCAAGAGTATACCGTCGATACCAACAGCTACTGGAAATCAATCAGGCTGTAGACTTCGATGACTTACTAATGAAAGTGGTACTGCTGTGGAAGTCCTACCCTGACATACTCCAGCAGTACAGGGATAGATGGCAGTACGTCCTAGTAGATGAATATCAAGATACAAACAGAGCGCAGTATATGCTCATCAACTTGCTTACTCAGGAGCACCGCAACATATTCGTAGTAGGAGACGAAGATCAGGGTATATACTCCTGGCGAGCGGCTGATATAAGAAACATACTGAACTTTGAGAGAGACTACCCAGAGGCAAAGGTAATACTACTAGAACAAAACTACAGATCATACCAAGAGATTTTGGACGTAGCTTCCCACATAATCAGCAGTAATCGCCTGAGACGTCCCAAGAAACTTTGGACAAACAAATCTGGAGGTGCGCTGGTACGCGTAAGGGAGGCTTATGACGAGCAGGACGAAGCCTCATATATAGCACGAGAGATCAGCAGGCTTACATCACTAGGGGAATATACCTACTCAGATTTCGCAGTAATGTACCGAACCAACTCGCAATCACGCCCGGTAGAAGAAGCGTTTTCCAGGTACAGAATCCCATATCAGATCATAGGCGGTACTCGCTTCTACGAAAGAAGAGAGGTAAAGGACGTACTGGCTTATCTCAGGCTGATACACAATCCACATGATGCAGCTAGCCTGCGCAGAATAATCGAGAACACCCCATCGGGAAGAGGCATAGGTAAAGGCACAATGAAAACGCTGGAGGATCTTGCCTCCAGAGCACACATATCTTTGTGGGACGCTATAGAGATAGCATTGGGTATCAAGAGTTTGGAAGAGGTAGGAGCATTTCTACCCAACCTCGAAATTCCCAAGTTGCAATCCAAAGCTAAAGAGTCTCTCAAGCAGCTCGTAGGACTAATATACGAGCTTAGAGAGCAACGTGACATTCTGACACTCCCTCACCTAATCGACACATTGCTTATCAAGAGTGGCTATGCATCCTTCCTAAGTAGCGGGGCAGAAGAGGATCTTGAAAGACTAGAAAACGCCAGAGACCTCATATCCATCGCGCAAGACTACGCGGCTATAGACACTTCCGAGGCACTGGTTGAGTTCCTCCAAGAGGTTGCTCTTCAAAGTGATGTGGACACCATGCAAAACAATGGGAACCAAGTTACTCTAATCACCCTCCATGCCGCCAAAGGGCTAGAGTACAAAGTAGTCTTTATAATAGGCTTTGAGGAGGGACTATTACCACATGCGCGGTCCATGGACAGGGAAAGCGACATAGAGGAAGAATGCAGGCTCGCGTATGTAGGAGTTACCCGAGCCATGGAAAAGTTATATATCTCATACGCTTTTCACCGCAATGTCTTTGGAGCCACACAAACTAATGTGCCATCGAGATTCCTGGCAAACATCCCACCTGATTTGTTGGACGGCAGCCTCCCATCCTTGGGAAGAAGAGGGCCGGGGAGATTAACTTCCACAACCTCTCCCAGAACACCATCTGGTAGTACCTACCCAGGTGGTGCACGCAACTATAGTGGTCAATCATATAGACCATTTCCTTCAAACAGCAACTTCGTATCTAGTAGCAACTTGGAGAGGATAATACAGGAATACAAGCCTGGTGACAGAGTCAGGCATCCAAAATTTGGAGAAGGGGTTGTTCTCAAAGTGGAGATCCAGGGCGAGGACGCAGAGGTAGAGGTCAGATTCGCAGCAGGCAGTACGAAGAAACTCTTGGCAAGTATGGCCAGGCTGCAAAAAATTTGATTGGGGAGCGTATACGATGAGTGTTAGCGAAGAGGTAACCTACTGGATGCTAGTATCTTCGGCAGAAAATTTCGAGATCTCCCGATCGAGAGGATTCGACCTCGCGGGCATGAAGAGCAGGCACGGTAAGAAAGCAGCTCAAGTCAAACCAGGAGACAAAGTCGTCTTTTACTTGACAGGGGTAATGGCCTTTGGAGGTACCGCGGAGGTAACAGGTACTGCTGAGTATAGTGAAGAACCAATATGGGTAAGCAAGAAAGAGGGGGAACTCTACCCATACCGTTTCCCAATAAAGATAGAAGTGGCAGCTGATCCGGGAAAGTACATACCCGCGGTAGAATTAGTAGAGCAGATGGAGTACACAAAGAAGTGGCCTCCAGAGCATTGGCGCCTTGCCTTCCAGGGTAACGTTCATAAAATCCCCAAGACGGACTATGAGCTCATAAAATCAAGGATTGAAGAAACACAAAAGGTGATGGCAACCTAGACGCAATAAGTTACAATATTTAGACGGATAGGCTTTGCAAGCGAGGTTTACAAAATGGTCAACGAAGAGATCGTGAGAGAAGCCCTAAAGGATGTTTATGACCCAGAAATAGGTATAAACATCATAGACCTGGGGCTTGTATATAACGTAGAGGTCAAAGAGAACAAAGTAGATATAGAGATGACTTTGACCTCCATGGGCTGCCCCGTAGGTCCTATACTCATACAACAGATTGAAGAGGTGATTGGCTCACTGCCCGGGGTAGAGGAGGTAAATGTCCAGCTGGTTTGGACTCCGCCCTGGAATCCCTCGATGATGTCGGAAGATGCCAAGCTTGAATTAGGCTTCGCCTAACCGTTGAGTCCATCAATCTGAGATGATTACAAGAAGGTGTGGCACTCGCCACACCTTCTTGCTTTAGGAAAAAATCTTTACAAAAGCTCCCTTGCTAACAAAATACCCTTGTGACAAAATCTATACTTCCTTACGGTATTAGGTGATGGTTATGAAAGATGTAAGTTTGGAAAGCATCAGGCTAAGACTTGAGCGAGAGGAGATCTCTAGGCTATCTCCTCTCGCTGCTAAGAGCGCTTACTCAAAGGGGCGTCAAAGACCAGAACAGCCTTCTGAAACCAGAACCGAGTTCGCAAGAGACAGAGATCGAATATTACACTCAAAGTCCTTTCGTCGCCTTAAGTACAAGACCCAGGTATTCTTTTCCCCTGCAGGGGACCACTATAGAACAAGGTTAAGTCATACTCTAGAAGTAGCCCAGATAGCTCGAACCATATCACGTGCACTAAGACTGAACGAAGATCTTACAGAAGCCATAGCACTAGGCCACGATGTAGGACATGCCCCCTTTGGCCACGCAGGGGAAAGAGCTCTTGACGCACTGGTACCTGGTGGCTTCATACATAGTCAACAGAGCCTAAGAGTATTGGAAGTCCTCGAGAAAGACGGGAAAGGACTCAACCTCACTTGGGAGGTTCGCGACGGTATTTCCTATCACTCCAAGCACGAAGAGTCGGTATCCGAGCCTCTTATATCCATGCCCAGTACCCTTGAAGGTTGTGTGGTAAGAGTGGCTGACGCTATAGCCTATCTGAATGCTGATATCGATGACGCAATAAGAGCAGGTCTTATTACTTTTCACGATTTGCCTCAGGAAGCTATCGCTGTGCTTGGAAGCTCTCATGGCGAGCGCATCGAAGCAATGGTGCACAGCATAATTAGAGAGAGCTGGGGAATATCCGAGGGGGACAGCTCAGCAACCATAAGAATGGAATCTAAGTTGCTTAAGGCTACGGATATACTCCGCGATTTCATGTTCAAAAACGTCTACAGGCACCCTGCTGTGGAGAAGGAAGCTCAAAAGGCCATGATGGTTGTGACCAAACTATACGAATATTTTGCAAGTCATCCTGAGGAGTTCAAAACGTATCTGGGGAATGAGGAGAGCAACACCGACTGGACAGTGGCAGACTACGTTTCAGGTATGACGGATAGATTCGCCTGTAACCTCTTTGTAAAGCTGTTTACACCTCAATCATGGTCTTACTAACTTAGGTCTTTTGTTTATTAGGACGGGACTCATGGTAGCTTCTGGCAGAACCATAATCGAGGAGATCAAGAGTCGCATTGACATCGTGGAGGTAATAGGCTCCTTCGTAGAGCTTAGGCGTACGGGCTCACGCTTCAAGGCGTTATGTCCCTTTCACCAGGAGAAAACCCCAAGCTTTATAGTATTCCCAGAGCGTCAGACCTACCACTGCTTTGGATGTGGAAAAAGTGGAGACGTAATATCCTTTCTCATGGAAACCCAGAACCTCAGCTTCCGGGAGGCAGTGGAGCAGCTGGCTCAGAAGGCAGGTGTCAGGTTTGAGCCCGAGAAACCCAAGGAGAAATCTCCACAGTCTGAGATTGATTCCTTGTATGAGATCAATAAGCTCGCTGCCAGGCTCTTCAATCACCTGCTTATGAACTCAAAGGCCGCAGAGCATGCAAGAGATTATCTCAAAGACAGAGGGTTGTCTCCTGCTACATGGGAAGAGTGGATGCTAGGTTATGCCCCTGATTCCTGGGATGTAACGTCAAAGTTCCTCCAGAAGAGGGGTTTCTCGGAAGATCTCATATTCAAGGCAGGGCTTACGGTCGAAAGAACAGGTGGAGGATACTACGACCGATTCCGCGACCGGCTAATGTTCCCAATCAAGGATAAAGATGGCAGGTTCGTCGGCTTTGGCGGAAGAGCCATAGGCGAGGGCATTCCTAAGTACATGAACACTCCGGAGACTCCTATATTCACAAAGGGAGAACACATCTATGGTATTGATGTTGCCAAGTCTGCGATCAAGGAATCCAACTTGGTAGTGGTAGTAGAGGGTTACGTAGACGTAATCACCGCTCACCAATATGGCTTTAGGAATGTTGTAGCTACTCTAGGGACAGCAATCACCCCCTCTCATGTGAAGTTACTATCCAAAATGGCTGCTAATATTTGCCTGGCTCTCGATGCCGACACCGCAGGACAGGCAGCTGCGCTAAGAGGATGGGAAGTTCTCAGGGATTCAATCCGTAGAAGAAGCATCCCGATCAGATCCAAGGGCAGGGTGATAAGCTCAGATAGTAAGCTTGAAGTGCTCGTAAAAATAGCCACTCTACCCAAAGGGGAAGATCCGGATACTCTAATCCGCAAGGATCCATCAGAATGGGCCAGGATCATCGAAGGTGCAAAAACTGTTATAGATCACTTCTTCGAAATAGTTGAAAGAGGCTATGATCTAAAGACTCCACAGGGGAAAACTCAGGCCATAGCAGATTTGGCACCAGTAATAGGTGACTTGGGCAATCCTATCGAGAGAGCTCACTATGAATCCAGGCTAGCCAAGCTAGTGGGTGTAGATGAGAATGAAATACATCTACACGTCGTTCAAGCCAGAAAACAATCCTCACGACCCGGTGGAGGCGAGGCTGCTCCTATCAATCTCAATAGTGTGTCTCAGGAAGAGATGGTGCTAGCTCTGCTCATTAGATATCCCAGGCTCTTGGGCAATCTACCCGAGGATTTCATCAATGATATGGAGAATTCCCCTAACAAAGAGATCCTGGAAAAGATGCAAACTTTGGGGCACGAGAAACTAACACCAGAGAGCTTACTTGAGAGCGTAGATGAATCCCTCAGACAGCACGTTGAAAGACTGGTAGCCTTAGCATCCACTCAGCCTGAACTATTCAGCAATGAGCAGTTGCTTGAGCTAAATAAGAAGATCAACCTTATCCGCAGGCAGAGACTGCGAGACCTGCTACATCAACACTCCTTACTACTAAAAGAAGCCATGGAACAAGGAGATGAAGAATCCGTAAGGAGTTTACTACAGCTGGTCCCTACGCTCGCATCTGAGCTTAGGCAATATGATCCACCAGCAAGTCCTTATTTCAAGGATTCAAGGTCTGAAATCGTATGAAAACATCAATTTTAGGTAAAGGAAACGTAAACTTTAAATTCTGGCTGTTGACACGAGAACACCTCTTATCCTAGACTTCGTGAAAACCAGGAATTCACTTCAACATATATGCAACAGCCCCTTGTAGTCTATGGAGGGCAGGGGATGGTACCAATATCAGGCTCGATAAACTCCAAACCTACTCCTTCCGATCAGGAAGGAGAGATCTATAAGTATGTTTCTAACCGACGGGACACTTCTTACAGAGCAGGCATGAGAATGAAGAATCAGGAAAATGATGCTGATTATGTCGACCTCGAGATTGAGGAAAGCCTGCAGGATCCAGAGGATCTTGAGGATCTTGAAGGGACAAACTTAGATGATCCTATAAGGCTCTATCTAAGGGAAATAGGCAAGGAGAACCTTCTAAGTCAGGAACAAGAAATAGAGCTAGCCAGAAAGAACGAAAGAGGCAATTATCTCTCAAATATTCGATCCTCACTGCAAGGACTTGACCCATCTCAGTTCACCGAGCAGCTGGCTGTCACACTCATCACCGATCTGGAGAGTTCCTTGCAGGCAGCAAAGGAATTGTATACTCATATATTCCCTGCCGATAGTATTCCAGACTACTGGGTTGAACTAATAGAAAGAGTTGTCCAACACCTAGGATTGGAATCTAGGGTAGAACAAACCACAGAACAGTCGGATGAAGATTCAGAATCCAAAGGCATCTATTCTGAGATAGATTGGGCCATAGTTAGGTTGCACATACTACAAGAGCTGGCGCCTGCAGATATTTCCGAGAAGATAGTTAGGACTAGTTATAGGCCATTTGACTTCACGTCGGATTTGATAAAACACTTTGGTGCTAATCAAGCTGATATACAAGATAAGATCACCAAGTGGATAGCAGAAGGTGATATTGCCAGGAAGAGGCTCATAGAGGCAAATCTGCGCCTGGTAGTCAGTATAGCTAAGAAGTATACCGGTAGGGGCATAACCTTATTAGACTTGATACAGGAAGGTAACATAGGGCTAATCAAAGCCGTTGAAAAGTTTAGGCACCAAAAGGGATATAAGTTCTCAACCTACGCCACTTGGTGGATTAGGCAAGCAATAACCAGAGCCATTGCAGACCAAGCCCGTACTATACGCATACCAGTCCACATGGGCGAGGCGATTAACAAAATTGCCCAGGCCAGAAGAAGGTTAACTCAAGAACTAGGGAGAGAGCCTACAGAACAAGAGATAGCAAACTACTTGGGGATTCCAGTAGAAAAAATCAGAGAGGTACAGAAGATATCACAGGAGCCCATATCTCTGGAGAACCCTGTAGGAGAGGAAGAGGACACCTCGCTTGGAGACTTCATACAAGATCATAAGGCTCCTGCCCCTATGGATGCGGCATCCCAATCCCTCTTGAGGGATCAGATAGATCAGGTACTTAAGCACCTGAGCGAGAGGGAGAGAGGGGTCCTGCTGATGCGATTCGGCTTGGACTGTGAACCTCGTCCATACAGAGAGGTAGCACATATACTCGCTGTGTCTCCTAATCAAGTCATGCAGGCTGAAAGCCGAGTGCTCGACATGGTTGCAGCCAGGCTCTCTCCAGAGGACTATCAGATGTTGCTCGATAGATTTGGGCACCTAGATAGGTCTCCCATGAGTGAAGAAAGCTTTCGCCTCAAATACAAGCTAACTCAGACACAGCTAAGGGAGATCGACCAAAAGCTACGCGAAGCTCTGGCATCCGTGATGTTACATGTTCCAGCTCCTGAAAGGGATATGATGAGGTTCAGGTTTGGCCTAGATATAGGACAACCTAGAACTCTGGAAGAAGTTGGTAGAGCCTTTGGAGTAACCAGGGAGAGGATCAGGCAGATAGAATCAAAGGCTCTTCGCAAACTTCGCCGAGATGTATTCCGAAGGCAGCTGGAAGATCTGCTATCTTAAATAGCATGGTAGATCAAGTAGTAATAGAGGTAAAAGCTGGCGATGGCGGAAATGGCAGTGCCAGCCTAAGGCGTGAGAAATTCGTCCCCAAGGGTGGTCCGGATGGAGGAGACGGAGGGAGAGGAGGATCTGTTTACCTTGTGGCAGATCCTAGCGAGAACACTCTCCTCCCCTACACCTTCAAGAAGAGATATGTAGCAGAATCAGGTGGTCACGGTAGATCCCAGAAGCGCCATGGTAAAGCAGGCGCAGATCTCTTCTTGCCCGTACCCGTGGGTACAGTAGTATATGACGACGAAACAGGGGAATTGCTTGCGGATCTCTCTACCCCTGGCCAAAAAGTGCTTGTGGCTCGAGGGGGGCGTGGAGGATTAGGCAATACCCATTTTGCTACTAGTACATATCAGACTCCTAGGTTTGCCGAAAAGGGTGAACCGGGTGAGGAAAGACGACTTAGGCTAGAGCTGAAACTGCTCGCTGATGTCTCGCTAGTGGGGCTGCCAAACGCAGGAAAGAGCACACTCTTATCAGCCATAAGTTCTGCACGACCCAAGATAGGGAACTACCCCTTCACTACTCTTGAACCGGTATTAGGGGTGGTACAAGTTCCAGGATCAGAAAAGAGCTTTGTAGTAGCAGATATCCCAGGACTTGTAGAAGGAGCCCACGAGGGCACAGGATTAGGAGACGAATTTCTCAGACACATCGAGAGAACGAGAGTGTTACTCTTCGTGGTAGATGGTTCTTCCCAGGATGGTGTGGATCCCCTGGATGCCATAAGAATCCTTAGAGAAGAGCTTAGATATTATGATCCCAAGCTTCTTGAGAGACCTTCACTGGTAGCGTTCAATAAGATTGACCTTCCCGAAGCTCAGCAACGATGGGAGTCTTTCAAGAAGGAAGTTGAGACTCTAGGGTACGAAGCACTACCAGTTAGTGGCGCATCCAGGGAGGGACTTAGAGAGCTGATATATAAACTCTCTCAAATGCTGGAAAACGCACCACCTATAGGCACCTTTGCACCCCAAGAAGAGCAAGCAGTCATACGCCCTAGATCAATAGATCACAGGTGGTACCAAATAAGGCGTAAAGGCAAGCGTACTTGGGAGGTACATGGCCCTACAATCGAGCGTATAGCAGTGATGACCGATATCACAAATCCTGAGGCAGTGAATCGCCTGGAGAGAGAGATGGACAGGATGGGCATCACCAAGGATCTGGAGAACGCAGGTATCGAGCCGGGCCATGTAGTGAGAATTGGGGGGGTGGAAATAGAGTGGGGACCCAGCTTAGATAAAGACCAAAACAAGTAGCGAGGTCGAATAGCTTTGGCCACTCTCTACTTAGCCAGCACGCCTATAGGGAACCTAGGGGATATAACTCTACGTGCGCTAGAGATCTTCAAAAGCGTGCGTGTAGTTGCAGCAGAGGATACCAGAGTAACAAGGAAGCTCCTGTCTCACTATGGCATACATTGTAGACTGATAAGCTATAACGAACACTCCCCACCTTCTAGGTTAGATGAGATACTAAGTGTACTTCAGGATCAGGATGTTGTATACGCAACGGATGCGGGCGCTCCAGGTATATCTGATCCAGGAATGACCCTAGTAGCTACGGCACTAGAAAAGGGTATAAAGGTAACTCCACTCCCTGGAGCATCCGCTCTAACTACCGCAATAATGGGGTCTGGATTCCCTGCAAATCGATTCTTATTCCTGGGCTTTCTGCCCCGAGGCTCCAAGGAAAGGGCTGAGGCCCTGGCTCAGGCTACCACGACCCCGTATACGATAGTGCTGTTCGAAGCTCCACATAGATTGGTAAAAACCCTTCAAGACTTGCTAAACGCTCTTGGCGACAGGCAAATAGTAGTAGCCAGGGAGATGACCAAGATACACGAGGAGTTTCGCAGGTCCCACATATCTCAAGAAATAGAGTATTGGAGTAAGACTGAGCCTAGAGGAGAATATACCCTGGTTATAGCTCCATCAGCAGCATTACAAGAAGCAGGTCAAGATGAACAAAGCTTATCTGTTTATCTTGATAGGATAGAAGAGGGAGTAAGAGCAGGCAAAAAAGCTAAGGACATCATAAAGCAGATAGCTACACAAACCGGCATATCCAGGAATCTGCTTTATAGGGCTTGGTTAGATCACTTACAAAACATAAATCAAGATAAAAAGTCGTAGCGTTTTCTTGACTTTTACTTGCTATAACGCTACTCCATAATGATAGAATGTTTCTGGGTTTACTTCACGAACAGGAGAGAACCATTGTTCGACGGACTGAGCAGTGTTGAGGAGTTCATATCCCATCTAGAATCGGAAAGGCATTTTTCAAACAACACTACTGCTGCCTATAAAAACGATATATTACAGTTCCACGATTGGCTTCAGGGTAAGGATCATATCAACTCTTGGGCGGCGGTAACCTCTTCTGACATACAGGATTACCTCCTGTACCTGAAAGGTAATCAGGACAGGGCCTACGCTCCAAGCACACAGGCACGTAAGATGGCAGCTATAAAGAGCTTCTTCCAGTTCTTGGTAGCCAAGTCTGTAGTGGATCAAAATCCAGCCAGCGATCTCATAAGCCCAAGAGTACAGAAATACTGGCCAAAAGCCATAAGCGTGCAAGAAGTCAATATGCTACTTGCAGCTGCCAGTGATTCAGAGACGCCAGAGGGAATTAGGGATAGAGCAATGCTTGAGGTGCTTTATCGCACCGGGCTGAGAGTGAGTGAGCTGGTTAGCCTGAATGTGGACGATATAAATCTAGACGAAAGCCACCTCAAATGCATAGGCAGAGGAAAGACCAGAAAGGTGCCTTTGTCTCAACCCGCAGTGGATGTCCTCAAGTTGTATCTTGAGAGATCCAGACCTTTGCTGGTCAGAGGGCAAGACGAGCAGGCACTATTCGTGAACCACCGAGGGCAGAGGCTCACTAGACAAGGTTTCTGGTTAATTCTCAAGGCTTATGCTTCGGAGGCTGGGATCAAAGGGATTACACCTCACACGCTCAGGCACTCTTTTGCCGCTCATATGATCGATGGAGGAATAGACCTGAGGCAGGTACAAGAGTGGCTTGGACACGCAAGCATAACGACCACCCAGGTCTATAGACAGATAAAGTCGAACTCTCATTCAGAGAAAATAATAGACATTAAAAGCAGGGAAGAGAGAATACCCGAGGAAGTAGCTAAATGAGATCTCCATTCATCGCCTTGCTAACGGGGCTAATCGCACTTTCTGCATACAAGTTAGGATTTCCTGTGGTAAAAGTGTACGATGCCCCAGATGGGGGAAAGGTAATGAGGTTCTCTTTCAGCAAGACCCCAGGCTTCGTTGCTTACATGCGCATGCCGCGCAAGGCACTGCCTCAACCAGAAACGAAGCGTGCATGAAATCAAGCTCCTTGCAAGATATCTAGCCATCCCCACCAATGTTTGGGGTTGGCTTTCATTTTTAGGAGGTTAGGATGGCTGAAACTAAGGAAACAACCGAAACTACAGTGAGCATGGATACTATCGTATCTCTCGCCAAAAGGAGAGGTTTCGTCTTTCCCAGCAGCGAGATCTACGGTGGCTGGTCAGCTTTCTGGGACTATGGCCCCGTAGGCGTAGAGATGAAGAAAAATATCAAGAAGGCATGGTGGCATGACGTCGTACAAATCCGACACGATGTCGTAGGTATAGATGCAGCTACGATAATGCATCCTCTAGTATGGAAAGCTTCTGGGCACCTTGAGAACTTCAACGACCTAATGGTCGACTGTAGGAACTGCAAGCAAAGGTTCAGAGCTGATCATCTTCCTGGTTACGAAGAGAACAAGAGAGCAGGGAAAGAGAATCCAATAGAGGGACTCTCCTGCCCCAACTGCGGATCGAAAGATCTAACACCTCCTCGCCCATTTAACACCATGTTCAAGACGTTCGTTGGGCCAGTAGAAAACGAGGCCGCGGTAGCCTATCTAAGACCCGAGACTGCCCAGGCTATATTTGTTCAGTTCTCAAACGTACTCATGACTAGCAGGAAGAAATTGCCCTTCGGCATAGCCCAGATAGGCCGAGCTTATCGTAATGAGATAACCCCAGGCAATTTCATATTCCGATCGAGAGAATTCGAACAAATGGAACTGGAGTATTTCGTACGGCCAGGCGAAGATGACAAATGGTATGATTACTGGCGCAACTTTGCGATAGATTGGTTTGTGTCTCTGGGAGTATCCAGAGAGAGGTTGCGCCTTAAGGAGCATGCTAAGGAAGACCTCTCTCACTACTCGAAGGCAACAACCGACTTGGAATACCTCTATCCGTTTGGATGGAACGAACTGTGGGGTATCGCTAACCGCACCGACTATGACCTCAAAGCTCATATGGCGGTCAGTGGGCAGCAGCTGACTTACTACGATGAAGAGACTAAGAGCCACATAGTTCCATACGTCATCGAACCATCACTAGGAGTAGACAGATCCTTCCTGGTATTCCTTCTAGATGCCTATCATGAGGAACCAGACAATGAAGGTACTCGCGTAGTTCTCAGATTCCACCCAAGGATAGCTCCGGTGAAGGTCGCTGTGCTACCGCTATCCCGCAAGGAGCCTCTCATCAAGATAGCATGGGAGATAAGAGACAGACTGGCAGATGTGTATGTGACCGACTACGATGAGACCGGCAGTATAGGCAGGAGATACCGCCGGCAGGACGAAATCGGAACTCCTTACTGCGTAACGGTTGACTTCCAGACACTAGAAGACAACGCCGTTACTATAAGAGACAGAGATACCATGCAGCAGGACAGGGTGAGCATTTCTGAGCTCGAGTCTGTCCTCAAGGATAAGCTTGGGTTCTAGGAGCCCACAACATACCCAAAGTGGGAATCCTGGCAAAGAAGCATTCAAAGTACGGAGAATAACTTGTCGGCAGGAGGGCTAGTGAGCGCCCTCCTGCCTCAACACCACCGGTATGGTGGCTAGACACAGCATTATATCTCCTAGAAGCGTATGGTTCTCAGCATACTCAGCTTCTAGTTTGGTGCGTTCCTCATAGCCAAGATTAGATCTACCTGCTACCTGCCAAGGGCCTGTTAGGCCAGGCTTAACCGTCAGCATCTTCAGTATGTCGGGTATTGTCTCGGGAAATCTCTCTGCCTGAGCTATGATCTCGAAGGGGTAGCGAGGTCTTGGCCCCACTATACTCATCTCGCCATGCAAGACATTGATAAGGTTAGGAAGCTCATCGATGCTAGTCTTACGTATGAACCTGCCTACCCTTGTCAACCTTGGATCATCATCTAGAAGCTTGAAGTTGTTTCTTCTATACTTCTCCCACAGTACTGGGTTGTTTACCAGAAGTAAGTGTGCGTTTGGCACCATACCCCTGAACTTATACATCTTGAAAGGTACACCATGCCTCCCCGCCCTCTTGGGAATATCCGCCATGACTGGCCCAGGAGATTCCAGTTTGATTAGTATTGCCACTATCAGCAATAGGGGAGCAAATATCAGCAAGGCTGTCAGAGATACTATTATGTCAAAAGTTCTCTTGAGAACTCTTTTGAGGCTCCACTTCTGACTCTCAGCCCAAAGTATCTGTACTTCTATAGGCGCATTGTAAAGCCACTCTTGGATCTTGGCATCTAGTATATATTGCTGTCTGTCATGTATATGAGCCTCCCTGGGCTCGAGATCGCGCAGATCCAGGATACGTAAGGAGTAGCGATATCCTGCCACAAGAGAAGTGGTGATAGCTGCTTCAAATATTAGAACACTTCTCGGGAACTCCTGAATAGGATCCTGAAGGGACACGAATACTAACAGGAGGGTTGCAACTATAGACCCCACTACAGTAGCGGACACTACAGCTACCGTTTCTCTCAAAGCAGCATTCTGCCAAATATATCTATATAGTCCAAAAAGGGCAAATAGAGCTATTCTGAGAATTATAAGAGGGAATAACAGGTCAATAAATCTCGGAAGCTCCCTCTCCAGATATGGAAAAGGCACACGCACTGCAAAGCTGAGTATAAAAGAAGCAGCCACACACAGCACATCTATTATGAACCACCAGAAAGCCCCTAGCTTCATGATGTTCTCCAAATATATGGATATGCCTTTGTTAACAGCTTATGTATTCTTCGAACCTCAGCCTCAGCGGTATGATCCCGGGCAAAACGCAGCGCATTTGAAGATAAACTCATCCTTAGATCGTCTGCTTGTATCAAGCGTTGAACACAAAAAGCTAGAGCCCTAGCATCCCCAGGCTCTACTAATAGACCATTGACGCCATCCTCTATGATATCGGGTATACCGCCCACTTTCGTCGCCACTATGGGCAGTCCAGCTGCCATAGCCTCAAGCAGCACTTTTGGAATGCCCTCAGAAAGGCTCGGCAGAACGTATATATCTGCTCTGTCGAAGTAGGTCTTTAGCGCCGGACCAGGGGGGGCATAGCCAGGGAACTCAACAGCATGTTTCAAGCCTAACTTAGAAGCAAGATCCCTAAGGTAGTCTCCTTGTTCCCCATCTCCAACTATTGTCAGATGCACATTGAAGCCTCTATCGATTAGAAGCTTTACCGCTTCAAGAAGATAAGCAAGGCCTTTGACTGGTCTGAGCTGACCTGCCCAAAGTAAACGCACAGGATTATGCAGTACACCCTTAGGGTTATTGCTGATATCAGATTCCTTCACCAGGCTACTATTAGCAATGATCGCATTTTTGGATCTTTCGAGATATCGACTGAGCCCCTTGCCAGTTACTAATACCGCCCCTCTCCTAGCAGCCAATAACATGCTTCTATCCAAGTAGACTGCAAGCCTTCGAGCCATATTATCCCGTTTTGTTTTGGAAACATACTTAGCTCTGGTAGTTTCCATTATGTCCCCTCGTATCCAGAGGACATACGGTTTTGCTAGCAATAGACAGACGAAAGCCGTTATAGGTAGCAGAGGATGCGGGCCATTTATCCACACTAAGTCTGACCTGCGAACACATTGGTAAATCTTCCGCACTATAACCGGAAGATCTCTCGGCAGCTGCTTCATGAACTGCTCGATAGTCCTTGAGGGTGGAAGCTTTATATAACGAATACGCTCGCTTTCTATACTAAATCCGCCAACGCCAGAGGCATGTACTGGGCAGCAAATCTCTATATTTTCAGTAAAAGCAAGCAGCTCAGGGACAAATTTCATAAAGGCGCTGGTAGTGCAGACCTTATCTTCATCCACAAAATGATAGTCACTTGTTACAAGGCACAATCTGTTTATCTTCATACTTCCGATTCATTCCACAGAACTGTAGGTCCTAATCTTTCTCCCCAGAAGCAGGTCCTTCCAGCCCAACAGAAAAGCCAAATTAGCTACAAAGAAACTGTATGCAGCAGAGAGCAAGCCAACCCTTTTGCCCACCTTTTCCAAAAGAAAACCACATAAAGACATAGAAAAGTACACAAGGTGCAACCATAAAGCCAGGGAATAAATCTTTTTATGGGATCTTAAGCCTATCGATGAGACAAAAGATAGAATCAAAAATACAGGAGTCATCCATCTCAGCACTTTATGCGAGAATACTGCCCACCAATGTAGGGGATGTCTCAAAGGGTTAATACTCCCCTCATCGCTAAAAAGAGCTCGAAGAGCTCTTGACACCATCCGCCGTCGAGCATTTACCTCTCCTCTTGCGCTGGATGGCATCACCTCGTAAGCCACAGCCCTGGGCTCATGTACCATCACATAGCCTTTCTTTATCGCAAGCTTGGGTATAACAACATCTTCACTACAATCTGGAGAGAAGGGCTCGAAGATTTCTCTTCTGAAGCTCATAACAGCACCACTGGTTGTTGAGAGTACGCCTGCATCGCTCTCGAGCCTTCTAAGTAGCATTTCGTATCTCCAATAGATCCCCTCGCTCTGCGATATACCTGAAGCACTAGTGTTCCTTATCTTGAGCTCTCCCCCCACACATCCGATACGCGGATCAAGATAATGCTTAGCTATATGGATTAGGAAATCCTTATCGTGACGTGTATCAGCATCTGACCTGACAATGACCTCATACCTGGCAGCCAGAACCCCTTGTATGATGGCTGCAGTCTGACCAGATCTTTGTAGCTCTATCAAGCGTACCCTCGAATCCTTTGAAGATATGCTGCGTACGATTTCATTGGTCGCATCCGTAGATCCATCAGACACAACAACGACCTCGAGCTCCCCATGCGGATAATCCATAGCCAACAAATCAGTTAGAGAATCCTCTATGACCGAAGCCTCGTTATGAACAGCCATTACTATAGATATTGAAGGCCAGCTTTTTACCTGCCGAGAGCCGTTCTTGGATTTCAAAATAGACAGCAGCTTCAAGAGAAACGGATACGCCACCCAGGTATATCCGACCATGAGTGAGGACAACCAAAACAACCAGCGCAGAGGATGAAGATATAGCCTCATTTCACCATAGCGTATATACCTGAATTTATGCCCGAGCAGAGCTTGGCGAACTCCTCAACTCCATCTTCTACCGAAATGGTAGGTTTCCATCCCAGAGCCCTGAACTTTGATCCATCGACTTCATAGGAGATCTGGTTGAGGTGCCTTCCTTCCTTACGCTCCACTTTGAGCCTTGGGAAACGGGGCCTTACGTAAGACAACACCTGATTTACGGAAGCGTTCTCACCAACCACGTTGAATACACCGTTCTCAGTCGCTGGATTCAAGAGGGCAAAGATAAAGGCCGAGCTAGCATCCTTTACATGTATAAAAGGTCGCTTCTGCTCCCCCGTACCATGCACAGTAATCGGCATACCCAACGCGCCATATATAGCAAACTTGTTTACCACGGTATGCACGCGTAGTCCGGGGCTCAGACCAAATACAGTAGCAAGCCTCAATGCTGTGCCACTTATTCTGCCGTTAGTTTGAGATGGAAGGGCAAGGACCTCTTGCTCTCCCATAAGCTTGTACACACCATAGGGGCTTTCAGGATGACATTCTGATTCCTCATTGACTATCCCTGTAGTCTCACCATAGACACTACATGTGGAAGCGTATATTACTCGTCTGACTGTACTAGATCTCTTAACAGCCTCGACAACGTTCTTGGTTCCTTGAAAGTTCGTTCGCTCCGTCTCCGGAATACGTTCAAAGGAAACCACTGCATTGGTCAGAGCCGCAAGATGTATAACTACATCGCACCCTTGAACAGCATCAACCAGATCGTCAAGGTTCTGCACATCACCGTATACGAAGTCATAGATACCACTTGGTGGTAAGTTCATCAGGGATTGGTATCTTTCGTCTTGCATGTTGTCAAAAATGATTATCCTGGATCCTGCTAACTCTGGATGCTCTCCCAAGTCCCTGATGAGTTGAGAACCTACATACCCAGCGCCACCTGTTACTAGTATGTTCAACTGCCTTACACCTCTTTTCACGATTTTGTTTTCATCTACCAAGAAGGAATTATACACTTCGGATCAACTATTATTGTCTAGAAGGTATCGTCAAGCAAAAAATAATTATCAATTACCTTGCCTCGACTATTCGCCTATAGATCAAGCTCCCTTGCTGCAATATCTTGGATACATCCATGGAGTTGATTATCAAAATATCTCTAATCGGCAATCCTGACCAGCGAATGAACAGCACGGTGAGGAAGATTGTCGAGAGGCTATAACTAACGGCCGAGGATAACGCTGCCCCTTCTATGCCCCACCCCGCAACCCCCAAAAGAAATACGTTCATTACGACATTTATACACATAGACGCCAAGGTAGCGATTTGAAACCATTTAGCCTCCCCCTGACCTATAAAGTAATTCGAAAGCACCCTCTGTAGGGAAAAAACTACAGTACCTATGAGCAGTATGCGAAGGGCATCCACAGCACCTAGAAAGCTACGACCATACAGGAGAGTTATTATGAAATGCGAGAAGACCATTATCCCCAGCCCTATGATCAGAGAGATAGTAAAAGTAATCCTCATCGTGGCTGCTGTTATGTCTTTGACACTTTTCCTGTCCGCAACCGAGACTCTTGGTAGTAGAGCTGTAGAGATCGCTCCAGGTATAAGCCACACTACTTCGGCCCAGTTAGTAGCAGGAACATACAGTCCTAGATGAGATGAACCTAAGAAGTACTTCACAAGGAAGTAATCGAATCTATAACCAATGGCCTGAGCGACTGTACCAGCCTCTATATGAAATCCATATCTGACGGCCTTGAAAAAAGCATCCAGGCTTACTCTGAAGCTAAATCCTAGATTTCGGGCAATAGTTACCAGAGATAGAAGAAGTGTCGTAATAGAGTTGGCAGCCAAACCAAAAGCTATCCCCACATCCCCGCTCCAAATGACAAGCCCCAAGAGTATGAACACCGGGAGAGTGAGGTATCTGGCCACATACATGGCGCTAAACCAGTCCAACTTCCTTTCGGAAACCCAAACATAATCTAGATAACTCTGCAATATCGCTACAGGGAATGTCAGGGTAATGATGGTAATAGAGAGCTTGGACTCTAGCTCCATATTGAGGTAAGGCCTTAGTATGGAGAACGCCAATATTGAAGATAGGCCAAATATAATTGCGCCTATAAACGAGTTGCCTATTATCTCCTCGAGGGAAAGCTGCTTCTGCCCCCTGAAGTGTACATGGGCAGGGCCAAGTCCCAAAGTAGCGACCGTAGTTACGAAAGTAGATATGGTTACCAATAAACCATAGGACCCAAGTCCTTCCCTACCTGCTACACGAGCCAGCATCACCGTAAGCAACAGGGATACCACTTTCTGAAAGTTACGGCTAATAAATACCAGGACAGTATCCTTTAGCATCTAACACCTGCCGCCTTGAGATACTCTTCCTGTAACTTGCCAATAGTAAGCTTTATATCAAATCTGGAGGCTGCCCATTCCTTGGCCTTCAATCCCATATGCTCGCGCAAACTATCTTCTGACAATAACCTGATCACTGAGCTTGCTAAAGCTTCAGGATCACGAGGAGGCACTAAAAGACCCGTCTCCCCTTCAATAACTATCTCGGTAATGCCGCCCACCCTGGTGGCTACCGCCGGTACGCCCATAAGAGCAGCCTCCACCAACGCCACCCCAAAGCTTTCCTGTAGGCTAGGGAAGACAAATACGTCCGTTAGCGAAAGTATTCTGTCTATATCCTTACGAGCTCCAAGGAAAAGTACACGGGAGCCAATACCTAAACTATTAGCTAGATCAGACAAATATTGTTGCAGCTCTCCGTTGCCAACAAATAGAAAGCGTGTGTTAGGATATTGCTCTATGACTTTAGGAGCAGCTCTTATCAAATATTCTTGTCCCTTTATCTTTCTAAGCCTAGCAACGTTTGTTATTACGAACTCGCCTTCAGAGATGCCCAACTCTCTTCTGAAAGAAATCAGTTCATCAGATGAAGCTCTTTTCCAAGAGTTTAAATCCACTCCCGAATATATAACGTTTACCTTGTCCTTAAGTAACGGCTCAAGCCCAATAAGCCTATCTCTAACAGCATTACTGGGAACTATTATTCTAGTCGTGCGCAGGTTGAGAAGCCAATCCACCAGAACATGGGTAGACTTTCCAGTCAGGAAAGGCATGCCTCTCTTATGAATGATCACTGGCACACCTGTAAGAAAGGCAGCGAGTCTTCCCCAGGTCTCTCCTGGATACAGGTTGGCATGTACCACATCCACAGACAGGTCTCGAATTATACGAGCCAAAGCCAAGGCATTACTTGGATCATTACGTCCATATTCACTTATCTCGTATATGGGCACACCCAGGCTGTAAAATTCATCTCTAATGAGACGATCGCCATCATCGATAACGAGTGAAGAATCAGCAAATCTAACAGACGCCAGGAAGGGCTGAAAACGATCTTTATCTAGGAGCCTTAATAGATGATATATTTGCCATTCAGCTCCACCCTGAGCTATTGGCCCCATTACTATTAGGACTTTTATATTGGGCGGCACATCTACTCCTCACCTGATAGCAATCTTTCCACGGTTCCCTTTACCGTACGCTGTGGTGAAAAGCCAAGATCGTGACATATACGGCTTATATCGACGACGAAGTTATCTGCTGATATCTCCCTGTTGCCTGCGCCTCTATCCGGCTTCTGCTCTATGGGAACTCTATAACCTAGTATTCGCTCGGCTGCATCGTTGACGATATCGGCCACAGTCTTGACTGTAAGGGTCTCTGTGCTACCAAGGTTATAGATACCTGTGGCTTGTTTCTCTATTGCCAGCTTATATGCCTGCACCGTATCCATCACATGCAGGAAGTTTCTTGCCTGCATACCAGTCCCATAGATAGTAATAGGCTGGTGATTGAGCACACGATCGGCAAGCACATTCAGCAAAGTGTTCTTCTTGGTGATACCCTTACCGTAGATATTTGTCTGCCTGAATATCAAAACGTTCAACCCGTCAAGCTTTTGGGCTGCTAATAGCAAGTGTTCACTAGCTGTTCGCAAGAACCCATACATACCGATGGGAGCTCTGGGAGTATCCTCCGTAACCAAGCCAGAGGCCTGGCCATAGACAGCGAATGTAGAAGAGAACAGAAACTGCTTTACTCCAGCACGAACAGCCGCCTCAGAAACATACTTTGTCGCCACAAGGATATCTCTAGAGGCATCCAGAGGATGTTGCTCACACTGAGGAATTCCTGTCATACCTGCAAGGTGTACTACCACATCACATCCTCTTACCATCTCCTCAGCATGTTCGGGGATCGCGCAATCCATCTCCTCTACTGTAACATCCCCTATCTGCCTCACCGTTCCTACAGAAAAATTATCAATAGCTCTAACATCGTGATCGTGCCTAAGCAGATCCACAAGAGTGGACCCAATAAACCCAGCCGCACCTGTAACGAGTATCTTCAAAGCTCACTCTCCTAGGTGATGTTGATCAAGCAATTTTTATCTTACCAAGTTTGGGTGTAAAAGCATTCCAAAATAAAGGTCCCCTATATTCAGGGGACCTTTCTAGTAAATAGTCTTATAGAGCACTTAGGCTTTATCTCGCAGCAACCTTGGCCAAAAGTTGTTCAGGTATAAATCTGTCCTTGTAAGCAGAAAGAACATCCTTATATGGCAAGAGACTCTCCAAGGTGTCTCTGATACCTGCTTCTATGTCTACATGTATGTCGGGCAGCAGTTCCTGTATGAAGCGATCGTTCTCCATAACCATCTGGTGCTCTTCTTTCTCAACACGAGGATTGGGAAGATGCTCAACTTCTACCTCAACCCCCATCTCACCAGCTATCTTCTGAATTGCGTTAGCTACCTCCTGAATGCTGACAGGACCACTTGTCTGGTTGAAGATCTCAAACTTACCGTCGGTGCCTCTCTTGACAGCCGCAACTGTGGAGTTAACAGCATCCTGAAGTCCTATCATCGGGCGCTTGAGATCACCCTTGCCATAGACGGTTATTGGAAAGCCTGCAAGAGCCTGGGCAACAAACCTGTTCACAACCGTACCAAAGTAGAAATCAAAGTCAAATCTGGTAGCAAACCTGGGATCTTCCTGAGTCTCCGGAGTGCTTGTCCCATAGACGATAGCAGTTCTAAGGTCTATAATCGGTAGCTTCCACTTGCTATTCGCCAACCAGAGGTTATTTACATCATGACACTTGCTCATGTGGTACCATGAGCCTGCCATACCTGGAAAGATAATAGTATCCCTCTGTCCTTTACGCTCAACCTCTACGTAACCCTCAGGTATAGGGAATCCTGGCTGACCGTAGACCCCAGTCGTAGTAGTCTCTATAAAGAGTGTGTCCAGAGCATTGAGTTCCTTGAGGGCCCACAGTAGATTACGGGTGGACTGGGTATTATTATGCTGGGTGTAGTTAGCCCTCTCTCCATTTATCTCAGAATAGGGGGCTGAGGGCTGAGCTGCCAGATGTACGATTGCCCTTGGCTTGAAAACAGATACCAGCTCCAGGACAAAATCTCGATCAACGAGGTCGCCGTAGATGAAGCTGATATTGGTTAGACCCTTCTCATGGGCAGCCTTGACTCTATCCTCCATCGAGGCTATAGGCACCGCAGATACAGACCCTATCTCCTCAACCCATCTGCGCCGCCCGAAATTATCTACACCAACGATTCTTTCATTCGGGAATTCCTTAGCTAGCTTCAAAAGGGTGGGCCACCCCATGTATCCATCAGCGCCCGTTAGAAGTATAGTCATGGTGATTGATACCCTCCTAACATTACCTCTAAAATAATCAGGTTAATCTACCATAATCCGACAGGTAACGATTGTGGCCGTGCCCAGTATAAAAGGGTGCGCCAATGCTGTCAAATATACGATAACACAACTCAAGTATACGAATTAATGCAGAGGTGTAAAAATTGCAGATAGGTCTTATAGGGTTGCCGGGAAGCGGCAAAACTACGATCTTCCAGGCATTAACTGGTGTCAGATCCAGTATAAGTACTTCGAGCAAAAGGGAAGCTGCAAACCTGGCAGTAGTAAGCGTACCGGACGAGAGAGTAGATAAGCTATCAGAGATATTCAGACCAAAGAGAACCATCTATTCATCAGTGGAATTCACAGACGTAGCAGGACTCCAGGGAGTAGATACTGCTAGGAGCAAAGGATTTAGCTCAACTTTCCTAGCCGCTGCACGTAATGTAGATGTATTAGGGATAGTAGTTGGCAAGTTCTTACCCGGCTCCGATCCACAAGCCGAACTAGAAGAAATAGAGCTGGAACTTAACCTAGCAGATCTTTCTGTTATACAAAAGCGCCTTGAAAGGTTGAATTCAGAAATCTCCAAGACCCCCGCCGCAAGAAGAGTAGAGCTGGAGAAAGAGCGTGAACTGCTCCAAAGACTCGAGCAGGCGCTGACAAATGATAAACCAATACGAGAGTTAGAAATATCTGCCGACGAAGAAAAAATGCTGAGAGGATATGGATTCCTGACTGCTAAACCAGCCTTCGTAATCCTCAATGTAGCAGAGACCGAAGCAAGCAAACAGGATCTAGACCTGCATCTCAACCTGCCCACTGTACAGGTATCTGGCATCATAGAGGCTGAGATAGCAGAGCTGCCGCCAGATGACGCTAAGGCATTTCTGGAAGATCTAGGGCTACGAGAGCCAGGTATCAATAGGGTGATCAAGACAGCTTATGACACAGCAAATCTCATCTCTTTCTTTACCGTGGGAGAGGACGAGGTCAGGTCATGGACCATCAAGTCGGGGGCGACGGCGGTTGAAGCAGCTGGCGTTATCCACTCCGACTTTGCTCGGGGATTCATACGCGCTGAGGTGGTTCATTACGACGATTTCATACGTGTGGGAAGCCTGGCAGAAGCCCGCCGACAAGGTCTACTGCGCCTCGAAGGCAAAAACTATATAGTCAAGGATGGAGACATTTGCCACTTCTTGGCAAATGTTTAACTACTTCAAAGGTCTCTTTGCGGGAATCCCTGGCCTACGAGGATACCTTTGTGGGGTAGATCTCACTTTATTTACGACTACTAGACTCCTGATACCATCTACATCCGGCAGTCGGTAGTGCAACGTCTGTCCCCATTCACCACCGAGAATCTCCAGCGCTTGTGAGGAATCGTTCAGCTCCTCATCCAGATTCTCACTCTTCATTGCGACAAACCTACCCCCCAACCTCACGAACGGCAAGCAATACTCTAGTAAAGTAGGCATATAGGCCACCGCTCGCGCAACTACCAGCTCAAAAGCCTCTCTCAGGTCAGGAAGATGAGCAGCTACTTCGGCGCGCTGATTCAATACTGTAACGTTCAACCCCAGAGACTCAGAAGCAGCAGCTATAAAGGAGGCTTTCTTTCTGATCGCCTCCAGGGCCGTTACATTTATATCCGGGAAGGCGATCGCAATTGGAAGTGAAGGAAATCCAGCTCCACTTCCCACGTCTAGCAGATTAGCAGGCACTTTTCCATCATTGATCTGCCAGTGCCCTATAGCAACAGAGAGAGAATCGATAATATGCTTGGTAAGGATTTCCCGTCTTGATCTAATGGCAGTTATGTTGTATTTGTAACTCCACTCATTAACGAGATCAGCTAGAGCCAGGAAAAGCTCTAGCTGATCTTCTTCTACCTCTATACCAAGATTATATGCGGACTCTGACAGAAAATAGATCTCCGCCCGCCTGCTATCACTAGCGCTGATGGACATCTTTCAAGGTCTTATCACGCAAATCAGTAGTCTTGTATAAGAGCTCACGAGCTGTCTGGGCTATACCTTCAGCATCCAAACCTAGTATCTTCCTGAGTATCTCTTGGCTGCCGTGCTCAACATAGCGATCAGGCATACCGAGACGAACGAAACGACTTGGTACCATGCTGTGATCAGCCAGGGACTCCAACACGGCACTGCCAAATCCTCCCATCCGGACGTTCTCCTCGACTGTGATCAAGTAATCGTGCTTAGCAACAAGCTTCTGAAGCAGCTCTTCATCCAGAGGCTTGATGAACCGACAGTTAACCACAGTCGCAAATATACCATCTTGCTTGGACAATATCTTAGCAGCCTCAAGAGCCTGATAGACACTATAACCAGTAGCAAGTATAAGGAGGTCCTCGCCTTCCTGCAGTAACTCCCAAGTGCCGACTGGGATAACGTGGAAGGTCTCTGATAGAGGCACACCATAGCCATTGCCCCTTGGATATCTGATAGCTGCTGGACCTTCCAGGCTTAGGGCAGTCTTGAGCATGTGTTGGAGCTCATTCTCATCCTTCGGAGCCATCAGCGTCATGTTGGGCACGCATCTGAGATAGCTTATATCCAGAGCACCATGGTGAGTACGACCGTCGTTGCCAGCTATACCCGCTCTGTCCATGGCAAACACTACAGGCAGATTCTGCATGGCAACGTCATGCACCACTTGGTCATAAGCTCTCTGAAGAAATGTGCTATATATAGCCGCAACAGGACGCATACCTGCAGCTGCCAATCCAGCAGCAAAAGTGACCGCATGCTGCTCTGCTATGCCCACATCAAACATTCGGTCAGGAAAACGCTTGCCAAACTGATCAAGGCTGGTGCCATCAGGCATCGCGGCAGTAATACCCACTATGCGTTCATCCTCTTCCGCAAGCCTTATAAGTGTCTGAGCAAATACATCCTGGTACCTGGGAGCAGATGGCTTGTTATCCGATTTACCTGGAGACTTAGGAGTTACTGAGTGCCATTTATGTGTCTTAGATTCAGCTTCCGCAGGCTCAAACCCCTTGCCCTTGATAGTTATAGCATGTATGAGCACAGGGCGATCCAATTGCTTGGCAAGAGTCAGCGTCTCCTGCAGATCGGCCAAGTTATGACCATCTATGGGTCCAAGATAAGTTAGCCCCAACTCCTCCCACATCATATTGGGGATGACGAGTTCTTTGACACTATCTTTGAAGCGCTTACCAAGCTCAACAAGAGCGTCCCCGGCTGGCATCCTTTGTAGAATGGATACCACATCCCCTTTAGCCCGATGGTAAGTCCTGCTGGTGCGTAGGCGGGTGAGCAGCCTAGGTACGACTCCAACGTTGGGATAGATGCTCATCTCATTGTCATTTAGCAGCACGATCATCTTAGTACCCAGATGGCCCAGGTTATTTAAAGCCTCCAGGGCCATACCCCCAGTTAGAGCACCATCCCCTATGACTGCCACCACATGGTAGTCCTCACCCTGCATATCCCGAGCTACTGCCATGCCGAGTGCCGCAGATATGCTGGTACTAGCATGCCCAGCTCCAAATTGATCGTGAGGACTTTCCTCACGCATCAGGAAGGGAGCCAACCCCCCATATTGTCTAATAGTATGCATGAGTTTGTTTCGCCCGGTAAGCATCTTATGAGGATAAGCCTGATGTCCCACATCCCAGATAATCTTGTCGCGAGGCGAATCGAACACAGTATGTAAAGCTATAGCTATCTCCACTGTCCCCAGGTTGGAGGAAAAATGTCCACCGGTAACTCCGTAAACAGTCTCAACTAGCCTTTCTCTCATCTCCTGGGCTAGTTGCTTCAACTGATCATGAGTCAGATTCTTGAGTTGATCAGGCGACTCAATAGTATCTAAGATCCTAGACATACTCTCTCCAATTGTTATATAGACTTTATCTACCTATCTTTCCTTGTGATAATAGCAGTCAACTTAAGAACGGTCAAATGAGTGAATAAGTTGCAGCCCCCAAACGCCCTGGCAAGGTTCTAGCTATAGGCTGTTGAGAATTTACTTGGGGGATGGAAATGAGAGCCCTGGTGCGCATCTTCTCCTTCGCTGCCAAAGAGATAACGGACATCAAGCGCCAGCCAAGACTAGTACTAACCTTGATAATGGGACCTTTCCTCATACTCCTTGCCTTCGGGCTGGGCTACAACTCGACACAACCTCCTATACATGCCCTGCTGGTTGTCCCCGAAAACTCCGGCTTACCAGGCAACCAGCAAGAATACACTCGCCATATACCTCCTCCATTTGTGATCGACGGCTTATACAGAAACACAGAGGAGGCACTTGCTAAGCTACAAGCTGGGCAAACTGAGGTCGTGATAATCTTTCCTGAGGATACCATGCAGAGTATAAGGAGCGGGCATAGAGCAACCGTACAAGTCATCTATAGGGAGCTTGATCCGATAGCGAGCAGCTGGATTCCCTACTTCACGCGTGCGGCCATAGACAGCATGAACAGACAGCTAGTGACCCAGGCTATCAGCTCCACTCGATTACTCGAGAACACATCACTTTCCCCCCAGGTAATCGTTGCTCCATTAGACGCCAAGACAAGAAATATAGTGCCATACCAACCCTCAGTAGTTATCTATTATCTTCCGAGTGCAATTGCACTACTACTGCAGCATCTAGCGATCACTTTGGCTTCGTTCTCACTGGTGCGTGAGAGATTAATCGGTGCAATAGAGCTCTTTCGTGTAGCACCAGTAGGTAGAACAGAGGTCATTACAGGCAAATATCTAGGCTATGGGATAGTTACGTTGATAGTTGGAGTAGTGCTTATAGCATCCATGATGTACTTCTTAGGTCTGCCACTATTAGGATCTGTGTACGAGCTGGCCATACTGTTAGCGGCGTTGACTTTTTCCTCTCTGGGTATAGGCTTCTTTATATCCGCAATCAGTAAGAGTGAAAGTCAAGCAGTGCAGTTCTCCATGCTAACCCTGCTTGCCAGCATTTTCTTCAGCGGCTTCTTTCTTCCCATTGAAAGCTTGAATGAGTACGCAAGATGGATCTCGTACATTTTGCCGGTAACATATGCAATAGATTCGCTCAAAGAAGTCCTACTATTAGGCATCCACATAAAGGAAGAGAATCTATATGCACTAGGAGCAATATTTCTAATAACTACCCTAGCATCAAGTTTCATACTAGGTAGGGACTTCAAACGCAAATAGACTCTCCTAATATCTATAGGATTGATTTGAGCGGAATGCGCCATTGCTCACCCTCCTTATGGGCATCCAGACGCTTCTCGCGGATTAATTTCCTGACTTGTTGTGGCGTATACCCTAAAACTTCGGAAGCAGCTTTCACTCCTACTGTGACTCTCTTCAGATCCAACTCTTCATCGTCCTTTTTCCCAGCTATGAGCTGAGTAATAACTTCCCAGCGGCTATCGGCATATTTGATAGCCAATGGATCTCTCGTTGCTATAGCCTCCATCCTCTCTTTATGTAGCATGTGCTTCAATTCAGCAACCGTCATGTGGTCCTTCTTTATCATGGTAGATCTTCTCTACTGAGAATCATGGCAGAGTTGCGCAACGTATCCTTTCCGTAATCCCAAGTAGGCTGCTTACTATTATAGAAAGCAAATATGACAGTTTTGCCTTTCACTTCGGTGATACCTATCTGATGCACTAGCCAGCCATCGTCAAGTGGTAGCCAACCACCCTTGAAGGCTATCGGCGTACCTGCAGGGAGTCCCTGAGGCACCCCCCAGCGTTGGTCTTGTACTATTGATGCCATAAGACGGATGGCCACGCCTCGTAACGGCTCATTGAGGTACTGACCATAGTAAAGGCTTCTAAGAAGCATTACCATATCAGGAGCAGTGGTCGTACTTAGCCCCCAAGCATTAGGATTGATGTCTGTATGTGTAATTCCCCTGCGATTTAGCTCACGCTCAACAGCAGCAGGACCTCCAACAGCATTAAGCAGGGCTGTAGCGGCATCGTTATCGCTAACCGTTATCATCGGTACCAGCAGATCAGTGCCTGGAGATGAGGCCGAAGGATCGCGCCTGTACTGTTGGCTCAGTTGTGTAACCATGATTGGAACCTTTACTGTACTAGCCATCTGAAACTTTATATTGGTATTCCATGTATAGATAGTGTCGGTCTCGGGCAGATATACAGCCGCAGCTGATACACCCTGTCGAGATGTAAGATATTCCACAAGATCTGGGGCTATGGATCTAAGATTGGCTTGTTTAGGGGCATCAAGCCTATTGGTTATGGGAGGAAGCTCAAAATCAGAATCCTCATCCATTGAAGGAATTATAAGTCTTTGCCCAACCTGCAAAGTAGCGTTGACACTAAGACCATTAGCACGAGCCAGGTCATCTACTGTGATCCCAAACTTTCTACTTATACCCCAGAGAGTATCCCCTGCAACCACGACATAGTACCTAGCTCTATTTTTCTCCTTTGGAGTGGCTGTAGGTCTAGGGCTCCTGTTTGGATTCCTCGTGGGCTCTCTAGTTGGCTGAGTCGGAGCAGGGCTCGGAGGCACGCTTGCTGGTTTCGTTGGAGTAACTTGCGCGCCAGCCGCTGGCGTTGGTGAATGGACTGCTGAATTACTAGAACCTGGAGAAGCATGCGAGGCGCCTACAGTAGGTGAAGGGGTGACGCCTTCGGGAGCTAAGTCGTTGCCACATCGACCCAGCGCAAAAGCTACAACAAGTATGAGCATAAAGCTGAGGAACAGTATTAGGGGATTACTCCCTTTCTTCCTAAAAAGCACTATCACCTCCCAAGAGAATAAGGTGTGCAGAAGAGTGTATCACAAAACAGGATCAGTTCTACACTATATGCTTATTGATCGGGGAGGGGGAGAGGAGGTGAGGGGAGTGGTGGGGCGTTCCCGGCGGGATTCGAACCCACAACCTTTGGCTCCGGAGGCCAACGCTCTATCCGATTGAGCTACGGGAACAGTACACAGCTTAATATTATCACGATGGCCCGCATACAACCAAG
Source organism: Thermobaculum terrenum ATCC BAA-798 (assembly GCF_000025005.1). NCBI lineage: Bacteria > Bacillati > Chloroflexota > Chloroflexia > Thermobaculales (SeqCode) > Thermobaculaceae (SeqCode) > Thermobaculum (SeqCode) > Thermobaculum terrenum. Next base: position 1,997,759 of record NC_013525.1, read on the forward strand.
AGGCTAATCGTACAGGACTACAAGGTCCTCTACAGGTTTGTGAGGCTTCCTAACAGGTTCCCTAGCCATAAACCCGAAAGTGAGCATAGCATGGGGAATCAGAGATGCATCCAGATGCAGGACATCTCGAACCGTATCCGGGCAAAATAACGGAGCGCACATCCATCCGCCTTCTAGGCCAAGAGCATAAGCTGCAAGTAGCATGTTCTGAGCTGCTGCCCCAAGGCTTTGAATCGCCATTATCTCCTCTGCTTGTTGCCTGTCAGGATCTGGATAGCGGTCCAGATCCTGGAGGTAAAGACATAGTATAACTACCAGAGGGGCAGATATAAGTCTTGCTTTGCTCTTTGCTAGACGTTGTTCGACAACTGACGCTTCTTGGCCATCCATCTCCAACTGATATCGCCAAGTCTCGGCCATAGCTTCTGCGAGCTCTTGACGACGACTCTCTGAAGTAAGCACAACAAAGCGCCAAGGCTGTACACCATGTGGGGATGGAGCCCACCTGCCAGCTTCCAATATCTTTCCTACGAGCTCTCCAGGGATCGGTTCAGGCAGAAACCATCTAACCGATCTACGTTCTCGAATAATCGTCATCAGGTCACGATCGGAGCGATCAGGAGCAAAATTTCTGCCCCAAACATTGAAATACTCCGGCTCAATTACTATAAGTGGGTTAGCTTGGATATTCATATCCAAATATTGAGAATACTTAGCCCTGAGGTAGGCTATAGCTTCATCGTAGTCACTGCCTTCATGCAGGAGAGAAGCTTTGCCCTGTATCTGTATGTAAGCTAGACAATCCCAGTCCTCAGAATATCTGTCTACTACCAAAGATACTAAAGGGTTTTTGACTATGTTTCTAACTCTTCGTAGATATGTCGGAGCCACGGATTTTGGTTTTTCGTCTAATGGAATATAGACGCGGTTATCCTTGTAAACGAAGCAGACAGGGATATTGCTGGGAGCGCAATTCTCACTAACTGTTGCAAGGCGAGCAACACGTCTAGATTGCAGAAAAGCCAACTCTTGGGGAGAGAGCTCAGACTTACGCATTCCTCAACTCCGGGATAACCTCGGTTGCTATCTTCTCCAACGTACGAACATCCCCATTCTTTGGGAAGTCTATGGTGAAATCAGTAAATCCAAGTGATCTATAGCGGTTATAGAAATCCAGAAACTTGTCGACCGAAGTCGCAACACTGTCATCCTCAGGTTCACGTATAAACCTGCGGATTTCAGAAGGATCCCTTCCTATCTCTTTACACTTACTATCCAGAAACCGCATGCGCTCAGCTACAAACTCAGGATCTCCAATGGTATCCCACATATCTGCATAGCGAGCCGTCAGCTCTAGCATCTTATTCCCACTTGTACCAACCAGTATCGGGATACGCGGTTTCTGAACAGGCTTGGGCTCAAAAGGAGCATTTTCCAAGGTATAGTAGCGCCCCTTGAAAGTAGTGTACTGCTGGGTCATCAGGCTATGCATGATCTGCAAAGTTTCGGCAACCATAGCAACCCTCACCCCAGCAGGAGGAAGGGTAAAGCCATACATGCGATGCTCAGCTTCATGCCAAGCAGCACCAATACCTATGATAACCCTACCGCCACTAATATGATCGACTGTAACAGCCTCCTTCATAAGGAGCGAAGGATGCCTGAAGGTAACACCAGAAACCAGGACACCGAGCTTTATCCTAGATGTGAGTGGTGCAAGACCAGCGATAAGAGTCCACCCTTCAAGGCGATTCTGTAGACCATCCTCACCAGCAACAAAGTGATCTGACGTCCAAGCATAGTCAAAGCCTAGTTGATCAGCTAGCTGAAACCTCTCAACCATCTCAGGCCAAGTCCTGCCGCCTTGGCGTAGAAACATGCCAAACCCAGGTCTGGGGAGTGTATTGTTCAAGGTGACCTCCTCTTAGCGAGCCGGATTAGAAAGCACATTGTATGGTGGTTCTATTATACTTACCTGCTTACCAAGCAAGTCACCTATAGACTTAACTCTGTTAGCTGTACAAGCTTTGAGTTCATTGAGTGAGTTCGAGTCAATAGCTGCGGGTAAGTTAGAGGCTGGACGAGCATCACTTTTCAACCTGAAAACCACAAATCCCTGGAAGTCTCGTTTGGTCTTGTAAGCTTTGGGGTTACTGTTATATACGACATCAAACATGCCGGATCTAGCCAAGGTATTAGCCCAAAAGCTGGTCGCTGGATTAGGTCTGACCTTAAATACAATCAGGTAACTACTGTGATGCTCTTGCATAAGAGATCGAAGATAGTCAAGGGAAAACACTCTATACCTGCAACCATCATCCTGACCTATCCAAATAACACTGGAACAATTTCTTTGAGCACATAAGGCTCTTACATAATTGTCAGGATTGATATTGCTGATATAGTAAGGAGACTTCCAGTAGTGATTAAGTTTATCCTCAAATGCCAGAATATCTGGTAAGTGATCAGGTATCTTGCTAGTACCGTCTAATGTGATAAACACCATCTGCCCATGGGGGACGTTTTGACTAAGCCATGAGGCTGTGTTAACCGCAGCTTGGCGAACATATATAGAGCCCGACCGCCTTAAATCATCAGTGAAAGTTAGCATCCACCTGAGATGAAAGGCAGCAGCTCCGAGCAGGATTATCCATAGAGGGAGTAAGACCACAAACCTGGGAATATCTACAGTAACTTCTCTCTTACGAAGAGAGCAAGAAAGGGTATTTTTGGTAAGATCCGCAATCATCATACCTAAGAAGGCAAATATGTAAGCTTGTGGAACTATCAGCTGGCGAGCAGCGTAACCTTTCGATACGGTTACTATAAATATGGGTATCCAAGTAGCCGAAGAAATCACAAACAGATGCAACAAATTGTCTCTACATCTATATGCCATCCAGATGCCGTAAGCCACTGCCAGAGGATACAGATACCAAAGCTTTAAGTAGGGAATAATACCTGTTTTTAGTTGCTGAATTAGAGGCTGTTCCTTGTAGCCATATACCCCTTTCATAAGCACGTATGTAATAAGCACAACCCATAGACACAAGCATAGCCAAGAAAACATAATTCTCAGGCTTATAGGGATATTAGGAATATTACTGAAGACCCCTCTCTTCGAAGCTATAACCAGAGCAAGAGCTCCGATAACTAGCATTACCAAGGCAACGCCTAGCGACAGAAGAAATATCTGAGAGCTTATGTTGATCTGGCCTAGATTGATTAAGTAGATCTCATGAGTCTTGATATATACCCATACCCACCACGGAAGAAGTACCAGAGATAACCCACTATAACATACAAAGCTAAGCAAACCGGAATTTGGCATTAGAATAAATGCAATAAATGGAATGGACAAAGCCACCATAGACGTTTCCTTGGTGAGAACCGCTAAGCCCAACAGCAGGCCGGAGAGAAAGGCTGGGAGTGCTTGACGCCACTTTATACTCTTCACAAATAAATACAGGAACAAAAAATAGAAGGCCATCATAATAGCATCTGGGGAGAAGGCTATAAACATCATTGTAAGGAGGCCAAAGAACGCAAATAGGATAACTGATAAGAAAGCACTATCCCTTCCCCTAACCTCTTTGATAACCAAGTAAAGGCTGACCGGAGTGAGGACAGAAATAAACCTCATCATCCATACGATTCTCGTTGCCCCTACCCCTAGCGACTTAATGATCAGGGCAATAATCATTGCCATCACTGGGCCACGCAGGGGAGATGGCAGATCACCGTAGGTGGTGTACCCTCTGCCTCCGGCAAGGTTGAGTCCCTGCAGCATGTACCATGCTGGGTCCTGGGCTAACCTCCAATTACGCCCAAACCAGTACAAGGCAGGTATACTGACTAGCAAGACCAGTAGTGTACAAATGAGCAGATCAAGCCTACAGATAACTTTTGAGATTAGCAGGCGACGCATAACACTCCCTGAGGATTATTTTCCAAATTTTATACGTAAGTATTATATGTTTGAATATACTTGTATAAACTTTCTGTAACTAGAGATCGACGCATGATGTCTTCTAAGGAGAATAACTACCTACTATGGGCCGTTCCAGAAGAATGAGACGCACCCGAGAAACCTTAGGTTCCTGTTATTTCATTTCCTCCACCCCCTGAGGAAAGAAGCGTTCTATTACAGAAGGATCACCTAAACATCTGTTAAGGCTGGTAAGACTACTAGAAGTCATATAAATGGGTTGACGCTTGAACGATACACTGTCAATGATTCGAAACACGCGAAATCCTGCAAAGCTAGTATCGCTACTCTTAGGGGAAACACTATAGATCTCTTGAAATTTTCTAGACTCTAAAAGCTTCCTGTACCAAATTGCCGTGTTTCTCGTCTCATTTTGAATCATTAGTACCAAGTAAGTAGAATGCAGTTCTTGCATTCTCTTGGAGACCATATCAGTACCAATTAGTCTAAAGTCACAGGCTATGTTCCTTGTAGTTGTGTTTTCTTCGATCCAGAAAACACTGCTGCAGTCAAAACGCTCACATAGATTACGCAGACTCGAAGCAGAGCTGACTTGCAAATCCACAGGATCGACCATCCGCCAATCATGATGCAATGCATCATGAAAAGGCACTTCGGCTATGTAATAGTTTCCACCTCTATCCGTCATAAGCATCACGGTTTGACCATTAGGTACATTCTGTCTGATCCACTTAGCCACCTGCTGAGAATAAGTGTGAACATATACTGGAGCAGCTACTTCAGGCCGATGCTCGGTTACAAATTCAAGTGCCTGGGCAACGCCCGAGGCTAGGACAATCAAGAATATGACTGATCCAAGCGCCCAGAGCAACTTGCTAGTAAATCTAGCTATCTTTAGCCGTGGCAAAGAGCATATAAAATCAGCGATTAGGCACCCAAGAGCTCCGAGAATAAACACCTGAGGAGCAATAAGCTGCCTCGCAGCAAAGCCAAAGAAGACAGTAACGATTACTGCTGGCAACCAAGTAACAAGCACAACACTAAAGTAATCCCAATTGGGGTTAGGCCTAACCAGCAGCCTCCATAAAACGTACAGAAGTGAGACAGGGTATAGGTACCACAGTCGAGTAAAGGGTATTATGTCTTCTCTTATATGTTCAGCAAGAGTCAAATTCTTATAGCTATAAACAGCTCCGCTGGAGAGCATATAAGTGATAACACCTACCCACGCTATAGCTATGACCCAAGCAATTATCCTTCTAGTCTTATAACTGCTTATCTTCTGCAAGATAAGGGTACGATATCTATAAATCAGAAGCAGAGCTATAACGATTGCTAACAACGATAAACACCCCAGAGCAATAAGCTCCGGAATAAATTGAGTAATAGCTACTTGTCCTGTGCTTACCAGATATATTTGTCCCGTATTCTGGTAGACCCATACCCACCAAGGTGTCGCTACAATCACTGCGCCTAGATAGTAGGGTATAAGAGTATATAGTCCTTTACCAAAAAACAGCACTGCCAGAAGCGCTATTGGCAAACCTACTATTGAGGTCTCCTTAGTGATTATGCTAAATCCCAACAATAATCCTGCTAAGAAGCCCAGAGGCAAACTATCACGATCTACGGCCCAAAGCAGGGATAGTAACGACAACAGATATATGGCCATCATGACAGAGTCAACAGTAAACCCCATGGTTAGAACAGACTGCAAGCCAAAGAACGTGACCATCACTGCAGCAAGCACGCCAGCTAAGCGTCCAGATACCTTGCTCACAATAAAATAAAGGGCAAAAGGTACTACTAAGCAGAACAGTCGCATGCCCCACATTACCCTGTCAAGATCAGCCCCGACAACCTTGATAATGGAAGCTATGACAATAGCCATACCAGGCCCGCGTAAAGGATAAGCTGGCGCGCCGAAAAGCTCGTATCCCTTGCCACCTGATAGATTGAGACCTTCCAGCAGGTAGCGATTACCGTCCGGATAAATCATCCAATTGCGTGTAAACCAGTAGAGAGGAAGCAAGCTAAATAAAGCTATAACTAATAGATCCACAAGACGACCAAACAGGTTACTATGCCGATTCTCCAACATTACTCCTCATATTCATGCAGAACACTAACTAACTCAAACCCAGATAAACCACCGCATTAATAGCGAATCCAGAAACGAAAAAGTTCCAAATTTAGTTTGTAGGCTCTGGTATGGCGGTCGCTTTACCTTGCGGGAAAAACATTTCCTTTCTGTCCTTCTTGAGACAACTGGTAAGTTTCCCTTCTACCTCAGAGCTGCCTACAGCGTAAGGTACTGTATTGACAGTTGCCCCAAACCTAGCTCTAAGTATCACGTATCCTTGAAAATACCTAGTCTTGGATCTTACATCAGAGTAAGCAACCTCGAAGGCTCCAGTATCTACCAGTCGCTCCTGCCAGATCCTGCCAGCAAGCTGATCGGCCTCTGTAACGGGCAATAGCAGGTACTGAGAACCAGAGCGCTGCATGAACTCTAATAGATCCGTACTAGATAGCAATCTAAAATTACATTCTTGTAAATGTTGTATCCATATAATTTTACTACACTCTATTGAGGAACAGACATTAGTGTTGCTTACCTGATCAAGGTTATGTACAGGTATATTGAACTGTTGCCATCTATGGTAGAGCTTATCCCTGAGAGCAACTTGATCCAGATATCTGGCAGCATCAGTAAGGATAACAGTAATAGGCTCATCACTTGGTATATGAGCCGAGATCCAATTCTCGGTACGGCTAACGGATCTGTCAATTTGTAAAGGAAGCCTTGAAGCTGCTAGATTCTTAGACTGTGGCTCAGCTAAGCTTCTCGCATGGGCAAGCGCTGAAAACGCCACTACAGCAAATACGATCAAACTAAGAAATATTCCTGATATACGTAGCCACGCAGAATAATACCTATCTTTCTTGAAGGGCAAAGTGCAGAGATCAAAGATCATGCATCCAAGTAGACCGAACAGCAGAGCCTGTGGAACCATGAGCTGCCGTGGGGCATAACCCATCATCAAAACGATCACTACAACTGGCATCCACACCAAAAGGCAGGTTCCATAGAGATGCCATTCGGCTCTACCATCACTGATGACCCTCCAAAGGAAATAGAGAATAACCAAGGGATAGAAAAACCATAATTTTAGGTTTGGCAATATATCTTTACTTATATGCTCTAAAGGAGAATCGCTACTTATATCACGCACGCTCACAGAGAGGAGCATCAACATAGCCAAAGACCATATAACCGCAAGGATCCAGCTAAGAACAACCCTTGTAGATTTATTACTGATAAGGGCAAGAATTCTGTAACGTAACGACCACCCAGCTAGCGAAGCTACTAAAGCCATTAAAAGAGCCGCAGACACTAGGCCTAAGCTAAGAGTAGCCTGGCCTAGATCGACAAGATATATATCTCCAGTTCGCAGATATACCCATCCCCACCAGGGTAAAAGGATAGCTAACAAGCCCAGGTAGTGAAGCGCAGGCTTACTCCAGTAAGTTCCGAACAAGAACGATGTCAGCAGTGCGGAAGGTAAAGCAACTAAAGCTGTTTCCTTAGTTAGGATAGCAATCCCCAGGCTAACACCGGAGAGAAGCCAGGAAGCATAAGATCTCTCGTTACGCGCAGCATGCGTGAGAAGCAACAGGGATATCAAGTAGAAGAGCAACAGTACAGCATCAACCGTAAACGCAATACTAAGAACAGACAAGAGCCCAAAGAACGCAGTCAAAGCACCAGCAATTATCCCAGGATAGATACCAGCAACCTTACGTACAACTAAAGCTAGTATTACTGGTGACAATGCTGAGAGCAATCTTATTACCCAAACTATCTTGACAATATCGGTCCCCAAAATACTAATAATCAGGGCAATGATCATTGCCATTACTGGGCCACGCAGGGGAGATGGCAGATCACCGTATGTGGTATACCCTCTACCTCCAGCAAGGTTGAGTCCCTGCAGTATGTACCATGCTGGGTCCTGGGCTAACCTCCAGTTACGCCCAAACCAGTACAATACCGGCAAGCTGCATATTAGGACTACTAGTATGATGATAGCTAGATCAAGGATGAGGTTCTTCGAGAGAGTATACTGTCCAGAGTCTTTAGACACTCTACCTCCAAAGGATTACGCCTTGCTAAGGGACAAGTAAACGAGCCTGATCATTATACCAATACAGCAATACACCCCACGTTTAGGGCATACAAAAAGACTCCTCACTCTGTGAGGAGTCATAGCCAACTTTATGATATATTCCCAGAATTCACTTGAATCAAGCAGGTGATTAGGATGGGACTGCTTGATACTCAGGCCAATGTAGATTTGGAATAACCTTCTTTCCGAACTCCTTTATGAACTGCTCTTGATTACGACCAACATTATGTACGTAGACCTCAGTAAATCCAAGGTCAATGAAGTGTTGTATATGTTCTCGGTGCTCCTCCAGATCGGCAGATATTAGTACTCTACCCTTGAAGTTCTCAGGTCTTACTAGCTTGGCCATAGCCTCGAAGTCTTCGGGATTGCGTATATCCTGCTTGGGGAAGTTCATACCGCCGTTGGGCCATTCCTTAATCGCTTGCTCCATCGCAGCTTCTTGAGACTCAGCCCAGGATACATGCAGCTGGATTATCTTGGGCATCTTGGATGGATCCTTGCCTGCTTCCCGAGCCCCCTTCTCGAACCTGCCTAGCAGCATCTTGATCTTCTCATCTGCTGCACCTACGGTGATGATACCATCTACCATGCGTCCTGTACGCTCGCTCATAATAGGACCAGAGGTAGCTACATAGATAGGGGGAGGAGTTTCCGGCAGGGTATACAGTTTGGCGGTCTCCATCCTGATATGTTTACCTTGATACTTTACAGGTTTACCTGTAAACAGTTTCTGGATCACCTCGATCGACTCCATCAGCTTCTCTAGACGAATCGCCGGCTCGGGCCAGTACTCAGCCACAATGTGCTCGTTCAGCGCTTCACCCGCACCCAAGCCAAGCCAGAACCTGCCAGGGAACATAGCTTCTAAAGTAGCAGCAGCTTGAGCAACGATCGCAGGATGATATCTATACCCTGGTGGTGTTACTCCGGTGCCAAATCTTAGAGAAGTCTGAACACCTAGAGCACCCATCCAGGACCATACAAAAGCGCTCTGGCCTTGCTGCGGAGTCCAGGGATGAAAATGATCTGATGCCATCACTGAAGTAAAGCCTACATCCTCGGCCAGCTGACACCACTTCAGCAGGTCAGTAGGATGAAACTGCTCAAACATAGCAGCGTAGCCTATAACTCCCATAACCAACCTCCTAAAAAATCACCTGAATAGATCACGCTCTGCGGGCATTACTAGGGATCTTGCGTATCCCTCACTTTGCTCATAAGGATATCCTCTAACTATAGCTACGGGCACAGCGCTCAACTTACCCATTACCAGTTCTGCAGCACTGGCTATCTCGTCCGCTATTGCCATCACAGTTACAACTAGATCTCTACCATATATGTCAGCCTGTCCTCTATAGTCAGCAACAGGGGACATGCCATAAACACCAATAGCTACATTTACTATACCGCTTCTCCAAGGCCTGCCAAAGGAGTCGGTGATGATCACTGGTAAGTGGAAACCAGTGCGCTCCTCCAAACGCTTTCCTATAGATCTGGCTGAGGCATCCGGATCCAAGGGTAGGAGGCATACACACTCTTCTCCTCTGACATTAGAAGCATCTACGCCCGCATTAGCGCACACGAATCCATGCCGGGTCTCAGAAATAATAATGCCTCTATCCATACGCACTATGCGGTTACTCTCTCGAAGCACAACCTCTACATGTCGAGGATCCTTGCCGTACTGCTCAGCATAACGTCTTGCGAGATCTGAAGGCACCACTGATTGGAGGTCCACAAGGCGTCCTTCGGATTTGCTAACCACCTTGTGAGCGATTACCAGGATGTCCCCCTCTTGAAGGACCAGGTTGTTCTGATTAAGTGTTGACCAAATTACCTCAGCAAGGTCATCGCCAGGCTGGACCTCAGGTATACCAGGAACAGGTATTATCTGCAAAGAGGTTAGCGTATCCAACTTACCTAGGCTCCCATCTTAGCTCCCGACATACTGGTGACCTGCGAGATCTGCGCTAAAACCCCGGGATCTAAGATCTCCTCTAGACCGCTTATCTTGTGACCCCGCAGCGCTGCCAAGTCTAGTATGTCTTGAGGATAATCCAGATCTAAGGCTGTATTCTGAGATTGGTACACCAAAAACTGCACTCCAAGCTTTTCACAGTTGCTGCGAAAACGCTCATAACTATTACCGCCAAATGTAAAGGGCAAAAGATAGGGCGGATGCAAGAATAGCACATTGGTACCAACGTTCCGCTTGTCTGGCGCTATTACACAAGAGGGTTTGCTCGAACCCAGCCTGACGATCGTCTTTATATCCTTATCGGATATCATCGGAAGATCGCCAAACACAACAAGCAATGCATCATAGTTCTGGCATAGCTCACCCCTGGCCAACTCTAGAGAAGGATTAAGCTCATCTCCCTGGTCCGGAATGAACTTGACACATAAGTCACAGGCTATGTTTTTGACCTGTGGATCACTTGCTACCAAATAAACATCACCAATCTGAGCTTTCTGCAAAGCCGATAGCACCCTACGCAGGGTGACCATCATGAGCTGACGCCTCTGGCTTCTGTCCAGAGTATCAGCCATCCTCATCTTAGCTTTATCTAATTTCTTTACGGGTACAAGTACAGCTATGTTCATAGCACTCAACTTACAGAAACTTCTGACATTAGCTTACTACCAAATGCTAACAGCTCTCGTGCTAAACGCTGGCGATCTTCTACGGTATTCATTATCGTATTGGTCACCAATACTGATAACCCAAGAGATCTCACGTTTTCTTCCAGATCAGCATCGATATTATCTATAACAATGCCATTCACGATGCCTCTGTAATACTTAGCGATCCCCAGCGGGGAAACTTCAAACCCCATAGAACGCATCATATCTGCAGCAGGTCCCTTGATAGCGCTACCCCCTACAATAGGACTCACAGCCACCTTCGGCGCAGAACTTGCATCTATAGCCCCTCTAATACCTCTAACGTTGAGGATTGGTCCAATACTCACAAAAGGATTAGAGGGGCAGAAAACTATAAACTCCGCAGACCTTATAGCCGCTAGCACCTCCTGTGTAGCTTGAGCACGATCTATACCAGCAAACTCTACCCTAGCTACCTCGGGCTCGTGCCTATATCTTACAAAGTACTCCTGAAATTCGAGCACTCTTCCATCAGTAGCAAAGATTGTCGTCGATACTGGTTCGTTACACATGGGTAGCAATTTGGATCGAACCCCTAGAGCAGTCGCCAGTTCACTGGTCACCTGGGTAATTGTTCTACCACTACTAAGTAGTTCCGTTCTGAGCACATGAGTAGCCAAGTCCCTATCGCCTATTAGGAACCAAGTATCTCTGCCATATCTTGCTATCATCTCAAGAGCATTCGTAGTATCTCCCTGCACTCCCCAGCCAGTTTGGGGATTGGCTATCCCTGCTAAGGTATACATTACGGTATCGATATCGGGAGATATATACAGACCATAAAGGCGAAAATCATCAGCAGTGTTTATAACTACCGTGAGGTCCTCAGGAGGTATACTGAGAGCCAGACCATGAGCCAGTTTGGCACCTCCAACCCCTCCAGCCAGAGCCACGATCATGCCTTACTCTCCTAGCAGATCTATTACTTCCTGTTAGTTATCCTGTAAACGTGATATATCCTTTGCAAGGCTGTCAGGTTAGTACCTATTGCAAGTACCCATAAAGCCCAAACTGGCTTGCCCAGTATCAAGAAAAAGGATAGCAATATCACCCTTTCGGGTCGCGCGAGTATACCGGCTTCATTCTTTAATCCTGCGGCCTCAGCTCTAGCTCGCGCATAACTGATCATCAAGCTACCTACTATCGTAGCATAGATCAAAAGGATAGCGCTCATGGAGCTGCCATCGCGCACGTAGAATACTAGCAGGCCAAAAAGCATGACGGCCTCGGAGTAACGATCCAAAGTTGAATCCAAAAAACCACCAAATATTGAGCTCTTGTTTGCGCTTCTGGCGACAGCACCATCGAGCATATCAAAGCTTCCGGCCACAAGTGCCAGTAACCCTCCTGGCAAGAAATATCCCCATGCCAGTAACAGTGCTACCAACACATTCAGCAGCAGGCCCAATACTGTTAAGGTGTTTGGGGAGACACCTGTCCTTGCAATTACTTTACCGACGATCAGGGCCGATGCACGCACCCTGTCGCCTAGCCAGCTACTAAGCACCTTTCACCTTCCGTAAAACCATGCTCACAAACTTGGATCTACCAGAAATCTTTGCCTCTTCTTCCATCTTCTCCCTTCTAACACGAGAATAAAACTCTAATAGCTGGTTAGCTATCTTAGGCCAGCTATAATCGTTGGCTTTACGCCTCCCCGCATTTCCCATCTGATTTCTCAAGGCCTCGTCAGACAATAACCTTACTATAGCCAACGCTAGCGTGTGCTCATCCTCAGGGGGCACAAGGAAACCCTCCTGGCCATTAGTTACCACACTCGCGTACCCAGGTATGTTGCCAGCCACAACTGGCAAACCTGCTGCCATAGCTTCTAATAGTACTATTCCCTGACTCTCCCCGTGCGTACTAGGAGCTATCAGAAGCTTACAGCTCCTCATGTAGGCTGGCCTCTCCTCATCGGATATTACTCCTACAAACCTGACGTTATCTTCTATGTGGTATTTCTGAATACGTGACCAGAATTTATCTGGATCTCCCTTCCCAGCTACCACTAGCCTTATATCTGGAAAGAAGTGTTTGACCCATCTTAAGGACTTCAGGGCGTACTTGAATCCCTTACGCTCCTCCTCGAATCTGCCCAGGAACAAAATATTCGGTCTACCATCCATAAGCTCCTTAACAGGAGCCACGTGACGTGAAAAAGCCTGCACATCCACCCCATTGGGTATTATATGGAACTCTCCGTCGAAATACTGAGATGCGAATTCCTTGGCAGGTTCTGAGACAGCTATTAAACCATCCAGCTTATTAAAGAACCTCTGCAGCACTGGTCGAGCGTAGAAATATCCTAGACTACTCTCAGCATAAGCATGAAAAGTCCCAATATTGATGGAGCGAGAGTACTGTAACACCATGAGAGGGAGGGCAGGTATCAATGGCTCCTGCAGATGTACGATATCAAACCTCTCACGCTCCATTAAAAGCTTTATCTTCCACCTCAGATCAAGCGAGAAACTCAGCCTGGCAACTGATCCATTGAGCGATATTGGTACAACTCCACCAAATCCATAGAAGTCAGGTATATTCAATTCCACCCCCGAGTCCGATACCGGAGCGATTATGGACACTCTATGCCCATGCTTCTGAAACTCCCTCTTAAGGTGGAGTATATGTTGATTCACGCCTCCGTATGTAGCAAAGTCATAAGGCGATACCAAAGCTATCTTCATTGCTTGAAGTTATACTAACCCTCACTAGTACTGTCTATATTGCTGCCAATACTATACAAGTTTTTGAGCCAATATCGCCCATCAAGGATAACAGATTTGTTCCTGATCAACGCGACTGCTATAATCCCACTCCGTGAACAACAACTTTCACGACCCCAGACTCATATTGAAGAAGTATGGACTATACCCTAAAAAGGGTCTTGGTCAGAACTTCTTGATAAGTCCAAAAGTGCTCAGAACTATCTTGCAAGCCTCAGAAATCACACCGCAAGATACTATCCTTGAGATTGGTCCTGGTACCGGCGTACTAACTCGCCATCTAGCAGCTGCAAGATGCGTAGTGGCAATAGAGCTTGATGAAACCCTGGTGCAAATTCTCAGGCAGGAATTGGCTCAGTACCCCAACATACACATAGTACAGGGGAACATACTTGAGATAGAGCATCCTCAGTTAGTAGCCGAATTGTGTGGGATAGAGAAGAATTACAAGATTATAGGTAATCTACCGTACTATATTACTTCCCACGCCATCAGAAGATTTCTGGAGATTCAGCCCAGTCCTTCTCTTGTGATCATAATGGTTCAGAAAGAGGTAGCTGAAAGAATAACAGCTACACCTCCTAAGATGAGCCTGTTAGCGGTATCTGTACAGTATTACGCTATTCCGGAGATGGTGACCTTAGTTCGACGCACGGCTTTTATCCCTCCTCCGGAGGTTGATTCTGCCGTACTTAGACTGAGGGTAAGAGAACACCCACTTTTCCCCGACATTCCGTCAGATATATATTTCAGAATAGTATCTGCAGGCTTTGCACAAAAGCGCAAAAGCTTGCTTAATTCATTGTCTTCTAGCCTCAACCTACCCAAGAGCAGAATTGCTACCCTTTTGGATAAAGCATCCATCGATCATAATGTCAGAGCAGAACAACTAACGCTAGAGGATTGGGCAAGAATTTGCAGACAACTAATGGAATGCGAATCCTATCCTACTGTAAGATAAACCTCTGCCTAGAGGTACTAGGGAGAAGGCCCGACGGCTATCACGACCTCGCAACTATCTTCCAGACTGTGAGCCTTGGGGATGAGTTGATTTTGAAACCCAATCAATCCTCATGTATAAGGCTGCTTGTAGATGGCAACGCCCCAACAGGAGAAGACAATATAGTGCATACTGCAGCCAAGATGCTTCTGAGGTCTAAGGAGTGTGGCATAGATATAATTCTCCGCAAGGGCATTCCCTCAGGAGCAGGTCTTGGAGGTGGCAGTTCCGACGCCGCCTCAACCCTTGAAGCTGTAAATAAGTTATGCAACCTACACCTATCCCACGAGCATCTGCTTACTATAGCCTCCAGCCTAGGAGCGGATGTGCCGTTTTTCCTGTACGGAGGTACGGCAGTTGGCAGAGATAGAGGAGATAAAATAAGCCCTCTACCTTATAGAAGGGAATACTACTTTCTGTTACACGTACCACCTTTCAGGCTAGAAAGGAAGACACAGCGAGTATTTGCCGCACTGCAACCACGTGAATACACCGACGGTACTTTTACAGTCCAACTGTCGCGTAAGATAGCGGCAGGTCAGCAGATAACCAACGCTGATCTATATAATTCTCTATTTCCTGCAGCTGTCAGGGTATGGCCACAATTAGCACGGCGCCATGATGCCCTTCAAGAGATCACGCATCAGGCATGGGTGCTGAGTGGTGCCGGCCCAACGCTCTATACCATAGTAGAATCATTCCAAGTTGGTAAAAAGTTACTAGAGGACTTGCGACAACTAGATGGGCAATCTTTTCTGGTAAGATCTACTCCCGTTGCGAGGGAATATCAGGACTTGTAGCAGTTACTTCCACTACCCCAAGTAAGAACCAAAAGAATACAGCTATCGGCACACCAAAGTAAAAAGCATCCACTAATCCATGTACCACAGCAGCGGTCATTGAGCATATAGCTGCCAATGCTATCGCCCTGTACGATCCGTTTTTATGTTTATAGCTATCCCATGCAAGGAGATAGAAAATGAGCAATAATGCAAGCAATGAACCCAACCCTACTGCTCCCAGTTTTGACCAGAAATCCAGCAGGAAGTTATGAGCGTCAACGATTTCGGCCCCCACCAACCTTTCTCTAGGGACATACTTGACCAACCATGCTACATTGCCTATTCCTATACCAAGAAGAGGATGCGCTATTATCTGCTCAAAAGCTGCCCTCCAGATCCTCCATCGTGTGTCGGCTGATCCACTCCCAAGATCAAGTAGGGCTCCAAACCTGCTCTCGCCAGCCAAAGTCATGATCAGCAAGATCACAACAGCTCCCAACCCCACGGGTATAAGCCATCTGAAGCGCCGTAAGATCACAGCCAACAAAATCAGCGCAGCTAGCACACCAAGGAAGCCTCCACGAGATCCTGAGAGCAGTAATGCTAGCCCCATTAATACGACCACAGATCCATACAGGAATCTCCTCAACCACTGTCCATCCATCAACAAGCATAAAGCAGCATAGAAAGGTATCATCCTGCTTAGAAAAAGTCCTAGGGTATTTGGATGATTGAAGAAGCTTCTAGTCCTGAACAGTTCACCAGCGAGAATGTCTCTGCCAGCCTGATAGATCGCACCCAATGCTACCAGCAGTCCTGCCAGTAAAAGCATATCTAGTATCCAATTTATGTTCTGCCTATGCCTAAAGCTTAACAATGCTAGTATGTAGACAGATATGGGCTCAACAAGCAGGGTATATGCTCTCAGGGCAACCACCATGCTGCTCCCGGGAGCAGGACTCATCACCGATCTCATCAAATGAAAGCTAGCCTCTACTACCAGTATTAGAGCAGGAATAAGATAAGGGGAGCGTCTTAATCGCCCAAATATAACGGATAGCTCAGGGGCATCCACCAATCCATACCAATATCCTCTACCAATAACCCCTAAGGTAGCCGCGAGTAATGATACATCGGCAATAGACACATCGAATGAGAATATATGCTTCCTCACTAGGAAGTGAAATATCACCGAGATCAACACCCACACCAGGCCTATATAGGGCACCGTTGCACATACTGTCAGGAAGCATAATAGAGAAAGCGGCACAGCCAGCAAAGCAGGTAGAAGCAGGAAAGCAAACACACCTACTATTATTAGCCCCAAAGCTATCATAGGTATATAGCTGGGACTCGCTATCAAGCCTATAGGCTCATACTGAGTACTTGATCCCCTCAGGTTACCCTCCCTCTGCCTCTATTGATCCCTTCAAAGGATAATTTTGTTCCCCAATTAGAATAACTATACAATGACAGAGTCCTGAATTTATAGCAGCAGATCACAGTCGTCACTAGAGATAATTCTGAAAGATGCAAGAACATTATGATCTCCAGCAAATAGCACAAGACCTTCAATCCTGTCAAAGATGTGATCTCTACTTGTATAGCAGAACAGCTATACCAGGGAATGGAGATTCCCAAGCTAATTTGATGATCATCGGAGAATCTCCTTCGGAGTACGACGAATCTACCGGCAAGCCTTTCAGTGGGCCCTCTGGCAGGGTACTGGATTCGTGGCTTCGCAAGCTAGGTTTGACCAGAGAAGAAGTATGGCTCACGAATGTGGTTAAGCATCGCTCTGTAGACCTCAAAGACCCCAGGAGACGTAACAGAGCTCCCATAGCATCAGAGTATAAAGCTTGCAGTCATTGGTTGAGGCTTGAGATATCTATCATACGGCCTAAGATCATAGTTGCGTTGGGAGCAAGTGCAGGCAAAGCGTTACTTGGATCTGGCTTCAAGATATCTAGGGACCGAGGGAAAACCTTCCCCGGCCCCTATGACTCCATCGTGGTACCTACTTATCACACCGCCTATATCCTCAAGCTTAAGTCACCGCTGCTCGAGCAAGTTAGCTCTCAAGTTGAGCAAGATCTTGACACCATAAAGAGGCTGCTGTCACAACTTACCGAATAAACTTCCTCTTCTGGTTCACGTAGTCCACCAGCACGTACTCTCCCAACCTCTCTGGGGTAGCGTAGAATGCTCTACCCTTGTTCAGTTTGGTCATCTGATCGACGAAAGCGCTTAGGTACGGACTCCTGTCGAGCATAAATGTATTTATTACTATGTTCTCCTTAGTACAGCGCTTGACTTCAGCAAGTGTTGCAGCATACGTTTCCCTTAGCGGCGGATAGTTGAAGATTACTCTACCATGCTCCATATGAGCCGTCGGCTCACCATCTGTTACTATAATGATTTGCTTGCTACCCGACTCCTTGGAGAGTAGCTTGCGAGCCAGCATCAGGCCATGCTCCAGGTTAGTACCATACTCATACTCGCTCAGCATGATAGATGGCAACTCGTGAGGCTTCATTTCTCTAGCTATGTAAGCAAAGCCTACTATGTACAGGTGATCCCTGGGGAACTGACCTCTTATCAAGCTATCCAAAGCAAGAGCCACCTTCTTAGCTGAGAAGAATAAGCCCCTGAGCATCATCGACCTGCTCATGTCGATCATCAACACAGTAGAGCTTTGAGTGCGTTGCTCTGTTCTATAAACTTCGAAATCTTCTGGTGACAGGCTCACAGGTGTGCCAGGCCCATTGCGAACCACTGCGTTCATGATCGTTTGCTTCATGTCCAGAAGGAAAGGATCGCCGAACTCATAAGGCTTACTCTCGTCGGTCCTGTCACCCCCCACGCCATGGCGATCCATCTCATGTCCACCGAAGCGTCCTTTCTGTAGCTTGGTAAATATGTCTCTTAGTGCCTTTTGCCCTATACGCCTTATAGCCTTTGGAGACAGCTCCCACCTATCTCCATTCCTTTGAATCAGTCCTTCATCCTCTAGGATCTGCGTGATGCTCTGCAGCTGCTCAAGCTCTCTTGCTGCCTCAGGGCCCAATAGTTGTCTGACCGCTTCAGCATCAACAGAGCTCGGATCACCAGTATACTGGGCAGATTCCAGGTCGCTTTCAAGCTGGTCCATTGACTGCATCCTGGCCATTAGGTCCATTGCTTCTTGCAAGCCCAATGGTTGTGAGCCAGTGAAGTTGTAGGAGTTAGCAAACTGATCGCTAGGCATGAGCTGCTCAAGCATCGCCGCCATGCTTGCCAACTCCCATCTCAAGTCTTCATCCTTCACTAAATCATCTATCATTTGTTGGAGTTGAGCCCTCTGCTCCGGAGACAAACTATTCATTAGGCTCTCCATTTGGGCCCTTTGCTTCTGGAGATATTCCATCAACTCGTCCAGGGAATTTATATCTGGAGGGAAGAACCTGCCATGCTTCTGCTTAAAGGACTGGAAGTCCGGCTCAATCCCCTGCATCTTTTGCTTCAGCATTTCGTTCAGATCCCGGACCATCTCCTTCATGGCCTGAAGGTCTTCAGGGGTCATATTCTGTAATGCTTGCTGCATTCCCTGAAACTGGCGATTCACGAATTGCTGTTGCAGCATCTGCTGTAGCTCGTTGAACTTGGCTTGGGCCTCCGGACTCATAAACTCATAATCCGAAAGCTGCTTGAGCTTTTCGGCAGGACTTTCCGGCAGATTATCCAGAAATTGCAGCCTCTTGTTAGCCATCTTCTCGAAGAGCTGCTTAAGGGCTCCCTGGTCAAAATCCGCCCCTTGGTTATTCCGTTGGCTGCCTTGGTCTGGAGCAGCAGATTGAGGAGCTCTCATCTGGTCAAGCCTTGATTGGATGTCACTACGCTCTGTATCAACTACATCTTGCAAGCGCTGCTTGATATCCTCTAGTAGTGATCCAAGATCATGCCTGGCAAGCTCCTGCTGGCGTCGCATTCTGAGCTTCTCAAGTAGATCTTGTAGGCCAGCAAGACGGTTGTTCAGCTTACCTTCATCTCCCCATCTGTACATTCTGCGGAGAGCGCTCCAGAGGTCACCATCCGCGATCAAGTCATCGGATAAAGCATCCAGTATCTCCTCAGCTGTAAGATCGTCTAGCTGCTGAGTGTTATCCCACCTGGAATATCTGTATCTCATAGCCTATCTCCTCTCCTAAAGAGGACTACCTACTCTAACGCCTGTAAAATGCGTGCCCATCCATCCTGTCCTTGTTTAGCCTCCTGCTTAGATGCAGTCCCTCTAAGATAAACTCGACTGCAGAGGCTACCGCGGCTGGGTGCTCGCCCACTCCAAGCCGCTGAACCGCTGTCCTCATATCCTCCCAATCAAGAGCCTGTTTAGCATACTCCTCCGACGGCATGAGATCTGAGGTCTCTATAACAGCTCCTGAGTTGAACTTGACTATGGAATCAGCAAAATCAGACAGCTGGAAGTATCTGTTGAAAGTGGTCAGGATGGACTTCTGAATCAGCTTGCGAACTACGCGCTCCTCACTTACATCACCCGCAGACTCCAGCTCTATCTTGCCACAAGTAGAGGCAATCATAGCATCCAGATCACTGATCCGAGGTGCAGCTGTAGTCTCATCAAGCTTGATAGCTCTCTTTAGAGCGCTAGATACAACCGTTTCATAGTTGCTAACTGATACTCTCACGCTCACCCCCGAGCGCTGGTTTATATCAGTCGACCTTCTCGCCTGATGAGTAACCTCAGCTATGATCTCTTTCATAAACTGAGGTACGAGCAGGTTCACTCCCGCAATCTCGGGGACATTCCCCTCCTGCTCCATGATCTCTATCTCGTACTCGAGTTCCTCTGGGTAGTGAGTTCGGATCTCAGAGCCAAATCTGTCTTTGAGAGGGGTTACTATGCGGCCCCTGTTTGTATAGTCCTCAGGGTTAGCACTTGCTACGACGAACAGATCAAGGGGCAGCCTTATTTTGTAACCTCTGATTTGGACGTCTCTCTCCTCCATTATGTTAAGCAAGCCTACCTGTATACGCTCTGCAAGATCAGGTAGCTCATTGATGGCGAAGATGCCTCTGTTAGTTCTAGGGACTAATCCGTAATGGATAGTAAGTTCGTCAGACAGGTACCTCCCTTCCGCCACACGGATGGGATCTACCTCGCCTATTAGATCTGCTATGGTGATATCGGGAGTGGCCAGCTTCTCGCCATACCTGCGGTCACGCGGTATCCACTCTATAGGGGTATCATCCCCCATATCTTCCACTTTCATCCTGCAGCTGGCGCAGATGGGTTCAAAGGGGTTGTCGTTGATCTCACAGCCTGCAATTGCAGGTATGTAATCATCTAACAGATTCACCAATGAACGCGCTATGCGAGTCTTTGCTTGGCCCCTCTCTCCGAGCAAGATTATGTCCTGCCCGGACAGGATAGCATTCTCTATCTGGGGAATAACTGTGTCCTCATAACCCACTATTCCTGGGAAAAGGTCCTCCCCCCTTCGGATTTTACGTATTAAGTTCTGCCTCATCTCATCCTTGACGGACCTTACTTGATAGCCTGAGGATCTAAGCTCTCCTATAGTTCTCGCCTGTCTCATAACCCTCTCTCTTTCCAGCCCTTAAAAAGGGAACTAAATAGATTACATACAACTCGTTTCTCTATGGGGAATACTCACGACACAACCAGATAATAGGGGTCTTACAAGACCACCGAGGAAGCCCTACAACTTCTAGGCACTGCAACTGGCGAAGCGATTTACCCCTCGCCAAACACCTTCTCCCTTCCAGGGAAGACTACAAATTAGCCTACACGTTTAGTCTCAATATACTCCAACACTGAAGATATGTCCAATTAGTTCCTACCATAATGCCACATCTTGTGCAACTGATCAGAAGTATTGATATAGTTAGTGAAAGAAAACAGGCAGATAGAAAGAAAATGACATGAAGGTAAAGTGGATCCATACAGCCGACATACACTTGGGATTCCACCAATATGGTATCTCAGAACGAGCTGATGATTTCGCAAGAGCATTCAAGTACGTCTGCGATTACGCTATAGATTCCAGAGTCGACTTCATGCTCATCGCAGGCGATCTTTTCCATAAACGAAACATAGACGGACGCACTATATCTCAGGCTTACTTAGCTCTAAGGAGCTTAAAAGACGCCAACATCCCAGTAATCTGCGTAGAAGGTAACCACGAGAGAGCATTCCTCAACTCAGGGTGGTCGTTCCTAGACTTCCTGTCTTCAGCCGCAGAGCTGATTCACTTGCTATCTCCCGTGCATAGGGGAGGTAGCGTTCTTATGGAGCCATGGGATCACGAATCAAAACTAGGATCATTTATAGACCTTGGCCCCGTACGGGTGTACGGCATAAAGTACTATGGCACTAGCACAGGGAAAATACTTGAACAGATAACCAGCAAGTTACAGGTAGACGGTAACCGATTCAATATATTCATGGTTCATGAGGGACTGGAAGGTCAAATTCCTAGAGCTATAGGAGGAATCACCAGCTACCACCTCGACCTTATTAGGCCGCACTGCAAATATTTGGCAATGGGGCACGTGCATAAGAGATATGAGATAGACAACTGGGCTTTTAATCCAGGCTCATTGGAGACTTGCAGCGTTGAAGAGGCCGATTGGGAAAGAGGCTTCTATGAGGTAACTGCGGATATAAATAAAGGAGAAGTGCTCGAGGTCAAGCATATCAGTGTGCCTACAAGACGTCCTTTCTACCGAATTTTCTTAGATGTCAAGTACTACGATACCCCAGAGGATCTTGAGAAGGCTGTCATCGACAAGGTTCGCTCTAGGATACCCAAATATAGCGAGAACCCTTCCCAACCTATTATTCACGTTACACTGAGCGGCAGTCTCAGGTTCTCGGAAGAACTCCTGGCACTTAAGAATCTACAGGAAAAGATCTACGAAGAGGTGAATCCTCTGACAGTACAGATTAAGAACAACACCCTCCCAAGCGGTTACTCTCCAGACGTGCCTTTGGATAGCACTGGGCAGATAGATCGAAGATCTCTTGAGCTAGAGGTTTTTGAGTCCCTTATTCAAGATTACCCTGCTTTCAAGGACAAAAGACGTACATGGGTCGAGAGCATACAGAAGATTAAAGATCGGGCATTACTCAATGCCCCTCCCGAGGAGATAATAACTATCATAGAAGAAGCTCTGAGGGAGGATTCTTCCCGACAAGACAATATAGACAATCAAGAAGCAATGATCTAGAGCCATGAAGATACTTAAGCTGCACCTAACAAACATAAAAAGCTACGACAACACCACCATTGAGTTTGAGCCCGGCACAAACTCCATACACGGCGAGAATGGCGCTGGCAAGACTACTATCCTTGAGGCTATCGGGTGGGCACTGTTTGACTTCCTACCCTATAGCCAAGATGAATTCCTACGGGAAGGTGCTAAATATGGCACTGTCTCCGTCACGTTTGTACCTCCCGATGGCAGAGAGTACCAGGTAATAAGACAAATCAAGAAGTCTCCTCCATGGTACGTATTAGATCTGGAAACTGGTTATCGCGTAGCAGAAGGCAGTGCTGACGTCAAGGAATGGCTCAAGAAGGTTATGGGACTACAAGATGAGATGGATCTAGGGGAGATATTCGAGAACGCAGTGGGTGTTCCCCAAGGGGCGTTATACGCACCGTTCCTTATGACCTCAAGCAAGCGCAAAGATACTTTTAATGCCATGCTTCATCTGGAAGAATACAAGACTGCTTTCGATAACCTCAGGGAGACCGATAGATACATCCAAGATCAGCTGCTAGCCCTGGGGAATCGGCAGGAAACCCTCAAGGTCTTCAGAGACAGGATCCCTGAGCTCGAGGAAAAGATACATGGACTTGCAAACGAAAATAACAGAATAGATGATGAGCTAAGAGCATGCGAGAATGATCTGGCATCTGTACGCGAGATCAAGCGGCAACTGGAACAAAAACAAAAACAAATCGAAGCTCTTGAAGGCGAACATAGACGACACGAGGAGCGCATTAATAGCTTGCGGGATCATCTAGCCAAAGCCCGGCAAGATTTGGAGCGAAGCAAACAGGCGCGGGATATCCTGTTGAGAACACGCGAAGGGCACTTGGCATACGAGAGAGCCGTGCAGGAGAGAAGAGAGCTCGAGCCGCAGCTCGAAACCTACCGACAACTTTGCCAAAACCTACAACTTCGTCAATCCGACAGAAATCATCTCAATGCTGAGATAAAGGAAAAGCAAGCAGAGCTAAACAATGCTCTCAGCGCTCAGGAAATATTGCCGCGTCTACAGTCAAAGGTAGATGAGCTTAGGAAGATTCAAAAAGAGCATCAGCAACTCACCATTGAGGTAAGCCAGCTTAGGGCGCTAGAGACAAGACATGCAGATATTACTCAAAAGCTTTCCTCTTTAGATGCAGAACTCAAGAGTTGTAAACAGACTATTCAAGTCATCGAGCAAAAGCGCCCGCTAGCCGAGAAGCTTCCGGCGCTGAGAAAAGAGTATGATAGCGTTCAGAGCCAGCTATCAGCAGCTGAAGGAGCCAAAGAGAAGCTAAATGACCTCAGAAAGAAATACTCCAGTATAGAAAAGGAAATCGTCACTCTTAGTGCAGAAATCACCAAGTTGGAATCAGAAATCTCCTCCATAGAATTGCTGCAAAAGGAGTCAGCAAACCTGCTCCAACTACGTAACCGTAAAAACCTGCTGCAAGAGCGCCAGAAAGAGATGGAGATAAAGATATCCAAGCTTGAGCAGAGGCTAGAGTTAGATGTACCCTACTGCCCACTCAACAGGGATGACTGCCTGCATATACAGCAGGGAGAAAGAAGCTGCGACTTGCTCTCACAGCAAATTCAAGAGGCTAAATCTGAGCTTGAAACCATAATCCAGGATCTGCAAAGCACGGAGCAATCGATTCAGCACGCGGAAGCAGCGCAAGCCAAGCTATTTGAGGCTGAGAAAGCTAAAGCCGCCTATGATCCTAAGCTGTATAACCTGCAAATCAGGCAGCAAGAGAAAGCGACTCTGGAGAAGGATCTAAGGGAGCTAATCAATCAGGTGGAACAGATACCTAGCCTCCAGAGCAGCTTCGAGCACATTAAGTCCGAGGTCGAAGCTGCAGAGCAGGCGGATAAAGAATTCCACAAACTACCTGTTATAGAGGAGAAGATTTCTAATCTCACAAGACAAATAGAAGAGCTGAGGGAAGAACAAAAGCAGATCACAGAGCAGATCAAAGATCTGTCTTCTAAGAAACAGCTCGTTGACAAACTGGAAAAGCGGCTTCAAGACAAAGACACTTTTGAAGAGAAGCTAACAAAGGCCAAATTATTGGTCGAACATTTACCTGAAACTCGTGCATCACTGGAAAGCCTGAAAAGAGATCTGCAAAACCTGGAGAAAGTTATAGAACAACTTAATTCGCAGATCGATGATATGAGGCACTTAGAGCAAAGCGACAAGGAGCTTCAAGCGATCATCCACAAGTATGAACCAGAGCACAAGCAGTACATATCAAACGAGCAGCTTGCTATGCAGCTTGAAGAGAAAGATGCTCAGGTTAGCAAGCTGCAAAGCGAGATAGATGGCACAGTAAAGCAGCTTGAAGAAATCAATGCCCAGCTTGAGAAGGCTACAAAGACCTGGAACAGACAGGATCTCGAGGACGCGGAGTTGAAGATAGAAAAGCTCAATGCCGATATATCAAGCCTTAGGACTCAAAAGGCTAACAACCTCAAACAGATTTCTAACCTTGAACAGGAACTGTCTGATTATCAGGAGAAGAGCAGAGAGTACGATAGAGCTCAACAAGATATACAGAAGTTCGAAAAGATAAAGCAGATACTACAGCATATTCGAAATACTATCAAATCTGCACAGGAACCCATAGCTAAGTCTCTGATATACGGCATATCGCTTGAAGCTCGCAATATATTCTGCGAGATTATGGGAGATCACTCTCAGAGGCTGGAGTGGACAGACGACTATGAGATCAGATTGGAGAGGGGCTCGGAGAGGTTGACCTTCCAGCAGATGTCTGGTGGAGAGCAGATGAGCGCGGCACTAGCCGTCAGACTTGCGCTTCTCAAGAGGCTCTCAGAGATTAATATTGCATTTCTGGATGAACCCACCCAGAACATGGACACCACCCGCAGGATGAACCTCGCAGATCAGGTGGTAAGCCTCAAAGGCTTTGAACAGCTCTTTGTTATCTCTCATGATGACACCTTTGAGCAGAAGATGGACAGAGCCATCATCGTAAGCAAGCGACATGGAATCAGCCAGGTGACCTATTCGTAGGCCAAGCCCTGAGGAGTTACCATGCTTCATTCCACCAAGATAGCTAAAGCGCTCGAAGAGAAGATTCAACAATTCAGAGACTACGATGTCGGCATTCGCGATGAGATGTCCGTCTATAGCAACGCATTTGATAAGCTTGAGACACTCACATACAGCGAGATCCTAGACTTGGTGGAATTACCAGCAGGGGCCTTGCCCTCCAGAGAGTGGAAGGAGAACAGAAGTCTTATTTATCGCTTCGATCAGGAATTCCACAACCACGAAGAGGCCAGGGCATACGCATCGCAAATACTATTCGACAGAACAACGTTCTCAGTCGATGGGAGTCAGATTCAGCCTGTACCCGATATTTCCATCCCTGTAGCTGCGGTGCAGGTCGGATGGTTTGAGAACCCTCATAACCCATCCAAGAATTATGTTAAAGACATCAAGATAGATATTCTGCCCCCAGAAGACATATTCATAGATCGCAATGGTGTCTCCGTTTTCTCTGATCAAACAGTCAGTCAGCGGAGGTTTCAGCTGGAGATCGAAGTACTTTGTGACTGGATGGAAAAAGTAGAGGGTATGCAACCCACACCAATAGCCTTCCTTGATGGCTCGCTTATCCTCTCCTTTACTGAGAGGCTGGATCAAGCACAGAGGGAAATATACCTAAAGCTTATCTTACATCTATTGGAAACTTCATACAGAACCAAGATACCAGTAGTAGGATACGTATCTGAAAGCCGAGCTAGAGATCTTATGACGTTGCTAGCTCAGATCGAGAAGATAAAACACAAGCCACACACTTTGAGCGATGCTATGATCCTGTATAACAGGATGCGATGGGGAGACAGAACTCCCGTCTGGATTTGCAATCGGCACGGAATCTTGACAGATTATAGAGATAAGAGCACTGATACCTACTGGGGAGATCAAATCTGCTTTTTCTACCTCAAGACATCCGAGCAGAACGTACCATCAAGGGTAGAGATTCCGAGATGGGTAGTAGAGGAAGGTATGACAGAAGAAGTAGCTCAGATAGTAAGAGCAGAGACTATAGTCGGGAACGGCTATCCCTATGTCATAGAAACCGCTGATGCACTTGCAGTGCTCAGCAGCGAAGATAGGATCAGGTTCTACCAGATCTTTGAATCTTTCGCTGATAAAAATAACATCAAACTGAGGATAGCTAGCAAGATCCAGAGCAAGATGAGAAGAAGGCAATGATAGATGGGTAAGACCATAGGCAAGATAATAAGTAGCGCATCTCAAATAGAGTATATCTGCCAGGTTTATGGTAAAGGCGAGGTTGCAAATCCTCCGACGCCGGAAGACTACAGATTCGGGGCTTGGGTCAAAGTGCCGGTCGGCTCTCTTCCCGACACCTATGCAGTCGGGGTTATTAGCGATACGCAGCTACACAACCCAGATTACGGAGTCTTTGGGCCAAGATTATCCACTCCGGAGCAGCTCGAGGTATTCTCACCGGACTATCTCAATGAAACTGCAGTGTTGGTGAGGGTACTAGTGCTAGGACAAGTATCTGGTGGCAAAAAGACCGCCGTTGGGTTTTGTTACGTCCACCCTGAGATAGGCGCTCTTGTCAGCCGGATGGAAAACGAGGAAATAGCAGCCTTTCATAGAGGAGAGGATGGCTTTGATATAGGCTACTACATCTTGATGCTCTCTATGAGGTCCCCACTGGCACAAGCCCTACTTATGTCTGTACTCGATGACTTGGCAGATGTAATTCCAGATGCAGGACCCATACTGAACGCGCTCAGAGCTAATCTTGCATGGCAGTCGCAGATTAGGATGGCAGCAGGGGAGAGGTAGGATGATAACAAAGCAGGAAGTATTACCTGTAGGCATAGCCAAAGGTCCGGGAGAAAGCCCGCACGAATATACCTTCATAAGCCCAGATCATAGCCAACAGCTGAAAAACGGCGAGTTCGTTTACTACTACATGGATATAGATGGATACCCTCACAAGATCATAGGACAGGTCGTATCCAGAGAGCCAGTCAAGCTATTCCCGGATGCGTTCCTTTCCGATCCTCTCATCAAGCCTGCAGACATAGCCAGGACTATAGGCTACAAGGATCAGAACAGCGAGCTCTTTGAGATAGGGGTAGCAGTACTGGGATACTACGATGAACAGTTTGGGGCATTCGTTAACCCAAGGATACCTCCAAGCTGCGGTAAGCCTATCTATCTAGCAGAGGATGAGCTCCTTAGAAATACACTTAGTAAAAAGAAGATGGGAGAGAGAGGCAGCGCCCACATAGGTTCGCTCCTTAGCAGGACTAGCGATGCCGTACCCATAGTCCTTGATGTTAAGGAGTTCACGAGCACCCACATGGCTATCATAGCTAGCACAGGGGCAGGCAAAAGCTATCTAGCCGGTGTGATCGTTGAGGAGCTGATGAGCCCTGCAAATAAAGGCTGCGTATTGATCATAGATCCACATGCCGAGTATGAGACCTTAACAGAGCTGCCCAACGTAGAGCAGCTTAGGGAGAAAAATAGCACAACTGACTACAGACCTAGAACCCGTATCTTCCCTCCCAAGCACATAAAAGTCAAACTATCGTCGCTTGAGTTTTCAGATTTCCGATACCTCTTGCCAAACACATCCGACAGAATGGAGCATATCCTGAGAGAGGCTCACAAACGCCTCGTGAATGACAGGGATAATTCCAACTGGGGGAAAGATGAGCTCCAGGTCGCTATCAGGCAGGTGGCAGAAGATCTAGAGAGCTCCCAGTCAGGCTCCTCCGACTACTCCAGCACGGCAGAGGCTCTATGTTGGAGAATAGATCACATATTTGGACAAAGTAATTTCACCAAATCAGAACATCTAGATCTCAAGGAGATTCTCAAACCAGGACAATGCACCATAATCCAGCTAAACAACATTGATGAGAAGCAGCAGCAGGTAATAGTATCTACATTACTACGTAGGATCTACAGATCCAGACAGCGCACTATGCGAAGGGAAAATAAGCCGCTGGATGAGGACTATATCCCATATCCAGTATTCATCCTGATAGAGGAGGCCCACCACTACGCACCTGCAAGCGGTGATGCAGTTAGTACAGGTATACTCAAGCAGATACTGGCAGAAGGCAGAAAATTCGGGGTGGGTGTAGGACTTATTAGCCAGAGGCCAGGTAAACTTGACAGTGACGTACTCTCCCAGTGCATGACACAGTTCATCATGAAAGTGGTAAACCCGATAGATCAGAACAGTATTGCCTCCTCGGTCGAGAGCGCCAGCCGAGAGATACTGCGAGAGCTACCCTCGCTGAGTAAAGGGCAGGTGATAGTTACGGGCAACTCGTTGAACGCTCCTGTGCTATGCCGAGTACGCACTAGATATACATCCCACGGTGGCCAGAGCATAGATGCTCCTGACGAGTGGAACAGATGGTACGAGCCTGATTCTATAGGGCTAAGACGAGCAGAGGAGTCGGTGTTCGTTCCCAATGGCAAGAAGGGTAGGAACAGCCTGTTCTAAATTTATAAGCATCTGTAGCTGCTAACAAAGAATAAAGACTTTGTGA
>NC_013526.1:900000-1074634 GCF_000025005.1 Thermobaculum terrenum ATCC BAA-798
AGCCTCCCCAGCCGCCAGCCCACACACCCGCCTGTGCAGCCAGTCCGCCACCGCACCCAACGCGTAGTGGTTGAACGACGTCATCTCCCCAGGATTGACACTCCCATCAGGCCTCAGGCTGTCCCACCTCTCCCAGATCGTCGTCGCACCCATCGTCACAGGATACAGCCACGACGGACACTCCCGACTCAGCAGCAGCCTGTACGCCTCCTCCACGTGCCCACTCTCACACAACGCATCGCAGATCAGCGGCGTGCCCACAAAACCAGTCCCTATCCTGTACCCCTCCCTTCTCACCAGCTCCGCCAGCCTCTCCCCAGCTCGCCGCCGCTGCTCGGCCTCCGGCAACAGCCCAAAGCAGATCGCCAGCGAGTACGCCGTCTGCGCATCGCTCATCACACGCCCATGCGGCGTCACGTACTCCCCAGCAAACGCCTCCCTCACCTCCTGCGCCAAACCCAGATACCTCCGGCTCTCCTCCCACTTGCCCAGCACCTCCCCAGCTCGCCCCACCAGCTCCGCCGACCGCGCAAAGTACGCCGTCGCCACGATCTCCGCCGCCGTCCTGGCCGCCGCCGGATCCTCCGGGGGAGCCGCAGGATCCAGCCAGTCCCCAAACTGGAAGCCCCTATCCCACAGCCTCTTTTCCCCAGCCAACCTCTCCACACAGTCCACCCACCCACGCATGCTCTCCCACTGCGCCTCCAACACCCCCACGTCCCCGTACCGCTGGTACAGCACCCACGGCACCACCACCGCCGCATCCCCCCACGCGGCAGCGGGTATCACCTGCCCCCCAAGCGCATTCGGCACCACAAACGGCACCGCCCCGCTCTCGTCCTGATCCAACGCCACGTCCCTCAGCCACGACGCCAGAAAACCAGCCGTGTCGTACAGAAAACACGCCGTCGGCGAGAACACCTGGATGTCCCCTGTCCACCCCAGCCGCTCGTCCCTCTGTGGACAGTCCGTCGGGATGTGCAGGAAGTTGCCCCGCATGCTCCACACCACGTTCTCGTGCAGCCGCTCCACCAGCGGATCCGAGCACCCAAACCACCCTATCCGCTCCATGTCCGAGTGGCACACCACCGCCACCAGATCCTCAGCCCTCAGCTCCCCAGGCCACCCCTCCACCTCCACATACCGAAAACCGTGAAAGGTGAACCGCGGCTCCCACTCCTCCTCCCCCTCCCCACGCAGCACGTACTCGTCCGTGGCACGGGCCGTCCGCAGCGTCCGCGTGCACAGCTCCCCTCCCTCCAACACCTCCGCATGCCTCAACCTCACCCTCTGCCCCCTGGGCCCTCTCACCCTCAGCCTCACCCGCCCCACCAGGTTCTGCCCAAAGTCCACGATCGTCTTGCCTGAGGGCGACCGCATTATCTCCCGCGAGCCCACCTCCTGCGTCCGCCGCACGGGCACCTCCAAAGGCTCCAAAACCTCCGTCGGCCACGCCAGCTCCCTCGTGCCGGCCCACCCGGAGTCATCGTACTCCGCGGTCGACCACCCATCCATCTCCAACCGGGCATCGTACACCTCCCCATCGTAGATGCCGGACTCCAGGATGGGCCCCCTGCTGGCACGCCACGAACCATCCGTGACCACCACCTGCCTGCTCCCATCCCCATACTCCACCTCCAGCTGCGCCAACAACCCCAACCTCTCCCCATACAGGTTCCGCCTGCCTCCCCCAAAACCCAGCCTGCCTCGGTACCAGCCATCCCCCAATATCGCTCCCATGCAGTTGGCACCCTCGCGCAACAGCCCCGTGACGTCGAACGTCTCGTACAGCATCCTGTGCCTGTAGCTCGTCCATCCAGGAGACAGCACGTGATCCCCCACACGCCGCCCGTTGAGCTCCACCTCGTACACCCCAAGCCCCGTCACGTACAGCCTGGCTCGCCTGACATCCCCTGCCACCTGGAAGGTCTTGCGCAGGTAGGGACAGGGATTGGCCACGCTCGTGTCCTCCTCCCAGTCGGGAGTGATGAACACCCCCTGCCAATCCTCACGGGCAAGCAGCCCCACCTCCAGCCACGCCAGCTCGCTCCAGTCCGACTCCGAACCATCCTCTCCCCACACCCTGACCCTCACCCCGGCCCTCTGCCTGGACTCCAGGGGCTCAAAAGGCCAAGCCACCCACACCGACTCCCCAGACTCCACCCTGCCGGTGCTCCCCACCAGCTCCCCATCCCCATCGTACAGCTCCACCTCATACCCCGCCTGCATCCAGTCCCTGAGATCCGTCTCCACCCTCCACGACAACCTGGGCCTACTGCTCCCAAGCCCAAAACCTCCCAGACTCCTCTCAAACCTTACCCTCTCTATCCTCAACACCTCTCTCCCTCCTGTGCAAAAGCCTGTGACTTTTTGTCCAATATTCTAACCTAATACCATAAATGCGTACAATAGCATGCACACAATTGAGGGGTTGAGGAACTACCTGGTGGTTTGCCTGCGCAGGTACCTCTGCACGGCCTCGAGCAGCAGGGACCTGGGCACGGGCTTCTGCAGGTAGCCGGCGCAGCCTGCCTCCATGGCACGGCCCATATCCTCCACGCTCAGCCGCGAGGCCGTCAGGGCCACCACCGGGATATCGCGGGTGCGGGCGTCGGCTTTGAGGCGGCGGGTGACCTCGTAGCCGTCCATCTTGGGCATCTGCAGGTCCATCAGCACTAGATCTGGAAGTTGCTCTCGACAGAGCTGCAGGACCTCTCGCGGGTCGCTCGTCGTGAGCACCTCGTAGGACTCCTCGAGCTCCAGCGTGTCCCGCATCAGGCTCAGGGCGACGGGGTTGTCGTCCACGATGAGGATCTTGGGCCTGCTCATCCGCCAGCTCCCACTAACAGCCGCCAACTACATTATTATGCACATCTCTCGAAGCTTGTCACCCCAGGATGTAGATCACCCGGTAGATGTGCCACCACAGCTTGCCGCCCTCCCACACCAGCCTGAGGGGATTGCCTCCCTGGGGCTCCACGTGCCTGAAGATGTCCAGGATGGTCAGGTGCTTGCCCCGAGCGGGGCGGGCCGCCTCCCAGAACTCCAGGGTCTCCGTCCAGGGGATGATGTTGTCTCGGCGGTCGTGCATCAGGAAGAGTTCGGCCCTCAGGCCGCCCACGTAGGTGGAGGGAGAGATCCGTCTCAGATAATCCCGCATGGCAGGGGGGAGGGCGGCTATCCTGTTGGGCATCCTGGAGGGGTCCCGCTCCAGCAACATGAGCGCGGTAGCCCTGCCCTCGGGACTTAGCCCGGGCGGCACCGTGCGCACCTTGCCGTCCAGCAGAGGCTGGATGGCCCGTCTGTCCCCCTCCGAGAGGTAGGACAGCAGCTCGGTCCTCAGCACCTGCAGCGGCACCGGCGAGGGCTGCCACTCACGCCACTGGCCGCCGACCTCGATCCTGTGGGTGACCAGCGCCGCGAGCAGCGTGCGGGCGTCGTAGTAGGCCCCGAACAGATCGATCAGGCGCACGTCCCGGGAGATGCGCGGGTCGGAGGCCGCTATGGCCGTCATCGAGCCCCCTACGCTGATGCCGAAGAACCCTACCCTGTCGGGGTCGACGTAGGGCCGCTTCCTGAGCCATTCGAAGGCCGCCACCGCTCCCTCCTCCTCGCCCGGGCGGACCCTGAACGCGGAGAGGTTGGGCGACACCGGCACCATCACCACCACGCCTGCCCGCGCCAGCGCCCTGGATAGGCGCACCACATGTGGGTTCTGGTGCTCCGGCCCGATGCCTATATAGAATACCAGCGCCCCGAAGCGACCGTGTCCAGCCGGGCGGTATACCCAGGCGTCCCAGGAGGCGCTGCCCACAGGGAACTTCGTCCGCACCACGGTAGGGGGCCGAGTGAAGGTGCGCATGGGGTACACGGGCGAGTTGGGGAAGACCTCGAAGGCTATGCCGGTGGTTTTGAGCGCCACCCGGCCGGGGCGAGTCCACAGCGCCAGCACCAGGATCACCAGCAGGGCTGGGAGCAACTTCTTGACCATGGGTCGCCCCTACAGCCCGAGGGAGGACAGCAGCTCCCTCATCCTCTCCAGAGCTTCCTCCACCAGCGCGCGATGCTCGGGATGGTTCAGCCACCTGCTGACGCCCGAGGGATGTGGCAGCGGGAGCCACCACCTGCCGTCTCGGGAGAACAGCTGCCCCACGGCCTCCGCCAGAGGCATCCTGCCCAGGAAGCGCTCTATCGCCATCGAGCCCACCAGCAGGACCAACACGGGGTCTATCAGCTCGATCTCCCTTTGGAGGAACGGTGAGCACAGCTCCACCTCCCGAGCCGAGGGCTTCCTGTCGCCCTTGCCTTTGGGGGCCTTCCCGGGGTAGCAGCGAGTAAGGGAGGTGAAGTACACCCGCCTGTCCTGCTCCTCCAGCGGTATGCCGGCCCTGGCTATCCAGCCGCGCAGTAGCTTACCCCCAGGGCCGGAGAACGGCCTCCCGGCGATCATCGTGCGCACCCCCGGGGCCTGCCCTATGACCATCACGCGTGCTCCCATGTGGCCATAAGCCACCGGCCGAGGGTGGGGCAGCAGCCCCTCGAGCTCGCAGCGCCTGCAGGCCAGGATCTCGGAGTGCAGCCGAGCCAGTGCATCCATAGTAATATAAGTATATACTTGTTGCCGGCGCCCACAACACCGGCGACCGAAGGAGGGACCGATGGGTCGTAAGGAGATCATCCTGGAGCAAGTACAGGTGGGCTGGGAGTCCCTGCACAAGCTGGTGGACAGCCTGCCTTACGAGAGCTTGGTGATGCCCCCAGCCTACGGCGCATGGAGCATCAAGGACCACATCGCGCACATCTGCGCCTGGGAGAAGAGCCTCATCGCCCTGATCGAGGGCGCGCCCCGGCACCAAGCCATGGGAATAGACGAGCAGGACTACGAGAGCGGTACGGACGCCGCCAACAGGGCCATCTACGCCGCCAACAAGGATCGCCCGCTGGCGGAGGTCCTGCAGGACTTCCGGCACACCCACGCCCGGCTGATGGACAGACTGAGCGAGCTCACGGAGGAGGATCTGTTCGAGTATCGCCCGTACGAGGACAGCGACGCCTGCCTGGCGGAGTACGTACTGGGCAACACCTGCGACCACTACGCCGAGCACCTGGAGGCCATAAGGGCGCTGGCGGCGCTCTCCTAGTACGCACCATCCGATAGGTACTCTCCCCCCAGCGTCATCAGCTCGTCGCCCCAGACGACGACCTCCGGATGCTCCCCCACCACGGCGTACACCTCGGCCAGGATGCCCTCCAGCTCCCTCCGAGCAGGCGGAGACTCGTCGTACCTGCGCGCCCCCAGCTCCTCGACGGTCCTGAGGGCCAGCCCCCTGTTGTGGGACTCCGTGAGCGCGGCCCTCAGCTGCGCCTCCTCGCCTGGGGAGAGGGGCCTGTAGACGTGCAAAGTCTTCGTGAGCAGGCTGTACTCCGCGTAGCGGGATCTAAAGCGACCGCGACCCGACAGCAACAGCAGGTAGGCGGACTCCGGCTCGGGCAGGTCACGAGGGTCGCCCCTGCAGGCTGGATGGGCGCCCAGCTCCCTCAGGTACTTGCGGACCTCGATGGCGATCCTGGCCAGGAAGACCGGTCGCTCCAGCCTCGGGGCACCGAAACCCTCCACCTCCACCCGCCAGCTGTAGGGGTCGCAACGCACCTCCACCCGGCAGGGGATGCCCCCGAGCATGGGTCGCAGGCGCGCCACCAGCTCGGATCGCTGTGCCGGCTCCAGCGCGGCCGGCACCCCAACGGTAAGGACGGCCCCCATAACGACCTCCTTTCCAAGATCTCTCATCACCCTACCAGAGGTTTGTGACAGCTAGTCTGTCACAACGGCTACTCCACGGTGCTCGCCACATCGACCCTGACCTTGCCAAGGGAGCGAGCGTACAGCGCGACCAATGGAGCGAGGAAGCAGCTCGACAGCGCCAGCCCAACCCGCAGGGAGAGCAGCGTCGCCAGACCGCCCACCAGCGGCCCCAGCACGAACTGCCCCAGAGAGTCCACCTGCCCGCTGACCGAGATCACCGTGGCCCTCACCCTGCCCTCGATGCCCTGGTTGATCCACGCAAGGTACAGTGGCTGATGCACCCTCCTGGCAACGGTCATCACCCAGTAGGCCAACAGCCCCACCGTGAAGTTCGGCGCCAGCGCGAAGGCCAGAGCGCCCAGCATGACCACGACATCGGTGCCCATGAGCAGCCCTATGATGGTCCTGGGCGATGTATCCGAGAGGCTCGAGCGCACGCTGCGGAGCACCAGGGAGGCCAGCAGCGGGTTGACGGCCATCGCCAGCCCCAGCCACACCAGCCTATCGAGGCCTCCCACGGAGGGCAGCCCTATGTCCTGGATGAAGTGTGGCTGCCATAACCGATCGAAGCCCTCGCTGAAGCCCCCCATCATGGCCGCCACCAGCAGTATAGTGCCCGCCAGCGCCCGGGTGCGCACCACCCTCATGCCGCCGTGCAGCGTATCCGACATATCTCGAAGCCCCGCCCCTAGATAGCCTTGGAGCCCTACCTGTGCCCGCCTGGTGCTGTAGGGAGGCGAGCTCTCACGCATCAGCCAGACCAAGGCCACCCCCAGCGATAGCAAGAGCGCGCCCCCGAGCAGGAACGGCAGGCGCAGCTCCAGGCTCGATAGCCCCACGCCCAGCAGTATGCCCACGAAGGACGCGGCAGCCTCCACCTGGCCGGCGTGCAGGAAGGCGTGTCCGGACATCTCCTCACCCACCTCGTCCGTCACCCAGGACTCGAGCGCGCCCTCTATGAAGGTGTAGGCGGCACCCTGTACCACCTGGCAGACGATGATCCACCCGAACACGGGCAGCAGCCCCTCCAGGACCGCACCCACGCCGAACAGGCAGGGGCCCAGGATGACCGATAGCTTCCGGCTGTAGGTGTCGGCAATCACGCCGGTGGGGAGATTGAGGGCGAAGTAGGTGCCCTCCAGGGCGGTGCCCACTAGCACGAGCTGGAGCGGGTTCAGGTGCGCCACCTCTAGCCTGTACACGTTGGACAGCGAGTAGATCCCCGTAATCAGCAGGGCGAGAGCGCCGCTGTAGATTAGGTACAACCTGTAAGCAGACAACGATCCCCTCCATCAGACATCGTATTTAGAGCTAGCAATCTAGGATGGATAGAAACGCGCAGGACGAAGCCTGCCCCCGGAAGGACATGGAGGGTGCAACCTGAAGTATCTTCTCATGCAGAGCAAGTGCCGCATTGTACGCCAGCCCTTCACCATCTGTCAAGGCCAAAGGCGAGGACGCGGTATAATTGCGGCATCCGGAGATGAGCTTGAAGCAGGCACACAAGCTGTTGCTGCCGATGCTGATCCTCGTGGAGCTCGCGCTCGTGAGCCTCGACGTGCTGCAGCTCGAGCAGGCCGTAGCCGTGGTGGTGGCTGTGGAGCTTGCGGCGAGCCTACTGGCTCTGTATGGGTTATGGGCCGGGATACGCAGGTTCCGCAGCAGGGCCTTGGGCACCCCCTGGTGGGTAGCCCTGGAGGAGACCCTGGGGATAGCTATGCCGGACCTCGCGGCCAGAGCGATCGTGCTGGAGATCAGGATGTGGGCCCACCTGCTGGGCTGGCTGCTGGGCCGACGCCCCAGGGGACCTCAGTACTTCAGCTACCATCGCAGGTCCTTCATCCCATGGTTGCTCCTCCTGGTCGTGATCGAGCTGCCGGTGGAGGTGGTGTTAGCCGAGCTATTCGTACCCCGGGGGTGGCTGCGCTGGACGCTCCTGTTGCTGAGCATCTACGGCCTGATATGGGTGCTGGGCTTGCACGCCTCCCTCGTGATGCTGCCTCATGTGCTCGAGGACGACCGACTCCTCGTCAGGTCCGGCATCTTCCTCGAGGGCGCCGTGCGGTACGACGACGTGGCGCAGTTGGAGGTCGGCAGGTTCGAGGTCAAGGGGAGGCGAGAGGGCCTCTACGTGGACCCCTCCGGGCGCTCCGCCTGGCAGCTGCTGGGGGGCAGGGCGGACGTCAGGCTGAGGCTAGCCTCCCCGACCAGCTTCCGACGAGCCCTGCGCCGGACTCCCCCGGTCGAGACGCTCCACCTCAGCGTGGACGAGCCCGAGAGGTTCGCCCAGGCACTGAGGGGCAAGTTGAGAGAATTTGCAGATAACTAAATCTGCGCTCCCACCTTGTGCGTATAGCTAGTGTCGAGGGAAAGGGCCCAATCCCCACAACGACGCAACCTACACATCATCGGGAAAGGAGAACAGACCATGGGCAACATGGAGACCGAGCGCAGAGGTTTCTCGCGACGCGACTTCCTCAAGACCAGCGGCGCCGTGGCCGCGGGGCTGGTGGCCGTCATGGCTGCGGGTGGCAGCCCGATCGCCAACGGCAGAGCTTACGCGATGAACCTGCTGCAGGGCGCGAGCGACCTGGACATACTCAACTTCGCACTTACCCTCGAGCACCTCGAGGCGACCTTCTACAAGTGGGTGGTCAGCGGCAAGTACGCCCGCCTGTCCGGGGACTCCCTGGTGGTGGCCACGGCCGTACGCGACCACGAGATAGCACACGTGGACTTCCTCACCAAGGCGATCAAAGCTGCGGGCGGCAAGCCGGTGGGGCCGCTGTCCAACTACAAGTTCGAGGCGGTGGGCGATACCAGCAGCGCAGCCGGCATCCTCAAGATCGCCGAGACCCTCGAGGGAGTCGGCGTGGGGGCCTACACAGGGGCGGCTCACCTGATCAAGAACGCCGACTACCTGTTCGCGGCCGCCCAGATAGAGCAGGTGGAGGCTCGCCACCACGGTGCGTTCCGCTGGTTCAACGACACCAACCCCGCGGGAGGCTATCAGGACTTCCTGGGTCCGTCCTACGACGTGCCCACAGTCAAGAAGCAGATAGCCCCCATTATCAGCTAGGAGGAAGAAGATGAGCGACAAGTACCTGGACGTACTCAACTACGCACTCACCCTCGAGCACCTGGAGGACGCGCTCTACCACGACATAGTCAAGGCCGGCATCCTCACCGGTCAGGCG
Organism: Thermobaculum terrenum ATCC BAA-798; assembly: GCF_000025005.1. Lineage (NCBI taxonomy): Bacteria > Bacillati > Chloroflexota > Chloroflexia > Thermobaculales (SeqCode) > Thermobaculaceae (SeqCode) > Thermobaculum (SeqCode) > Thermobaculum terrenum. The sequence goes on from NC_013526.1 coordinate 909,001, forward strand.
CAGGCCTACGCCGAGGAGTACGCCTACCATGAGCACCAACACGTGGTGCTGCTGGAGAAAGTGATCATGGACGCGGGCGGCACGCCGGTCAAGAGGCAGCCCAGCTACAACTGGCCCAAGTTCAAGAGCGAGGCCGAGGCCATATCCTTCCTGCGCACCGTGGAGGACGTAGGAGTATCGGCCTACATCGGCCAGGTGACCAACCTGCAGGGTAGCCCCTACCTCACCGCCGCGGTGCAGATCCACTCCGTGGAGGCCTACCATGCCACCGCCTGGCGGTTGGTGGAGCTCAAGATGGGCATAGAGAGCGAATCCTATGAATACGCCGTGCCCTTCGCCTTCGCCACCTACGATAACGGCGGCGTGCGCACGAAGGAGCAGGTGCTCAAGGTCGTGTCACCGCTGCTGTCGGGCATGCCCAACACCGGTGCCGGCGGCATGGCAGGCGATGAATCCAGGGGACTGCTGAGCGCGCTGGGCGTGGGCACTGCCGCGGCGGCCGTGGCCCTCGCGACCAAAAAGCTCACCGAACGTAGGCAAGAGAGCTAGAGACATACCCCCTCCCTACAGCTGAGGGGAGAGACCTCACGGTCTCTCCCCTCAGCGCGCGTCCACCCTTGCTAAGGATCCAGGGTCACCGACTCCCAGTGCTCAACTATCCTGCCGCTGCTTATCCTGTCGACCGCGTACCCCCGCAGCTGCACCCTCCTGCCAGCTGGCGTCACAGCCCGGATCAGCGTCCTGTAGGACACGGTGTCCCCGTCCTCCAGCAGATCCACGACCTCCACCCTCAGCACGGGGAAGGATCTGAAGGCGCGGGTGATAGCCTCCCTCACGCCCTCCAGGCCCTCGGGCTGCCCGGGCGGCAGGTCCCTCTGCACTACATCGGGCGAGAAGTAGCGCTCGAGCCGATCTATGCGCCTGCGGTTGAGGACCTCATCCACCAGCCCCAGGATCAGCGTCTTGCCGTTCTCCACCATGCTGCGTGCCTCCAGGGGCAGCATACCAGCATGACTTAAGGGCCCGATTAGCCCTGCATTAACGGGAGCTAAAGAAAAGTTGGGCCTCGCGCTAGCGCGAGGCCCAACCGCTACGAGCTGCCTATGAGCACGCCGGAGGCGAACACCAGAGCTCCGCCCAACACCACCTGCAGCACCGACTTCCAGAAGCTCATCTGGAAGTATCGGTAGCGGATGTAGGCGATAGCAATCAGCTCCAGGCCTACCACCAAGAACGCCAGATAAAGTGCCGCCCATACGTGGGGTATAAGGAACGGTAGCGTATGCAGGATACCCCCCAGGAAGGTGGCCACACCCGTTATCAAGCCCCTTACGAAGGGGTGCCCCCTGCCGGTGAGCGTACCATCATCAGACAAACCTTCAGAGAAGCCCATGCTGATGCCGGCACCCACCGCCGCCGCGGCTCCCACGAGGAACGTGACGTGCGGGCTGCGGGTCGCGAAGGCGGTGGCGAAGATGGGTGCGAGCGTCGAGACGGCGCCGTCCATCAACCCCACGAGGCTGGGCTGCACCACCTTCAGCACGAAGTCCTTGCTGTAGCCCGAGTGGGTGACCTCGGTGCCGCTCAGCCCAAGCTTGCTTAGTACTCCAGTTGCCAACCTTTCCCTCCTCATCATATCTCACGCTTCTAATTTAGCATTATTCTAAACTAATTACAACTATAATTTACTATTTTTTACAATCCAATAATCGCTAAAGAATTTGCAATATTCGTATATTCGTATATACTGATAATAGTCATATCTGATAGGAGGTGCCTATGCCCTGGCAGTGGTGGAGATCGAATGTAGATGAGGTAGAGGCAAGTGAGGCCGCGGTCAAGCTGAGGGTCGGAGAGGCGCAGGTCGTGGATGTGAGGGAGCCCCACGAATGGCTGCAGGAGCACGTGCCGGGGTCAAGGCACATCCCGCTGGGAGAGCTCGCCAGCCGAGCTCACGAGCTCTCCCCAAAGCTGCCGGTGTTCACCCTTTGCGCCAGCGGCCGCAGGAGCAAGGTAGCTGCTGAGATCTTGCAGCGAGCAGGCTATGAGCAAGTAGCGAGCATCAGGGGAGGAATCAAGGCTTGGAAAGCGAATGGCTACAGCGTGGTCTCAGGGAGGTAGGCCGTGCATACCACCCTGCTGGCGATAGTTTTGGGAGGCGGCGTCGGATTGATGCTTGGCGCTATGGGCGGGGGAGGCTCCATCTTGGCCGTACCGCTGTTGGTCTACGTGCTTGGGGAGGACCCGCACAGTGCCACCACCACTTCCCTGCTGGTAGTGGGATGGACGGCAGCGGTAGCAGCCGTCCAGCAGTTGCGCATGGGCAGGACGAGCCCCTGTGCGGGGCTGATCTTCGGCGGCATCGGAGGGGCCAGCGCCCTCCTAGGGGCCTGGCTCAACAGGCTGGTATCGGGTCAGGCTTTGATGTGCCTGTTCGCGCTGCTGATGCTGGCGGCCGCCTTCGGCATGTCCCGCAAGCGGCTGCCAGTAGACAAAGAGAACGAATTCAAGTGCCAGGATCGAGCTGTGAGGCTGGGCGTGACCGGTGGGGCTGTGGGGGTGCTAACCGGGTTCTTTGGGGTGGGCGGAGGTTTCGTGATCCTGCCAGCAATGGTGCTCGCCGCGGATCTGCCGATGAAGCTCGCCGTGGGGACATCCCTCCTGGCGATAGCGTTGCAGGCTGCTTGGGGCGTGGTGGGGCACCTGGGCTTGGGTACGGTGGCCTGGGGAGTGACATTACCTTTCCTTGTGGGCAGCATCGCCGGAGGATTGGTCGGGGGCAGGCTCGCAGCACTCATACCCCCGAGACTCGCCACAAGGGGATTTGCGCTGCTGCTAGCACTGCTGGCTGTGTACCTGCTGTACCGAAACTGCGCAGCATTTATATGATTCCCTGGAAGGAGGTCTTATGGAGATAGAAGGAGAAGAGCTTAGAAAGCTCCTGCTGCAGATGCAGGCACAGATCTGTCAGACGCTGGCCGATCCCACGCGCCTTGAGCTGCTCTACCTATTGGGCGAGGGTGAGCGCAGCGTGAAGGACCTCGTGGAGCTGACGGGGCTGCGCCAGAGCAACATCTCCCAGCACCTGGCGCTCATGCGGGAACGGGGGTTAGTGGTCGCCCGGCGTAGCGGCAACAGCGTCTACTACTCGCTGGCGAACCGCAAGATCCTGGAAGCCTGCAAGCTGACGCGGGAGATCCTGTTGGAGAGGCTCCGCCGTGAGAGGGTACTGTCCACCCTCTCGGGAACAGGGTGGCCCTCTCAAGAGCCGACGAAAGCAGTATCATTTACCCACAACGACGGGGATATGGGGACAAGAGGAGGTAGATCATGATCCTGAGAATGCTATACAACGACCAGCTGGCGCAGGCCAGCTACCTGGTGGGGTGCCCCGAGTCTGGAGAGGCGCTCATCGTGGACCCCAACAGGCACGTGGAGCAATACCTAGAGCTGGCCGAGAGGCTGGGGCTGCGCATCACCGCCGTCACCGAGACGCACATCCACGCGGACTTTGTGTCGGGCTCACGAGAGCTGGCCGAGGTCACGGGGGCACGTCTGTATCTCTCGGATGAGGGGCCCAGCGAGTGGAAATACCCCTACGCCGCGGAGGCGGGCGCGGTGCTGGTGCGCGAGGGCGACGCCTTTGAGCTGGGCAGCGTGCGAGTCGAGGTGATGCATACGCCGGGGCACACCCCCGAGCATATCAGCTTCATCGTTACGGACAAGGCACGCGGGAGCGAGCCGCTGGGTGCGTTCACTGGGGACTTCCTATTCGTGGGGGACGTCGGCAGGCCCGACCTGCTGGAGAAGGCAGCCGGCATAACCGGCACCATGGAGCAGGGCGCTAGGCAGCTTTTCGACTCCATCCAGCGCTTCAGGACCCTGCCCGACCACCTGCAGATATGGCCTGCGCACGGTGCGGGCAGCGCCTGTGGTAGGGCACTGGGGGGAGTGCCCCAGAGCACGCTGGGCTACGAGAAGCTGTACAACTGGGCTTTCAGCACCCAAGACCCTGAGGAGTTCATCCGCCGGGTGCTCGAGGGGCAGCCCGATCCGCCGCGCTACTTCGCGCAGATGAAGCGGGTCAACAAGGAAGGCCCGGCGATAGCCAGCAAGCTACCAGCGCCTGCGCCTCTGGCCTACGGCGACATCGAGGTAATGCTCCGTCAGGGATTGGTTGTGGACACCCGGCCGGCAGACGTCTACAGTCAGGGGTTCATCCCCGGCACGATCAACATCCCCCTGGGGGCATCTTTCCTCACCTGGGCGGGGTGGCTTCTCCCATACGATCGGCCCATAGCGCTCGTGATCGACAGGGAGAAGCTGGAGCACGCCACGCAGCTCCTGAGGCTGATCGGACTGGACAACCTGCGGGGCTACTGGACTCCAGCCGTGATAGACCGTTGGGCAGGCGAGGGTAGGAAGTTGGCCACCTACAGGCGTCTCACGCCCGAGGAGGCTGGGCAGCTCCTCGGGGACGGCGTGTGCGTGGTCGACGTGCGCTGGGACAGCGAGCGAGAGAAGGGGTACGTGCCGGGCAGCATCCACTTACCGCTGGGCTACCTGGAGGAGCATCTCGAAGAGATACCCACGGACAAACCCCTCCTCGTGTACTGTGCCAGCGGTACCCGCTCGGCGATAGCGTCCAGCATCCTCGCTGGGAGGACGCGCGCGCCCGTGATGGACATCAAAGGGGGTTTCGATGCCTGGAAGGCCACGGGCAATCCCGTGGAGGAGCCCAAGAGCACTACGACCGTGTAAGGAGGTGTGCAAGATGGAGAGGACACTGAGCTATGGCTTCGGACGCAAGTTGGATATGCCCTACGAAGAGGCCGTCGCCAGGACGAGGGAGGCCCTCAAGGAACAGGGCTTCGGCGTGATCAGCGAGATAGACGTGCGACAGACGATGAAGGAGAAGCGAGGTGTGGACTTCCGACCCTACGTCATCCTGGGAGCCTGCAACCCCGAGATGGCGGAGAGGGCGCTCGAGGCCGAGATCGATCTGGGACTGCTGCTGCCCTGCAACGTCGTCGTCTACCAGAGCGACGGCGGGAGCGTGGTGGAGGCCATGGACCCAGAGGCTGTCCTGGGCTTGGTCCACAACCCCAGCCTCGAGGCCATAGCCAGCGAGGTGAGGGAGAGACTGCAGCGGGCGCTGGAGGCGATCTAGCGGGCCGTCGTGGCCCGAGCTTTGCTGGAGATGCTCCCAGGAACGTTCGGAGGAAGCGGAATGAACGAGACCGTTAGGGCCGTACTTATAGCCGCCATGATAGGTTTGCTCCTGTTGGTGCTGCTCTTCCTGCTGCCCATGCTCACTATGGCAGGTATGATGTGGGGGACCGGCATGCCCGCGACTGCCCCCGGGGGCAGGTTCTCTCCCTGGGTGATGTTGCTGTACGCGGTGATCTTGGTACTGGTGATCTTGGGAGCGTTCCTCCTAGTGATATGGCTGGGGAGGTCGCTGGGCAGCAGGCCCGAGCATCAGGAGGACGAGGCGCTGCGCATCCTCCGCCTCAGGTACGCTCGCGGGGAGATCAGCCGCGAGGAATATGAGCGCATGCTCAAGGACCTACAGCCCTGGCACGATCAGGACACTACAGTACGTTTACAGTAGAGAGTGGAGGTGACCGATGCACTCTGATGAGCACTACGTGGTCAACTTGTGGTACCCATCGGCTGGGGCTAGGGGACTGTACTTCGCCCGCGGCAGATTCAGGGCTCAAGACCTCTACCTCGGTGGAACTCTCGCAATAGTAGTGCACTCTCCACCAGAAGTCCTCACTGTCGAGATGTTCACCGACTCAGGTAAGCTCGTAGCGCGAGGGCAGGATCTACCGGCTACCGACGACTCCCCCATGGCGCGCCTCACGATCCAGGGCCAGGACGTCCGCAGGGAAGACGTATGGCCCAGCGAAGAGGACCTTGGCAGGCTGGTGATCCTTCCTGGGGGAGAGATCGGCAAGCTGGTCAGTTGGTGGCACGCCGATGACCGTTCGGAATGGCGCTGGCAGCTGGAGTTCTACAACCATCGTTAGGAGGTACCTATGGCAGTGCTATCGGACAGAGACAAGGAGAAGGTGCGCAAGACCTTCGAGGAGAGGCTCAAGGAGCCAGTCAGCATACAGCTCTTCACCCAGCACGAGTCGCCTCTCGTGCTGCCGGGACACGAATGCGCCACCTGCCGGGAGACACGTGAGCTCCTAGAAGAGGTGGCCAGCCTCAGCGACAAGATCTCGCTGGAGGTCAAGGACTTCCTGACCGACAGGCAGGAGGCCGAGAGCATGGGGATCGAGCGCATCCCGGCGATCCTGCTGGACGGCAAAGTAAAGGGGAGGGTGCGGTTCTTTGGTGCGCCATCCGGCTATGAGTTCTCGGTCCTCCTGCAGGATATCGTGGACGCCTCCAGCGGCGAGCTAGGGCTCTCCGAGGACACCCTGCGGAAGCTGGGGGAGCTGCAGGAAGACCTGCACATACAGGTGTTCACCACCCCCACTTGACCCTACTGTCCAAGAGCGGCCAGTTTGGCCCACAGGTTGGCGATGGCGAGCGAGCGCATCACCGCCGATGCCGTGGAGGTGAGCGAATACCCAGAGCTCATCAACAAGTACAACATTCGCGGTGTACCCAAGATAGTGATCAACGACCAGGTGGAGTTCGAGGGAGCCCTGCCTGAGAAGCAGTTCGTGGAGCGGGTGCTGAGCGCCGTGCAGCAGGAGGAACAGCAGGGTTGAAAGCTGCCCTCTGGTTCTGGCATCCTGTAAGCACAGCACCAAGGAGCCATCGTTGGCCAATAGGAAGCTATCGACCCGCGAACTCAACCGCACGCTGCTCGCCAGGCAGCTCCTGCTCGCACGCTCGAGCGACTCGGTGGATAGAGTTCTCCGGAGGTTGGTGGCCCTCCAATCGCAGGTGCCCCAATCTCCCCACCTAGCGCTCTGGAGCAGGGTCGCGGACTATACTCCAGATAGTCTCAACTCCCTGGCGAAGAACCACAGGGTGGTCCGGGCCACGGCGATGAGGGCCACCCTGCACACGCTGCTGTCGGAGGACTACCTACGGTTCCGTTCTGCCCTCCAGCCGGCCATGAGTAAAGCATTACGAGGGTTCTTCAGCAGTAGCTGGAAGGAGATAAATCTCGAAGGTATCCGTCTACTCGGCGAGGAGTTCATGGCTGTCCCACACACCTTCGCCGAGCTCAAGGCCCACTTCGGCCAACACCCCCTCTCCTGCTCACCCGAAGCTGCTACCTACGCAGCCCGCACTCACCTACCACTGGTGCAGATCCCCGAGGACAAGCTCTGGGGCTATTCCAATAACCCCAAGTACGTATTGGCCTCCGAGTGGTTGGGCAGGTCCCCCCAGGAAGATGACGGGGCCTTGGCCTCCCTAGCGAGGCGCTACCTGCAGGCGTACGGACCGGCCTCACGGCAGGATCTCGAGTACTGGACGGGCATGACAGGTATGAGGGGGGTGCTGGAGAAGCTTCGGCCCGAACTGGTTGAGTACGTGGACAAATCAGGCAAAAAGCTGATGGATCTTGAGGAGGCGGAGATCTTGCCTGGCGACGTCCCTGCCCCGTTGCGGCTGCTACCGGAGTGGGACAGCGCCCTGCTAGGGCATGTCGACCGGAGCAGGATACTGCCTGAGAGCTACAGGAAGGCGATAGTGCGGACCGTGGGCAGGATTATGCCTAGCGTGCTGGTGGATGGCTTCGTCGCGGGCACGTGGCAGATCACAGCCAGCAGCAAGCGCGTTCGCCTCGAGGTCACCCTGTTTGCCCCTGTGCCCGAAGGGACGCATCTCGAGCTCGAAGCCGAGGCCTGGCGGCTACTGCAGGACCTTTATCCCGAGGCACGACACACGGAGGTGCTTATCAAAAGGGGCTAGCTTATTTTCCCCGCAGCATCCATAATAAAGGTAGTACGAGCTGGAGAGATCACGATGTACCTATGGAATCCCGGCAGCTGGTGGGAGAGGGGCTTTGTAGTAGGGCAGGAGCAGGAGCTCACCCTCTCCAGCACGATGGCCATCGCCCACAGGGGTGCGTCGGCGCTGGCCCCGGAGAACACGTTGGCGGCCTTCATCACCGCCGTCGAGATCGGTGTGGATGCCATCGAGCTGGACGTGCAGCGCACGAAGGACGGCCAGCTGGTATGCATCCACGACGCCCATTTGGAGAGGACCACAGATGGCGAAGGCATGGTGGGCGACCGTACTCTCAGGCAGATCAAGCTGTTGGACGCCGGTTCATGGTTCTACTCACCGGAGGTGCGCCCAACCTGGCCTAGGTACTACTTCGAGGTGCCCACCCTGGAGGAGGCGATCGAGATCACCCGCGAGAGATGCAGGCTGATCATCGAACTCAAGAACCCCGAGCTCTACCCGGGCATAGAGGAGCAGGTGGCCAAGGTGGCGCCCGAAGACGCGATCTTTCAGTCCTTCGACGTCGGCTGCGTGCGCCGCATGGCCTCCCTGGTGGGCAGGCAGCGCTGCTTCCAACTGTGGGGACCCCGAGCTCCCCTCTGGAGGCGCAGGTTCGAGGAGGTCACGGAGTACGCTGGGGGAATCTGCATGCACCATGTCACCGTAAGCCGGAGGATAGTAGCTATCGCCCACTCGCTGGGGCTAGCAGTTACCACCTACACCGTCAACTCCGAGCGCGAGATGTCCCGCATGGTGAGCCGCGAGGTGGATGGCATCATCAGCGATAACCCAGTCCTGCTCTGCAGGCGCATCAGGGAGCGCCTACCTCAGGCCGAGGAGGAGGCCTCGTGACGCTCATACCTCCCAGGGAGCCCATAGCGATCGTCAGGCTGGACGATCTCTCCGCGAGCGTCGAGCTGAGCAGGGCGCTGCTCGCGGGAGGCGTTGGGATCGTCGAGTTCACCCTCACCAACCGCAAGGCGCTCGATGCCGTGGAGAATGTGCGGGAGCACCTAGGCGACCACATGATCGTGGGTGCCGGCACCGTGCTCGACGCCGAGAGCGCCCGCAGCGCCATCCTTGCAGGCGCGCAGTTCCTCGTCACGCCCGTGCTTGCACCGGAGGTAATCGACTGTGGCCGCAGGTACGGCGTGCCGGTGATGTGCGGCGCGCTCACTCCTACCGAGATCCTCTCAGCCTGGCAGGCGGGAGCGGACTTCATCAAGGTCTTCCCGGCACGCACCTTCGGCCCCGCCTACATCAAGGATGTGCTCGCCCCACTGCCGATGCTGCGATTGGTACCCACGGGCGGCGTAGACGCCCACAACTGCCGGCAGTACCTGGAGGCCGGCGCTTACACCGTCGCGCTCGGTAGCAACCTAGTGAACCCTAGGAAGGTCTCCGAGGGCGATTGGGAGGGTATAACCAGGGCGGCGTCCCAAGTGGTATCCGCCTGCAGGGACTAAGGACCCCTTCCCATAGCGGCAACCTGCAAACTCCTACCGCTCATTCCCAACGCTCGCTATCCCGAACACAATGCTAGCCATATTCAATGCACACATAGCTATTGTAATCGTAGGACGCGATGTGTATAATAAGCTCATATATCAATCGCTTCCTAAGGGGGGAGTATGAGCGAGCACTTGCCTGGATTATGGGGGGGGGTATACTTAGGGCTTATATTGCTAGCGTGCGCAGGACTTTGGATAGCACTAGACCGCCCAGCCCAAGCCAACCATGCTTTTGATCCCTGGAAACACGTGGAGTCCATTCACAGACCAGTTGGTGTCCTGGAATACGCTTGTGCCGGAGATACGACCGAACTAGATGACACCGCCGTGCGCAGAAGGATAATCAACGCTCTCAAGTACGACAATCCAGACCTAGATTGGCATCTCCCTAAGGACGATACATGGTTTCCCCAAGGCAACGATTTGATCTCGTTTTACATGTGGCCGCAGAGCTGCAGTTGGTTAGCTACCAACGATCCTATTGCTTACGAAAATACCCCCTTTAGATATCGCAGCCGCAGCCTGGATGATGTTAGGGACGCATGTCGTTCTGTTGGATCAGTCTACGCATGTGCTTTGTGGAGAGATCCGGTCTGGGTCTACAACAACCAGACGCCCGGCACCGCCCACACCGACTACCGCTACTTCGATATCTGGATGTGGAGCGAGCTCCTGGACGATGCCAATGATGCTCCATACTACGGCAGCCCAGACGGCGTAACCGTCCGCAGAGCATTCGTTAACCACGAGACCGGTCACGCCCTTGGCCTCGCCGACCCGCTCAGGCAGCCTGACGGTAGCTACGCTCCCTGTTCAAACGATAGCATCATGCACTTCCCGGCCCCGTATTGCCCCAACAATTCATGGTTTCGCCAGCCCCAGGAGGCCGACCGCAGGAAGGTCAACTGGATATCGATCAACGACAGCACGCCGTAAAGGAGATAGGTGATGCGCTCCATAAGTAGCTTCAAGATGAGATCGCTGATAGCCCTGGTACTGGGCGTGCTGGCCGCAGCTTCTTGGGGTCTTGCAGTCCATAGGATAAGTCAGGGGGCTTCTCCCACGAGCGTGGATTCGTTGCTCTTGAGCTCTAATCGGTCGGGTCTAGCGATATGTGTAGATTCAAAGACCGCGGCTATAAGCGATGATGACCTTAGGCGCGACATCCAGGATGCCATGATGCAGTTGAAGGCCCATCCACACTTCGTTAGCGCTGGATTGGCAGTAGCCGAACCCAGAATCGATATCAGCTGCCCGGGGCCGGCCAGAATGCTTGATCCCAACTTCGACCTGGAGACCGGCATGATACCAGGTCAGTCCGATGTGGTGACAGATCCCAGTCAATATAGGGTGTTCGTGTTCCTGGTTGAAAAGGAGGTGGTAGCAAAGGCCAATGGATATCGAGAATATCCACAGGAGACGTGGTGCCCACAGGGAGGCGATGCCTGTGGGGAGGTCACTACAGCTCTATACCTGACACCGGAGGATCTTACCTTGCCAGCGCGTCTGGAGAGATTGTTGACTCTAGCTGTGGGGTTGGATCCTGATCCCAGCACGCCCAATCCTTTCAAGTAGGAGGTATAGTCATGAAGGCGCTTAGAATCTGGACAGCATTGCTACTGGTGCTAGTCATGGCAGTGCCAGCACAGGCCAAAGAGCATAAAGACAACTACGTAAACATCACCTTCGAGCTTACCATCTACGGCGATGCCCAGAAAGATTCAGCCTTCTGGATAGGATGGGACTACGTGCGCCCACTAGGTATTACTCCCTGGCCCTACGGCCTGTGTGGCGATAATGTACAATCTTTCCCAGTCCGACCCTGTAAGGGACATGGGACCACCTATCGATACAAGACCGAAATCCCAAGGGGCAGAACGATAATTTTCGGCTTCTGGAGGGCTCGAAAAGGTAATTTGAACGATAGCTTTGGAGCTTTCTTCAGCAAGACGATGCGATTAACGCATGATACCAGGGTCAGGGCCTGGTACAGGTTCCCCGAGGCGCATGAAGAGTTCATGCCCAAGATGCCCCAAACAGGCGCCGGAGGCATGGCAGGCAGGTAGTTGAGCTTGCAGGGTGCAGCACAAGAGGTAGGGTGTTGTCCCTGTACCATGATACCTACGGGGGGATATCCTGCTGCAGGATCCTCAAACATTTCTACATCTTCTCACATCCTCAAACACATACGGAAGTATTACCCTGTGGTAGTGTCGTGGGGTGCGACACGAGGAGTAAGAGCCGTGGCTGAACATAGCGCTACCATAAGAGGAGCCGCACCGCCTAGTGCGGTGTAGGGCTTCCTGATGGCCCTCACACGCAGACAGAGACAAGTGCTGAGCCTGGTGGCCCAGGGGCTGACGGACAAAGAGATCGCCAAGCGCTTAGGGATAAGTACCCATACCGTCTACAACCACATGAGCTCCATCCGCAGAACCCTAGGTGGAGGCACCAGGGTGGAGCTGGTCCAGGCCGCGGGCGAGGCTCTGCCAGTGGCTGAGATCAGGGTGGAAGGGATTACGCCCATCGCGCTAGTGCGCCAGCAACCAGACGGAGAGGAGACCATAGTGGCTTTGGGGGTAGTGCTGCCCTCCGGCAGGGTGGTCATCGAGTGGGAGGAGCATCCCAAGGGGCTGAGCATCTACGACTCTCTCCAGGCCATGCTAGAGGTACACGGCAGGCGTGAGCATACCAGGGTGGCCATCGGATCTAGTTAGGGGGCGGAAGCAGGAGGTCGGATCTTACCCATCCAGTAAATCGCCCATAGCGCACGCCGTACCAGTAGTAGCCGTCTATGCCCAGCACCGTTCTCGGCGAGGCCAACACGAGCTTCCTGTTCGGTATCAGGGTGATCACCGGCGCCTGCATCGAGGGCTTCGCCCGCAGATTGGCCCCAGCGTACCCCTGCGGAGAGGCATCCACCAGCATCCGCCTGGAGGGGGGCCCTCCTGGGACGTCCCGCACCAACAGGTCGCTCCTTATCCAGCCCTTCAGATTGCCGTAGCGCACCTTGTACCACCTATCGCCATCGGGGCCAGGGATCTTGTTGCTGAGTACCGAGACCGCCTCACCGTTGGGGATCAGCATCAGCAGCTTGGACCTGGTCGTAGGCTCCAGCCTGAGGTTCGCTCCCACGTAGCCCCCAGAGGTCCCGTCCACGTACATCATAGTCGCTGGCACGGGCCTGCTCTGCACGTTCTCTCCAGAGTAGTCGTACGGCAGGCGTGCTCCTGGAGTGGGACAGGCTCCTTTGTCCCATATACCCACCCTGTTCTCGCGCGCCCCATCCATGGCGGCTTGCAGCTCCTGACCAAAGGTCAGCATGCTGCTGCCCTCATCCTTGACACGCGCGTAGCCATGGCTGAGCATCCACACGTTCACCATCTCCCCCCTAGAGTTCCACACGTAGGCCATCATCTCTCCTAAGCTGTCGCGCACTCCCAGGGACGAGTCGGTCTCAAGCTTGACCTCCTCGCCTGCTGCGCTCCGGAGGGCCTCCTGCGCCTTGTCGCCATAGCACTGGTCGGGAGATGGCGCCTGCACCCCTATCAGATGCACCACTTCCACCCGGCCATCAACCCGCACACGGAGGGCATCTCCCTTCAGCACATCGACCACTGGATAGTACTTCCCGCTGGGTGCTGGCGTCTGCGTGGCAAGCGCAGAGGCCTCGATCAGGCCAGCACTCGCTGTGGCAGCCCTCTGAGGTCGATCCCTTGAAGCCTGCTCCCCACGGCCTATGGAGCAGGCCACCAGTAGGATCGAGAGGCACAGCCACCACACCCACCAGCACTTGCCGGGGGCGCATCCACGATCACTGTGAACAGTGTGATACGGTTGTTGGCGTCGATCTAAGTTCATGCTACACTTCTACTGTTGTTGCTATTGTACACGCACAAAGCGCCAACAGACACATTTTATGTAGACTGACCACATTGCTATGCGATAAGTTCCCATAAGGAAGGAGGGCCATGGACAGACGCTTCTTGCTCGCCGGCGGCGCTATCCTCCTGTTCTCATGCCTCTGCCTACTGGTAGGCATTGTGATAGGCTTAATGCTGACACCGACATCTGAACAGGCTAAACAGGTCACAAGCAGGACAGCGGTCGTTGGCGTAGCAACGCACTCAACACCCTCGTTTTCCCCCATGCAAACTAGCACACCATTCAAGAATCTGGAAGGCCCATATAAGGTCGCTAGGGTCGTGGACGGCGACACCATCCGGGTAATCATCAACGGGGAGGAGGAGACCGTCCGCCTGATCGGTATCGATACGCCGGAGACGGTGGACCCCAGGAAACCAGTGGAGTGCTTCGGGCGCGAGGCCAGCGCTGCTGCCAAGAGGATGCTCGAGGGCAAGCAGGTGTACCTAGAAGAAGACCCCACGCAGGGCAAGCGCGATCGCTACGGCAGGCTGCTGGCCTACGTGTGGGTCGACCACACCCTCTTCAACCTCTGGATGATCCGCCAAGGGTACGCCCACGAGTACACCTACGACGAGCCCTACAAATACAGGGATGAGTTCCGCGCCGCCGAGCGGTACGCTCGCACCCACGACGTGGGGCTGTGGTCTCCACACACCTGCAACGGCGACACCGATCGCCCGGCCTCCGGGACCAGCGGCCATGTGGCCCCAACGCCGGCGCCCCTCTGGCCGCTCGACGACCACCTCGCCCTCTATGGAAGCGGGCTTGTGGGACATGCTCTGAGATCAAGCCCCAACCTGCCCTCACCTGTCAGCGCATGAGATCCGCAGAGCAGATCCCCACGCTCTCGGAAGCACCTAGCCGAGCCTATGAACAAAGATCGATACGAGACGCAGCATCAGAGGGACCACACAGCTGGTGCTCAACTAACGGGGCATCTAACCAGACATAGAACCCACGCTGTAGGTGGGGCTGGGCTTGGCCTCCGAGCTATGACAGCGCCTGCTCCAGGTCCTCGATGATGTCCTCCACGTCCTCCAGCCCCACAGAGAGGCGCACGAGGCCGGGCGATATGCCGGCTGCTCTGAGCTCCGCCTCGGAGTTGTGGGCGTAGACCATCGAGGCTGGATGGGTGATCAGCGTCTCTACACCACCCAGGCTGACTCCCAAAGCGCACACCCTGGTGCGCCCAATAGCTCTGTAAGCGGCATCGTAGCCCCCCTTGAGCTCGAAGGAGAGCATGCCGCCGAACCCGCCAGGCATCTGCCTGCGAGCCAGCTCGTGCTGCGGGTGTGAGGGCAGCCCCGGGTAGTAGACCCTCTCCACTGCAGGATGCCCCTCCAGGAAGCGCGCCACCTCCATGGCGTTGCGGTTGTGCTCGCGCATGCGCAGGCCGTACGTGCGCAGCCCCCTGAGCAGCAGCCAAGCCTCGAAGGGATGCAGCACGGGGCCGTACACCCTCAGGTACTCCCAGGCTCGCTCCACCAGATCCCTCCTGCCGGCCACCACCCCAGCCGTGACGTCGGAGTGTCCTCCCAGGTACTTCGTAGCGGAGTGCACCACCAGGTCGTACCCCAAGGCTATCGGTTGCTGGTTGTAAGAAGACGCGAACGTGTTGTCGGTGATCGCTATCGCACCGTGGGCGTGCGCCAGCTCGGCAGCGAACCGCAGGTCCGTTACATCCAGCGTGGGATTGGTCGGGCTCTCGGTGTATACCACGCGAGTGTTATGGCGTATCGCCCGCTCGAACTCCTCCGGGCGGCGCTGGTCCACCTGTGTAACCTCCACCCCGTACCGAGGCAGCACCTCCGCCAGGAGGGTGATCGTAGCTGTGTAGTGTGTGCGCTGGGCAACGACGTGATCGCCAGCCTGCAGGTTGGACATTAGGGCCACGGTGATGGCGGCCATCCCGCTGCCCGTCGCTAGCGCGGCCTCGGCCCCCTCTAGATCGGCAAGTACCCTCTCCACCTGCTTGGTGTTTGGGGAGCCGTAGCGGGTGTAGAACTTGGCGGGAGCGATCTCTGCCCCCAACCTTGCGCCCTCCTCAGGCGACGAGAGTCTATAGGTGCTGGTCTGGTAGATGGGCGGGGAGATGGCGGAGCTGTCGTTCAACTCCTCATCAGCGTGTATCAGGCGGGTCTGCAGCCCTCTGCGCTCTCTGGTCAACGGACTACCTCCTGACTGGAAAGAACTTAGGGTAGTCGCAGGATACCACTATGAGGGCTACGGGTCAAAGGTGAAACCTACAGCAGGCCGTCGATGATCAACTCGTACGCCAGGTGGGCCTTGTCCGCGCCCCTGAACTCGAACTCGTAGCACTCACTGCCCACGCACACCGTCAGCCGGCTGCTCACAAAAAGCTTGGGCGACAGGAACGTGCCCCTGTCGTCCTCGGATGCCACTCGAGTAACCTTGGAGAGGGGGATCGTGACCACGGCCTTGCGTCTGCCAAGGAAAGCCTTGTCGTAGAATATCAGCCTCTTGTCGGTGATGGCGAGGAAGCCTGTGCCTCCCCCCTTCATGTCAAACACCGCCCGCAGCTGCTCCTGGGGACGCACGAAGGGCGATATCTTCTCCAGCTGCTCTCGCTTGTCGTACACTACTTCTTCCATGCCGAAGCCTCCTTGCTGCTCGCAGTCGCGCCCTGACTTATTGGCTAAAGGATACACCGCCAGCACATCGAGAGCAAGCACCATCCACGGCGAGGCAGCCGCCCAGGGACCGAAGAAGCAGGCAGGTCGGCGCCTGCGTGGTGACTTCGCAGGTTACCCGGTCATAGCAGGACCGGCACACCCGGTCCTGCCACCCCTTGGATCTCAACGGAGTCTAAGATACATGCTCAGCGGGCCCAGCGGCGAGCCCTATACGCCAGCCCGACAGTTGCGAGCCCCAGGAGCGCCAGGGCCGCCATCGGAGCCTTGGACGTCGAGCCGTAACCGGACATCCCACCGCCACCCGCGGCAGGAGCCTGGCTCGGAGCCTGTTCTTCAGCCTTGATCGGCTGGCCCGAGGCGGACAGGACCCACCACACGTTGTTCAGGCCCTGGCCGTTGGCATCGCCGGGCTTCTTGTCACCGGCGAAGTAGTACAGCGGCATACCGTTGACAGTCACCTGCCTGCTACCATCCCTGCGGGTGGTTATGCCTAGCCTGGCGATGACCCCCTCGCCCGCAACCGGCTGGCCGGACTCCAGGATCAACGGCGGCCAGGCCTGGGCGCACGAGCCGTAGCAGACGCTCTCGTTGGGCTTGTCGGGCACGAACATATAGAGGGTCATGCCCTTGGAGTCCGCCAGGATATCACCGTACTCCTCGTTGTGCACGACCTTCACCGTCACCCCGGATTGCGCCCCAGCGTACGTCGAGAAAACCAGCACCAAGCATAGACCAAGCAGCATCGCTAAAGACCGTAACATAGGATAACCTCCTCCCTAATTCTTCACCCTAGCATACGAGCTCAGGAGGCAAAACGGATGCATGCCATCCCGAAGATTGCCAGGAGATGGCAATGCCCATTAGGTACGTCACGGCGATGGGTGCAGGGCCTGGAATATAATCACCCGAAACGGCCGGTTATGTAGCTCTCGGTCTCGGGACGGGAGGGCATCGAGAACAGCTTCTCGGTGGGGGCCATCTCCCACAGCTCGCCAGGATCCCCCTGTCTGCGGATCAGGAACAGCCCCGTGTAGTCCGAGATGCGGGCCGCCTGCTGAAGGTTGTGCGTGACTATCACGATGGTGTAGTGCTCCTTGAGCTCCGTTATGGTGTCCTCGATCTTCTGGGTAGATATGGGGTCCAGAGAGCTCGTGGGCTCGTCCATCAGGATCACGTCGGGTTCGACGGCAAGCGCCCGGGCGATGCAGAGCCTTTGCTGCTGACCGCCGGAGAGGGCCGTGGCTGGCTTGCGCAGGCTGTCCTTCACCTCCTCCCACAGCGCCGCCTGCCGCAGGCTGTTCTCCACGCGCTCCTCTAGGATCGCCCTGTTCCTTAAGCCCGTCAACCTGAGGCCAGCGGCCACGTTGTCGAAGATCGACATCGTGGGAAATGGATTGGGCCGCTGGAACACCATGCCGACCCGGCGCCGCAGCGCCACCGGGTCCACATCCGGGTCGTAGATGTCCTGGTCGCCGAATAGTATCCGCCCCTCGACGCGCGCGCCCGGCAGGAGCTCATGCATCCTGTTAAGGGTGCGCAGGAAGGTGCTCTTCCCACAGCCGCTGGGGCCTATGAAGGCCGTCACCCGGTGCTTCCATATGGTCAGTGTCACGTCCTTGATAGCTAGCCGGGAGCCGTACCACGCGGAGACCTTCTCGGCGACCATCACCGCCTGAGTGGGCTCCTCGGTCACGCCCGCTTCCCTGTGCCATAAGCTCATCGTCCTACTGCGTGCTTGCTCTTCCAACTCTTTCCTCCTACAGAGACCTTGACTTTGCTGAGATCACCCTGGCTAACACGTTCAGGATCAACACGATCGTCACCAGCGTCAGCGCTGCCGCCCACGCCAGGTTCCAGTTCACCTCGTAGGGCGAGGTGGCGTACACGTATATCTGGAGGGGGAGCGCGCTCATCGGCTGAGAGGGATCGAAGGTGAGGAACGGGGTACCGAAGGCCGTAAAGAGCAGCGGCGCCGTCTCGCCGCTGGCCCTGGCTATCCCCAGCAGCGCGCCGGTCACGATCGGTGCCCTGGCGGCCGGCAAGACGATCCTCAGAGTGCTCCGCCAGCGGGTTATCCCCAAGGCGTACGCCGCCTCCCTGATATCCCCCGGCACCATCCGCAGCGCATCCTCGGTCGTCCTGATCACCACCGGCAGGATGAGTATGGCCAGGGCGACGCTACCGGCCAGGGCCGAGAAGTGCCCCATGGCCGTGACGATGAATGAGTAAGCAAATATGCCAGCGGCTATAGATGGGATGCCCGCCAGGCTGTCACTTAGGAAACGCACGGTGCGCGCGAAGGTGCCCACACCGTACTCCCCAAGGTACATCCCGGTAAGCACCCCAAGGGGCACGGACATTAGCGATGCCAGTCCGACTATGATCAAAGTCCCGACGATCGCGTTTAGCATGCCCCCTCCGGGGGATCCCAGGGGCATAGGGTTGCGAGCGAAGAACTCCCAGCTCAACGCCGGCACACCCCTGACCGCCAGGTACGCTAGGATGAGCACCAGCGGCAGGACGGCCACAAACGCCGAGATACATATCAGACCCCGCGCAGCGGTGTCCGTGAGCTTGCGCCTGAGAGGTACCCTGAAGACCATCCTACACCTCCCTGGCCTTGTTCATCCTGTGGATCAGCAGCTGCGCCCCCATGTTCACCAGAAGAGTGAGGGCAAACAGCAGCAGGGCTATGGCGACCAGCGCCGCTCGCAGGGCCCCGGTGGACTCGTTGAACTGGCTGGCTATTATCGAGGCCATGGTGGACGCGGGCGCGAACAGGGAGCCCCGTATCTGCGGGTTGTTGCCTATGAGCATAGTGGTAGCTATCGTCTCCCCGAAAGCCCTGCCAAGGCCCAGGATGAGGGCACCCGTGATACCGGCTCGGGCGTAGGGCAGCACCACCCGGCTGATCGTCTCCCACCTGGTCGCCCCGAGGGCCAGCATACCCTCTCGCTGGGACTGCGGCACGGCAGAGATCACGTCCTTGGAGACCGCCGCCACGGTGGGCAGTATCATGACCCCGAGCACGAGCCCGGCGGTCAACATCCCTACTCCGTAGGGAGCGCCCTCGAAGAGCGGGATGAAGCCGAGCGATTCCTGCAGCCTGGGCTGCACCGTGTGGGCCATCCAGGGCACCACCACCTGGAGCCCCCAGAAGCCATACACCACGCTGGGGATGGCCGCCAGGAGCTCTGCCATGTACGACAGCGGCGCACGCAGCCACCTCGGCGCGAGCTCTGTTAGAAATATAGCCATCCCCAGGCCCACTAGCCCTCCCACCGCCAAAGCTATGGCCGAGCTGACCACCGTGCCGTAGATGAACGGCAGGGCACCGAACTCCCGCCTCCCACGGCTCCACTCGGTGCCAAACAGGAAACCCCAGCCGTAGGTGGCGAAAGCAGGATACGCCTGGCGGGCGAGCTCCAACAGGAAGAGCATGGTGATCACCAGGATGGTCATCGCTGCCGCGAGCACCAGTGCCTGGAAACAGGCGTCTCCCGAGGGCCTCCAGCTCCTGGTCCTGGTTATACTTCTTGCCTCTTTACGAACTCCTACAGCCACTCCATTACCTCCACAAACACCGAGCGGGAAGTACGTCGGCGACGCACCTCCCGTCCTCGATATGCGTTTGCTTGCGCTACTTGACCTTGTCCAGGCTCTGCTGAGCCAGCTGCTGCGCGTTCTGAGGCAGCGGCGCATAGTTCAGCTTCTTGGCGACCGACTCCTGCGCGTCCGTCACCACCCAACCCATCAGCTCCTTGATAGCGGCGGCCTTGTTGGCATCGGAGTACTGCTGCCAGACTATCGCCCAGGTGTAGCCCGCTATCGGGTAGCTCTTGGCGCCTGGAGCGTTCACTATGGAGAACTTCTCTGGACTCACCTGTGGGAACTGGCTGGCTGCGGCAGTCGTGGCCTCCAGAGTGGGCTCCACGAACTTTCCTGCCTTGTTCTGGATGTAAGCGTAGTCCATCTTGCTCTCCAGCACGTACGCTAGCTCAACATAGCCTATGGAGCCCGGCGTGTTGCGGATCTGCGAGGCCACACCCGAGTTGCCCTGAGCACCCAGACCCACTGGCCAGTCGACCTCCTTGCTTGTGCCTGGCCCGTTCTTCCACTCGCTGCTGATGTGCGACAGGTAGTCGGTGAAGATGTACGTCGTGCCGCTGCTATCGGCCCTGTGTACCACCACTATGTCCCTGTCGGGCAACTTGACACCAGGGTTGGCCTTAGCTATGGCCGGGTCGTTCCACTTGGTGATCTTGCCCAGGAAGATGCCGGCGACCGCTTCGGGGGTGAGCTTGAGCCCCTTGTCCACGCCCGGGATGTTGTACGCCAGCGTGATCGCCCCCAGCGCGACCGGGAACTCTATCACCTCGCCGTTGGCCTGCTTGGCGGCGGCGAGCTCGTCCTCGTTCATAGGCACGTCGCTGGCGGCGAAGTCCACGGTCTGCGCCGTGAACTGTTCGATGCCCCCGCCGCTACCGATCGCCTGGTAGTTCACCTTGATGTTGGGATGCTGCTTGGAATACTCCTGAAAGGCGTTCGAGAAGAACGGGGCTACGAAGGTTGAGCCCGCGCCGGTGAGCGACACATTCCCGCTGACGCCACCCGAGCCGGAGGTCTCCGTCGGCGTCGGCATCATCTCCGGGGTTGGGCTAGCGACAGGAGACGCTGACGGGCTGGCTGCGGTCGTGGGCGACGCCGATGGACTGGCAGCTGCCTGCGTGGGACTCGGACTTGGGCTACCCGCAGCGCTGGGTGACGGGCTAGGGCTGCTTGCGCCCGTACTGGGTGATGGGCTTGGGCTGCTCGTCCCCTGCGTCGGGGTGCTGTTCTGGGAGCCACAAGCCACGGTGAACAGCAGGATGAAGGTCAAAACCACACCAATGAAGGACAGACGCTTATAGAGACCAGCTAACATATTACCTCCACACATGTTTTCTGCTCGGGAGAATCACCTCCCTTTACCCACACCCAATGTACAGGCCGACGTTAATGGGAAGATTAAGGAGATCTGAAGCAGCGCTAAACGGGATCTGAATTTGCCCACCAGCCCGGGCCCTTGCGTAGGCGAACATTAAGGGGAGATTAAGCTACTGGGCACAGGCCGTGGCCTGTGCCCAGTAGAGATGCAGGAGGGGAGGTTTAGCCCCTTGACTGGTAGTACTGCCTGGCGAGCTCGAAGAAGTGGTCCGCTCGCACTATCTGGTACTCAGGACCAAGCGTCGAGAGCGTGTTCACCAGGTCCGTGGGTGTGACGTTCCATGCTAGCACGCCTATTGAGAGGAACAGGGGAGAGCTACCGTCCCAACCCTGAGACTCTTCCGTTATCGCCCGCAGCACGTCCGCTGCATTGCCCGTGCCGCGGACCGTGCCCTGGGGCGTCGTGCCATCGAGTAGCTGCATCGCCGTGCGCGCGTCCCAGTTGAGCATGATGCCCTCGGGCTTAACGTCCTCGATGTACGCCCGCCGCTCGGAGGCCGATAGCTCCACCGACCTGCCGTTCACTCTGTTGAGCACGTACACGGTGTTCATCCCCAGGCGATGCATGTACCGATAGGTCGCGTGGGTGTATATCCGGAAGGTATCATCTGGCCAAGGGGTGGGATTGATGTAGCCCGCACCAGAGGGTCCGGCCATGAGGAGATCGTTATCGGTGGCCGTGCGCAGGTAATAGCCGATGATCGTCGGCGCGGCCTCGAACAGTATAGGGTTGACCGTCCAGTTGATGGGGATCTTACCCCTGTTGGGGTCATCCCATAGCTGGCGCATCCTGTGCTGGTCGTACTGGATATTGTCGCCCTCGGACATCACGAGCGCGACGTAGATCTTATTCTCCAGCGTGGGCTTGGTGGGCGGTCGGCGTGGGGGCATAGGGGCCCTCACGGCACCAAACACCGTGCCGTTGTCGAAGAAGTCGGCGGCGAGCACGTACACGCTGTGCTCCGAGCAGAGCTGGGTACCACTGAACTCGCCCGCGACGTCCTGGGCGAACCACCCCATGTACGGGGTGTAGGGATCGACCTCGCTCATGATGCGCACGAACAGCTCGCGCTCCGCGTCCACGTTCGGATCGAGCCAGAACACCATGGTGCGTGCGGCCACGATGTAGTCCCTGAACCGCGGGAACGGCAGGAGCACATCCGAGGTGGGTGGAGTAGTGCTCGTGGCGGATACCTTGTACTCGTTCCACATCTCCACGCGCGCGGTGAGCGATGTGGTGCCTTGCGGTGGCACGAATCGGTACACGAAGTAGCGGTTGCCGTCCGCGAAGCGGTGACTACCGTCGCGTGAGGAGCCATCAGAGTCGTACAGGTACTGCGCCTCAGCATCGGTAAACGGCTGGAAGTCGGCTATCGTCTGGCCGTCGGCTATGACCGTGACGTGCTGGACCGAGGGCCCCCAGCCATCGTCCGTGAAGGCGTCGTCGAAGCGCAGGTATACCGCTTCACCCCCCAGGAATGGGGTGAGATCAAACTCGTACACCCCGCGGTTGGATGAGTCGTGGACGTGAGTCGTTACCTGCGCCAGGGTTGTGTAGTAGGGAGGTATCCCTGGCGGCAGGCTCCTTCTCTGGGACGGGCTTATACCCGTCAGCACGTCGTGGTTGCACCGTGGCCAAAGGTGGTCGTACTGCCATTGGTAGGCCTCGAGCTTGCTTGTGAACCTCCCCCTGAGGTCGTCGATGATCGGCAGGTTGTAGGGCTCACCGGAGAGCTCCTGAGCGATCTGGGGAGAAGCCACCACTGCACGCTGCAGGCCGGCGAGCGTAGTGGCCACGTTGATCGTGTCCATCAGCCCTGGATCGTAGACTATGACCCCTTTGACCTTCGAGCTGTGCTTGCGAATGACCTCCCAAGGATCCGTGTGTTCCGTATAGGGCACTCCCAAAGTGTCGATCCAAGCGTGATTGGGTTCGTTGGTGGGGAACCACACGTAGATAGCTGGCCTCTCCTGTGCGACCGCCCCCTGCATCGTCGTGAGCACGAGCTGCACATCGGGGTCAACGTCGGTCGCATCTATGTAGTCCAGGTGATGGGGCCGCTTGAAGGAAGGTAGCTCTCGTGAGCGCACCCATCGGTGGGGTTGCCCACCTCTGTAAGAGGCGCCGGCAGCTTGCCAATAGGACGAAGCCAACAACGACGCCCCGAGTAGGCTACCTATCTGCAGGAACTCTCTTCGGCTCATCTCGTAAGGCATGTGTCAACTCCTTATAAGCTCTAGGGGGACCAATCTTGGTAGATCCTCGTACCTCTCACGGGTTAGGTACCTCCATGTTGGGGGACTCGACTACGACCTCTTCCTCCTCGATCGCGACCTCTGCCTTGTCCCGCCACCGAGCATCGGGATCAGGCACGGGGACGGAGGCCAGCAGCGTACGGGTGTACGGGTGCTGCGGGTGGAGCAGCACGTCATCCACCCGGCCGCTCTCAACGATGCGGCCCTTGTGCATCACCATGATCTCACCGCCGACGTAGTACGAGGTCGAGAGATCGTGCGTGATGAAGAGCGTGGTCATGCCGTACTTGTCTCGGAAGTCTATCAGCAGGTTGAGGAACGCTACCCTCACCGCCGCATCCAGCATCGACACCGGCTCGTCGGCAATTATGAAGCGCGGCTGCAGCATGTGGATGCGCGCCAGCATCACCCTCTGGCGCTGTCCCCCAGATAGCTGGTGAGGATACCTCCCAAGCACGTCCTCCGGGCGCAGGTCGACAGCTCGCAGCGAGCGCTCTATGAGCTCCAAACCCTGTGACCTGCTCTTGGCCAATCCAAACTTCTTGATCGGCTTCCACAGCACCCTGTCCACCCTGTAGAAGGGGTTGAAGATGCCGTAAGGGTCCTGAAAGACTGGCTGCACCATGCGCAGGAACTCCGCGCGATCGCGCCTGCTCAGCCGATAGATGTCCTTGCCGTTGAATGTGACGGTGCCGCTGGTGGGCTTCTGCAATCCCAGAATGATCCGCGCCAGCGTGCTCTTGCCGCTGCCGCTCTGCCCCACAAGGTTGATGATCTGCGGCGGGTTGTCCGTGAGCGCGAACGTCACGTCGTTGACCGCGATCAGCTTCCCACCGGTTGATCGGAAGGCCGCGCCCCTGAACTCCTGAGTCACGTGCTGCACCTCTATCCTGTGCTCACGACCGTCTGTCATCGCTACCTCCTGATACTTGCTGCTGGGTGTACAGGTGGCAGGCAACCACCGGAGGACGCTGGTGCCCGTTCACCAACGGGAGCAGAGGGGGTTCCTGCTGGCGGCAGGCGTCCATCACATAGGGGCATCTGGGGTGGAACCGGCACCCAGGTGGCCAGTTGAGCGGGCTGGGGGCGTTACCCCCTATGCCGGACAGCCGCCTGCGCTCGCCACCGATCTTGGGGATCGAGGCGATGAGCCCCTGGGTGTAAGGATGCTTGGGATCCTTGAATATCTGGTGGACGTCGCTCACCTCCACGATCTTACCCGCGTACATCACAGCGACCCTGTCCGCCAGCTCAGCGTGCACGGCCATGTCGTGCGTCACCAGGATCACCGTCATGCCGAACTCGTCGCGCAGCGATGCCAGCGTCTGGATCACCACCCGCTGGATGTGCACGTCGAGCGCCGTCGTGGGCTCGTCGGCGACCACGAGGTCCGAGTTGAGCGCCACCGACATCGCGATGATCACCCTCTGTTTCATGCCACCCGAGAGCTCGTGGGGGTACATGCGCGCCACGTGGAGATCCAATCCCACCTGCTCGAGCAGGCTCGGTACCATCTCCCTGGCCTTCCTGGCGGGGATGTCGCTGTGCTGGGTGATAACGTCGACGAACTGGTCCTCGATCTTCATCACCGGGTTGAGCGAGTTCATCGAGCCCTGGGGCAGGTAGGAGAGGTTCCGCCAACGGTACTCCCTCACCTGCGAGTCGCTCAGCTTCATGAGGTCCACCGGTGCCCCTTCTCTGGGGTGGAAGATCACGCTGCCCCCAGCTATGAAGCCAGGGGGCTTCGTCAATCGCAGCAGCGCGGTGGTGAGCGTGCTCTTGCCCGAGCCCGACTCGCCCGCTATCCCCAGGATCTCGCCTCTGCGCACCTCCAGGTCCACGCCGTCCACCGCCTTGGATAACCCTGCGACGGTGCGGTAATAGACCCGCAGGTCGCGCACCTCCAGCAGCGGTTCGCCCTCCGCGCTCCTGGCCCTTTCTCTAGCTATGGATTCCTGCGTCATGCAAACTACCTCTCCCTCTAAGCTCCCGCCACCTTCCGCAGGCGCGGGTTGTAAGTCTCCTCGAGTCCTATGTTGATCAAGTTCACCGCGAAGAACAGCATGCCAAGGATGAAGATAGGGGTGACGAACAGCGGCCACATCCCCAGGCTCAGCGTGCCCCAGCCTATCGCCCAGTTGAGCATTAGTCCCAGGTCTATGACGTTGCTGGGGCCCAGACCTATCACCTCCAGCCCAACCAGGGCGAAGATCGAGCCGAGCACCGCATTGGCGAAGCCCACGGCGATGAACGGCAACAGGTTGGGCACGAGCTCCTGGAAGATGATCTCCAGATCACCCATGTTGTTGACCTTCGCCAGCTCCACATAGGGCCTGGTGCGCAGGCTGAGCACCTGCGAGCGGATGACGCGCGCCGCCAGCGCCCAGCTGAATATCGCCAGGATCAGGCCTATAGTGAACAGGTTGAGGTTGGTCGCGTAGGCCGAGAGCACTATCAGGATGGGAAGGCTGGGCACCACCAGGAACATGTCCGCCACCCCCGAGAGGATGCTGTCCACCCTACCTCCTTTGTAGCCCGCAAGGAACGCCACCAACACCCCTATGAAAGTCGAGATCAGGCCCGCCACCGCGCCTACCTGCAGCGACGCCGCCAGGCCCTTGACCGCAAGCGCCAAGATGTCGCGACCGTAGCGATCTGTGCCCAGCCAGTTCGTCCTGTTAGGTAGCTGCCAGGGTATATACGCCGCGGTCTCTATCGGGTCCTTACCTCGGCCTATCATGCGTACGATGGGCTCGTTGAGCACCGCCACGACCACGAAGAACAGGATGATCAGCAGCCCTATCTTGAGCTTGTTGCTGCTGTTCCATATGCCTCTCACACCGCGCATCCCACTACCTCCAGTACTTCACTCTGGGGTCTATCGCCGGCAGCAACAGGTCCAGTATGAGGTTGGCGGTGAGCACCCCAAATATAGCCAGGATCACTACCCCCATCATCGTGTTGTAGTCGAGCTGGGCAGTGGCCTGGACGAACAGGTTGCCCACTCCTGGGTAGTTGAACAGCTGCTCGACGAGCACGTTCCCGTTGAAGATGCTGCCCAGGCCGATGCCAAGGCCGATCACCTGTGGGAGCCAGCAGTTGCGCAGCGCGTACCTTGTCAGAATGTATCCCGGCCTGAGCCCCTTGGCCTCGGCGAACGTCAGGAAGTCCTCCCCCAGCATCGGCACGATGAGCATGCGCGTGCTCACCATCCAGTTGGCCACACCTATCACAATGATGGATAGCGAGGGGAGTATGGCGTGCTTGATCACGCTGGTGATGAACTCAGGTGTGAAGCCTATCCTGTAGCCGGGGTCGTAGGCTGCGGTGGATGGCAGCCAACCCAGCCTGTAGGAAAGCAGGAACACCAGGATCAGCGCGATGAAGTAGTATGGGATGTGCGAGAAGGCGATCGCCAGGTAGGTCACGAAGCCCGAGATCGGCTTGTCGCGCTTCCAGCCGAGTATCGCCCCCAGCACCACCCCTATGATCCACATGATCACGGTCGAGATCCCCAGCAACCCTATCGTCCAGGGTAGAGCACGGGCGATCACCACCTGAGCAGGGTTGGGATAGTTGATCAAAGAGGGGCCGAAGTTCTGATGCAACACCAGCTGGTTCATATAACGCACGTACTGCTCCAGGAGGCTGCCGTTGAGGCCGAACGCCTCCTTGTAGTACTGCACGGTAGCTTCGCTGGCCTGCACGCTGTAGTTCTGCTGCATCGTCTGCAGGTTCTGGATGTAGGCGTCGATGGGGTTGCCGGGGATCAGCCTGAAGAAGAAGAAGGTGATCGTGATGGAGCCCCAGAGCGTCAGCAGGTACACCCCGAACCTGCGCACCGCGTAGGCCGCCAGTGGATGATTTACAACAAAGCTACGGCAGAAGGAGATTATTCCCGTTCCTCCATGGGAAGCTGCCTGTGCCATATACACTACTCCTTGCTCTTTAGGTGCAGGGAGCGACCGTCGTCGCTCCCCGGATAACCCCTACGAACTCTTGGCCGGCTTCAGGTTGCCGATCACGAACATGAACTGGCCCCACCACTCCAGGGGCACCGTGTACACGTTGTCATCGGTGGGCCAGCCTGTCCAGTAGGTGGTGTTGTACACCTTCGGATAAGTGGTCTGGATGATCGGGATGACCGGCAGGAGCTGGTAGAACCGCTCCAGCGCCTGGTCGTATAGCGGCTTGTTCTTCGGATCGTCGGGATTAGCGTTGTTGAGCTTGAGGATCAGCTCCTGAAACTTCTGGTCCTTGAGCCTCACCTGATCCGAAGAGGCATCCTTGCCGATCGGCTTATACTGTCGGTTGTCGAACTGGGAGTAGAACTGGGCGGGATCAAACAGCTCTCCGCAGATCCATAGCGAGAGCAGGTCGTACTGTCCCTTGCTCTGCTTGTCACTGAACACGCTGCCAGAGAGCGCCCTCACGCTCGACTTGATCCCGATCTTCTGTAGCTCCTGCGAGAGCAGTTGGCCGATCACGTACTCGGGCTGCCCTACGGCTACCGGGGTGATGATGTTGATCTCTACCTGCTTGCCCTTGTACATACGCCTGCCGCTGGAGTCCTTCTTCGCACCCAGCTCATCGAACAGCTGCTCCGCCTTCTTGGGATCGTAGGTCAGCTGATACTTGGAAGCTATAGAGTCGTTGGACCACTTCTTGTTGGACTCGTAGTCCGCCCAAGGATACTGCGCGGGCGGGGTGGGCACGAACCACACGGCCGTACCTATCTTCTGCCTGTCTATGAGGTAGGAGATTGCCCAGCGCGCCCGCGGGTCCGACAGCAGCGGCTTGGAGGGATCGCAGTTGACGTGAATGCCGCGCGGGCATGGATCCCTGAACTTCGTGGTAATGATGATGTTCTGGTAGCCGCCGTTCTTGACGGCCATCGCGTGCGTGTAGTCGAACGAAGCCACATCCACCGTGCCCCGCTTGAACTCCTGGACCTCCGAGTCCGGCACGGGCGCTGTGCGGTACACCACGTACTGAGGAGCGGGATCAAACTCGTCCTTGTTCCAGTAGTTGGGGTTCTTCTTCCACACGAACATCAGCTGCGATGGTATAGCCCTGTCCAGAACGTAGGGGCCAGTGAAGACCGGCGGGTTGTTCTTGAAGGTCTTGGGATTGTGCTTGAACCATATATGCTTGGGCACCACGATGAAGGAGCCGATAATACCACAGATGAAACGCTGGTGGTAGCGAGGATTCGGCTTGGTGAGCTTGATCACCACTGTATGCTCGTCAGGAGTCTCAACGCTATCAAACTCCTTGATGCCGCTACCGAATAACGCCGGATCCTGCTGGATCTCCAGGCTGTATTTGACGTCCTCCGATGTGAAGGGTTGACCATCGTTCCACTTCACCTTGGGGTTGAGGGTAAGGGTCAGCTCGGAGTAGTCGGAGTTGTACTTCCACTCCTTGCCCAGCCAGGGCTTGATCTCGCCAGTAGGCAACCAGTAGAAGAGGTTTTCCACGAGGATCTGCTGCGCCCCTCCGTTGTACTGCCAACCGTTGGGAATGAATGGGTTGAAGCTGTCGAAGATGGTGAATGGAGCCTGGTCTACGACGACCGTCTGCTCCCTGGGGGTAGGAATGGTGCCTCCCCTCTGTGGCTGCTGGGGCGGCACCTCCTCAGCCTGCTTCTCCCCAGCGGTGGGAGTCACGCCTGGGGAGGCTCCAGGGGAGGGACAGGTAGCGCAGGCGGTCGGGCTTGGGCTCGGGCTGCTGGCCGAAGCAGGCGGGGCGCTCGCTGCAGGAGCTTGACCACTTGGGGGTGTCGGGGTAGCCTGGGTGCCCCCACCGCAGGCGGCCAGCAGAGGGCCAGCGGCCAGCACGCCACCGGAGGCCAGCATCGCTTCTATGAGCTGCCGGCGGGTCAGCCTGGGATCATTGGGACTTCGGACTTCGTCTGCGTTGGACATAAGCCACACTCTCCTACTCATCGGAAATTTAAGGCATCGTTTTAGCGATGTGGCATTATATTAGAGCAGATTATTTTCAGTGTCAATATATTAAGTTATATGTTGCCAGAGGCGTATAATACCTAGGTTAATGATAGAGTTAACACATATACTGGCGGGGTGATAGGTTAACACTAATAAGTTGCTAACTGGGATAGTATAATCTGTGTTAATAAAGCGTTCGGATGGAGCACATATTATATGGAAGATGGGACCCCAAGATACTACAAGATAAAGAAGATCCTCCTTGAAGAGTTAGAGAGTGGACGCTTCAAGCCCGGCGATAGGTTTCTAACGGAGAAGGAGCTGAGGGAGCGCTTCAAGGTCAGCGCCACCACTGCCGTCAGGGTCCTCAATGACCTCGAGCGTGAGGGCTACCTGGTGCGCAAACAAGGTAAGGGCACCTTCGTCGCCGAGAGGCAGGAGCCTAAAGCCGAGCCCACACCCCTCCCACAGGTCACGCCCAATGGTAGGCTCATTGCCTGCGTCTTCTCGCAGATTGGGGGCGGTCACGTCGTGGAGGTCATCCGAGGCGTTGAGGCCGTATGTCATCGCTCCAACTACCACATGATCCTCTTCGACTCCTCCGGATCGTCAGAGAGGGAAGCGATGAACCTCCGGAGAGCCAGGGAGGCAGGTGCGGGAGGCATCATCCTGTTCCCAACCGACGGTGATCAGAACCAGGGGATCGTAGAGGAGTACGTCCGCCAGGGGTTCCCAGTCGTCATGGTCGACAGATACTACCCGGCGGTGGCCACTGACATCGTGGTGCCCGACAACTTCGGCATAGGCTACCGCCTGACAAAGCACCTGATAGACCGAGGTCACAAGCACATCGCCACCATCTGGGGTGAGACGAACTGTACCAGCGTCCGCGACCGCATGGCGGGGTACAAGGAGGCCCTGCTGCGCCACAACGTACCAATTGTACCAGAGATATCCCGTCTCTTCTGCTACGAGCGCCTACGGCCCGAGGAGCGCTACGACCTGCTACGTACATGGCTCAATGCCCCCTATCACCCTACGGTGTTCGTGGGCGTCAACGGCTACGTAGCCACGATGGTGGCCACCGACCTGGCCGCGATCGGCGTCCACGTGGGCGAGGAGGTGGAGATAGCTGGCATGGACCACGTTGGGCCCTACACCCCTATGCCTATTATGTCAACCAATGCTATCCTGCCCTCCAGGGAGATGGGTATCTCGGCGGCGGAGATCCTCATAGAAAGGCTCAGGGAGCCCCAGGAACATCGCCAGTTCAGGTACGTGGTGCTGCCGGTGGAGATCTCCGCCAACGAGAAGTCGGCAGTGAAGATCATCGGCACAGCCCCTAAGGGTGTGTGAGCCCTGGACCAGAGAGCTGTACATCCTGCTCGCCCCCTGGTAATATGACCACAAATATGTCCCGTATCGGGAGTTGGGGATAGGAATATGCAGGCAAGACCTAGGATCATTCCTCATCTATGGTTCGACAAAGAGGCTTTGGAGGCGGCGGAGTTCTACACCTCTCTGTTCCCGCAGTCGCGCACGCTGCACGTGGGCACCATCCATGATACGCCCTCTGGAGATACCGACACCGTCATGTTCGAGCTCGCTGGGCAGACCTTCCAGGCAATCAGCGCAGGTCCCTTGTTCAAGTTCAACCCCTCGGTATCCTTCATAGTAAACTTCGACCCGTCCCGGGACGAGCAGGCCCGCGCCCGGCTCGACGAGACTTGGCAGGCGTTGCAGGATGGTGGCCAGATACTAATGCCTTTGGATGAGTACCCCTTCAGCAAGCGCTACGGTTGGGTACAGGATCGCTACGGAGTATCCTGGCAGCTGATACTCTCCAACCCGGAGGGCGATCCCAGGCCATTCCTGGTGCCCAGCCTGTTGTTCACCGACGTGAACAAGGGCAGAGCACTGGAGGCAGGAGAGTTCTACAGGTCCGTGTTCCCCGACTCGGAGGTGGGCCAGCTAGAGTTCTCGCCTCCGGAGGAGACCGGCGGAGGAGCCGATGAGCTGGTGATGTTCTCCGATTTTCGCCTTGGGGACACCTGGTTTGCGGCCATGGACAGCCCCATAGAGCATGGGTTTGGGTTCAACGAAGCCATCTCCTTCATCGTAGAGTGCCGGTCCCAACAGGAGGTTGACCACTACTGGGAGGGGCTCTCGGCAGATGGGGGCGAGAAGGGGCCTTGCGGCTGGCTCAAGGACAGGTACGGCCTATGCTGGCAGGTAGTGCCCGCGGAGCTGTTCGGGATGCTGGAGGACCCCGACGAGGAGAAGGTAGCGAGGGTTACGCAAGCCTTCCTAAGCATGTCCAAGCTGGATATCGAAGAGCTGCGGAGGGCCTACTCCGGCGGCTAGCACGAGGACTGTGGAGGGAGCAGGATGCAGCTGGATGTCACCGAAAGCGAGGTCAGGCAACTGCTGAGCATGCAGGAGCTCATCCCCGCCATGGAGAGGGCGTTGGCTGCCTTCTCCGCCGGCAGGGTCGTGCAGCCCACCCGCCTGATGCTGCCGGTAACCGACCACGAGGGCTTCCTGGGGGTGATGCCCGCCTACACGGGATCGGCCCTCGGCGTCAAGCTGGTCACCCTCTACCCTCAGAACAAGGATCTACCTACTCATCACGCGGTAGTCATACTGTTCCGCCCCGAGACAGGCGAGCCGCTTCTCAGCATGGATGGCACGTACATCACCGAGGCCCGGACGGCAGCGGTCTCGGCGGTGGCCACGCACTACCTGGCGCGGGAGGATGCCTCCGTGCTGGCGCTGATCGGCGCGGGGGTGCAGGCCCGCAGCCACCTGGAAGCTCTCAGGTTGGTACGCCACTTCCGAGAGGTGCGGGTGTGGAGCCCAAGGAGCGCCCCGGAGTTCGCGCGACGGCACGGCGTGACCGCCGCGGCATCCGCGGAGGAGGCGGTCCGCGGGGCCGACGTGGTGGTGACCGCCACGACCTCACGCACGCCCGTGCTCCGCGGCGAGTGGCTGTCCCCCGGCACCCACATCAACGCCGTGGGAGCACCCAGGCCGGACTGGCGAGAGCTCGACGACGAGCTGCTCCGCAGGGCGTGCATCTACGTAGACTCATCCGAGGCCGCCATGCGGGAATCAGGCGACGTGATAGCCGCCGGACACTTCTTCGCCGAGCTCGGGGAGGTGATCGCCGGTAGCAAGCCGGGCAGGCAGTCCCGGGATGAGATCACCCTGTTCAAGTCGCTTGGGCTGGCGGTAGAGGATGTAACCGCCGCGGAGCTGGTGTACAAGAAGGTGCGTGGCCAGGCCGCCGGAGGCTGATCACCGCCTACCCACACGCGTAAGCAGCAGGAAGGCCGCCATCCCCAGCAACAACAGGATCGGAAGAATAAACAGCAGGTCTCCGCTGGTCATAGAGAAACCCTCCCAGCTATTCGGTGACCGCGGCCCGTATGCGCCCCCTATAGCCTGGCCACTTAGAAGCAACTGGCACAATCACACCCAGAGGCTACCGAGCATATAGCCGCCGACGCGCATTGCCCCAGGCCCACAGGGCAACAGAATGCAAAACCTCCGAAGCAACAGGCAGCAAACAGCACACAGAGCAGGTCGCCTGCAAGGCATTGCCTGCACGAGATACAGTAGTCCATGGGCCTCAACCACCGAGGGTCAGAGCGGTGTTCCACCTCTGTGAGCACGGAGTAATCCGCACCGGTGCGCTTGAGATACCTATCAGGTACGCGCTCTATCTGGCCTCCCCTGACCACTAGCACGACCCTCTCACCTCCGGCACGCCAATACATGGCCAAGGGCTTCTTGCCCGCCAGATACACCACCACAGCTCGACCCCTGGGATCCTTCAGGACCATACCGCTCCCCTAAGCGTAGGGCGAAGCCCTTTGAGTCCCTCCAGGACCATCCAGACCTCATCCAGCTACCAGGCTTGTCTACAGGACTTCCCTATGAAGACCATAATGCTCGCTATATTACTTGTAAATAAGTGTTGCAATCCAGCGGCGTGCTGTATATAATCTGAGCCATGGTCGTTATTCTTTACTAACTTCACACAGGAGGGGGATTTATGAGCAGGTACTTACCCAGATCATGGCTGTCCACTTCTAATGCTCTCTTGGGATTCCTAATTATCCTGGGGTTATCACTGTCGGCTGTGGGCAAGGCCAATGCCGACCACCCCTATCCCGGTGGCCAATATCACCTATGGTCTATTCATTATGACGGAGTCGGGGGGGGGTGAACACGCGTGCGCCCAAAGCGATGTCGGCGACGGCATAGTCACCCATAACTACGTGCAAG
Organism: Thermobaculum terrenum ATCC BAA-798; assembly: GCF_000025005.1. Lineage (NCBI taxonomy): Bacteria > Bacillati > Chloroflexota > Chloroflexia > Thermobaculales (SeqCode) > Thermobaculaceae (SeqCode) > Thermobaculum (SeqCode) > Thermobaculum terrenum. The sequence goes on from NC_013526.1 coordinate 942,499, forward strand.
CGCGGATTATCAATACCCTACGCTACGATAAACCCGAACTCGATTGGCACCAGAGAACAGGTACTAACCACCTCCACTTCCAGATGGAGGATAGATACTGCGACCAGCTCAGCTCTACCGAGATGCAAGACATTGAGCTTAGGTATAGGGTCAAGACCGATGCTAACGCCCAAAGCACTTGTTATTCCTATGGCTACGACGACGCTACTGAATGCGCAATCGATCTTGGGCCAGTATACATAGGCAACCATGTAGATAGTCGAGCTTATAGAATCATCCACTCCAGAGACAGCATCTACGATAACGACGGGACAGAGTGGAAGCGGCGGCACATGGTAAGCCATGAGACCGGCCATGCCCTAGGACTAATGGACCCCATCTATAATACATACACAGGTAGATATGAACCATGTACGGACCGTAGCGTGATGCACACACCCTACCCCTACTGCCCCGGCAACTACGCCTACAGGTACCCTTCTGACTGGGATAGAGATACCGTGTGGGAACTAATCAATAAACCTTAGGGGGATCAAGATGCAGGCTACGGCTTCATACAACAGATCAGGCATCTGGGTAACCATCATGCTGTCTATAATCGCAGCGCTCGTATGGACGTTAGCGATACATAGGATGGGCATTGGACATACTGAAGTATCCAGGACAAATTCTATCCTGCTTACATCCAATAGAGACAGGCTCCGCATATGCGTGCAATCCTACCATCCGCAGGTGACTAACGATCAACTAAGCTCCTTCGTTCGCAAGTCGCTGGCACGCATCCAGGACCATCCAGACTTCTATAGGTCAGGGCTTGGGACGCATGCCCCAGTGGTGGATGTAGGTTGTCCTGGCCCACCCAGGGCAGGTATGCCTGGCTTCGATTGGCAGGACGGTATGGCCCCGGCCTCCTCTGCCCTTGTGACTTCCCCCAGTAACTATCGAGTCTTCGTCTTCGTTGTTTCTAGTGACAAGGTTGCCTTGCCCAACGGCCACTCTTTCTGGAGCACACCTCAGGAGCTCTACTGCTACGAGGGCAGATGTGGAGAGGTCACTACGGCTCTCTACATAGTACCAGAGGAGCTGGCTGATCTGGAGCTGGCTTCCCTACGACTGGCCCATGCTGTGGGGTTATGGGTCGACTGGCATACCAGGCAGATGCAAAGTCCAATAGCTAAGGAGGATACAAGATGAGGCTCATCAGCATATGGTTAGCACTGTTCATGGCACTGGTGGTGTTCGCTCCAGCCACCGCTCAGCAGGAGGAGGCACGCTACAAGATCACTCGCGAACTCACCCTCTATGGAGATGTGCCCCCCGGAGAGACCTTCCTCTTCATCTACGACTATCCTGGCAGGCCAGGAGATACTCCTGTTCCCATTGTGCTTTGTGGAGGGGACAGTGGTGTGGAGTGTCGGGGCCACGGCACAGTGTACAGATCTACCCACAGGGTGTTTGCCAGCGTGTTCGAGAGATGGAGCAAGATACGGTATTACTTCGTAAGGGACCCAGAGAACTACAACGATCGTGACGACTGGCAAACGTTCGCCATGGGGGAAAAGACCATCACTGGCGATACCACCCTCAGCGCCTGGTACAGGTTCCCGGAGGCCGAGCAGGCTGTGCCCAGGATGCCCCAGACGGGTGCAGGGGGCATGGCCCATAGGTAGGTGACGCCCTCGGATGCAGCAGGGCAGGGGGAGAGCTCCCTGCCCTGTAACAACCTAGCTGGAGGATACTTGACAGTAGATCACCCGGAAGCGGAAGCCCCACCAGGCTCCCAGTCTCATGGCAGGCTAAGAAGCCTGGACGAGCCCTCTAGCACACCAAGCCCTGGCACGCAGCGGGATGGATCCATCAGCAGCTATCGGCAGGGTGTTCAGCAGCCGCAGCCTCAGCTCCTCCCTGATCCCAGCCTCCAGGGAGCGCACATAGCCTGGAGCTGGGCCCTGCCCTCCCAGAAACGGCTGCCAGTAGTCGTCAAAACTCGAGAAGGTGGTCTCTATCTCCAACGAGTCCACCAGCAACTCCTGGAGATGGGCTCCTCTCAACAGCTCCTGAAGGGCAACTGGATCGCATACCGGAAAGCGTACAGCCTCATCCAGCTCCCGCGCAGAGGGATCAACTGTCCTGGCAGCATCCCAGAAGTACCGCAGGAACTGCATGCCCTCAGCATAGTCCCACACATACAATCCCACCAATCCCCCTTTGCTGACGACTCGCGCCATCTCGCGCACGCCCTGCAGCGGGTCGGCCAGCAGGTTGATCACCAGGCCGGACACTGCCACATCGAAGGTCCCATCCTCAAATGGCAAGTCTTCCGCCGATGCGAGCTCGAAGGTAACCATGGGAGCATGCAGGCTCTTGCGCGCGTGCTCTAACAACCCCGGCGATGGGTCCACCCCCACCAGGTAAGAGGGTGCGGCAATCTGGACGATCGCTTCCGAGAGGGCGCCGGTCCCACAGCCCACATCCAGCCAGCGGGCGCCGCTGGGAGGGCGAAGCCAACGCACGAACTCCCGGGCGATCCTGCGACTCCACCTGCCCATATAGCGCTCGTACGCTTCGGCATCCTCCCAGGTGTCCAACGTATAACTCCTCAGCTGGAACGAAAGGCTTCTGGGCTGTCGGCGTACAGCTGCACCCTGCCGCAGCTGGGGCATACATAGGCCGACACGTCGGACTGGGGCGGAGAGGCGAATACCCCCTTCTGAGACTTCTCGAGAAGGACGTAGAAGCCCCCTGCCCTGAGGTTTGCCTTTGTCAGGGGCTGGTCACAACGATCACATTTATACACGAAGCTTACCTCCACAGGTCGTAGCTGTATCGTACGAAAGAGCTCTCCTGCGTGGGCGTGCGCTGCACAGGGAACAGGTTCTCCAACTCCCTGCGCGTGCAGTAGTCGTTAATCGTCAGGATGACGATGATGATCACGCTGAACACTACCATCCATATCAGGCAGGTCCAATCCTCCCAAATGCGTGAGAGGGGAGCCCTGGGCCTGCCCCTGCCAGACTCTGCGGGATCTCTCGAGCTCATACCTATAATATAGTGCAACAGGCGGTCGGTGGCGAGGAGAGGGACAGAATCCGACCCAAAAACGCAGGCAGATGGGCGAATTTCTTCACGAATTTGCGTTTTGGGGCTTGACTTCCCCTTTCAACCTTGCTATATTCAAGTCAACAAACACATCGACCCTAAAAGCGTCGATGGGGACGAGTAGCCGAGATGTAGGGCTACAGAGAGCCGCGTTGCTGGGATGCGGTGCTCGAACCTCGGTGAAAAAGCCCCCGGAGCTGCAGGCTGAACCTCGATGGGCCAGAATGCCCAGGCGTCAGTAGGCCGAGCCGGTGTCAGCCACCGTTACCAGGCTGGGAGTATGAAGCCCTGCTCTAGGGTGGAGTACTTCGTGAGGTCGTCATCGTGAGGTGGCGACGAACAGGGGTGGTACCACGGGAAGCAACGATCTCCCGTCCCCGGCAGATCCGTCGGGGACGGGAGATTTTTTATAGGCCTCGTCCCCGCGTACGAGTCAGGTACTCAGGAAGGAGGCAAGCATATGCCGTTGGACAACTTCTACATAGTAGATTCGACGTTGCGCGAGGGCGAGCAATTCGTGCACGCCCACTTCACCACCGAGCAGAAGATAGAGATAGCGCGCGCCCTGGATGCCTTCGGCGTGGAGTACATCGAGCTCACCAACCCCGCGGCCTCGCCGGCGTCCTTTGAGGATGCCCGCAGGATCGCCAACCTGGGTTTGCGGGCGCGCATACTGGTCCACTGCCGCTGCACCATGGCGGACGTCCAACAGGCCGTGGAAACCGGCGTGGACGGGGTCAACCTGCTGTTCGCGACCTCCGAGCAGCTGAGGACCCACTCCCACGGCAAATCCATCGACGAGATCATAGAGTCGGCAAGAGGCGTCATCTCCTTCCTGCAAGATCACGGCCTGGAGGTGCGCTTCTCCTGCGAGGACGCCTTCCGCACCCCCATAGACATCCTGCTGAGGGTGTACGCCGCTGTGGACGCCATGGGCGTCGACCGGGTGGGTATCGCCGATACCGTCGGGGTGGCCGACCCGCTGGGAGTGCACGAGCTGGTCAGCCGCGTGCGGGGCGTGGTGAGCGCGGACATCGAGTTCCACGGGCACAACGACTCCGGCTGCGCGATCGCCAACGCCTACGCAGCGCTCCAGGCAGGAGCCACCCACATCGACACCACCGTGCTGGGCATAGGCGAGCGCAACGGCATCACCCCCCTGGGAGGCTTCATAGCCAGGCTGTACGCCACCGACCGCGGCCTGGTCAGCAGGTACAACCTGCGCATGCTGCCCCAGCTGGATAGCCTGATCTCCCAGTACACGGGCGTGCAGATCCCATTCAACAACTACCTGACGGGCGAGACGGCTTTCGCTCACAAGGCGGGCATACACACCAAGGCCGTCCTCTCCAACCCCTCATCCTACGAGGCGATCAACCCCGAGGACTTCGGCCTCACCCGCCGTGTGGAGCTGGGCCACAGGCTTACGGGCTGGAACGCTATAGCCCACAGGGCCCGTACCTTGGGGCTCTCCCTCTCCGAGGCGGAGCTGAGGGCCGCGACAAGGGAGATCAAGAGGTTGGCGGACGAGGCCCCACTAACTACCGAGCAAGTAGACCAGATACTGCGCGAGTGGGCAGAGCGCTCGCGCTCCTGTGCAACTAACCAGGGAGGTGTGCGTGCATGGGCACTCTAAGCGAAGAGATCCTCAGCCGCAAGGTCGGCAGGCAGGTGCGCGCCGGCGAGATAGTCATCGTGCCGGTGGACTACGTGCTGGCGCACGACCAGACGGCTCCGCTGGCGATCGAGAGCTTTCGCAAGATCGGCCGGCCACTATTCGATCCCAACCGTACGGTGATCGTGTTCGACCACATCATCCCCGCGGCCACCGTGCAGGCCGCCACCCTCCAGAAGATGATCCGCGAGTGGGTGCGCGAGCAGGGCATCACCAACTTCCTGCAGGAGGGCATCTGTCACCAGGTGATGGTCGAGCGCGGGTTCGTTACCCCCGGAGCCGTGATAGTTGGCGCCGACTCCCACACCTGCACCTACGGGGCCCTGGGAGCCTTCGGCACGGGCATGGGCTCCACCGATATCGCCGTGGCCCTGGCGACCGGCAAGACCTGGCTGCGGGTGCCCGAGACGATCCGCTTCGAGGTCAAGGGCGAGCTGGGCCATCACGTCTACGCCAAGGACCTCGCGTTGGCGATGGTGGGCACGATAGGCGTGGACGGCGCCACCTACATGGCCGTGGAGTACGGCGGCCCTGCGGTGCGCAGGATGAGCATCTCCGAGCGCATGACGCTGGCCAACATGGCGGTGGAGATGGGCGGGAAGACCGGCCTCGTGGAGCCCGACGATACGGTGGATGAGTACCTGCGAGGTCGCGCCCGGGATCCCTACGAGCGCATCACCCCACGCGATCCAGTCTACAGCCGCGTGGTGGAGATAGACGCCTCGTCCATAGAGCCGATGGTGGCCGTGCCACCAGATCCGGAGCACCTTGCCCCCGCGGCTGAGATGCGCAAGGTGAAGATCGACCAGGTGTTCATAGGCACCTGCACCAACGGCAGGCTGGACGACATCGAGATAGCCGCCCGCATCCTCAAGGGCAGGAAGATCCACCCCAGCACCCGCATGGTCGTCACTCCGGCCTCCACCAGGGTGGCGCTGGAGGCCATGGCCAGGGGCTACATCCAGACGCTGATCGAGGCCGGCGCTGTCGTCACCAACACCGGCTGTGGCCCATGCATAGGCCGCCACCAGGGAGTGCTGGCCGCGGGCGAGCGGGCCATCACGACGCAGAACCGTAACTTCTCCGGCAGGATGGGCGACCCCACCGCCGAGATCTACCTGGCGAGCCCCGCGACGGCGGCGGCTTCAGCCATCACCGGCTACATCACTGACCCGAGGAGCCTGGACTGATGAGCAGAGTATGGAAAGTAGGCGACAACGTATCCACGGACGAGATCATCCCCGGCAGGTACAACGTGACGACCGACCGCCAGCAGCTGGCGAAGGCCGCGTTCATCGAGTACAGGCCGGACTACGCAGAGAACGTCCGCCCAGGCGATGTGATAGTCGCCGGCAAGAACTTCGGGATGGGGTCTTCGCGCGAGCACGCCCCCATCGCCATCCAGGCCTCCGGCGCCAAGGCGGTGATCGCGCGTTCCTTTGCCCGTATATTCTTCCGTAACGCCATCAACATCGGCCTCCCCATACTCGTGTGCGACGAGCTACATGGGGCGGTCGAGGACGGTGACGAGATAGACGTCGACCTCGCCACCGGCCAGATCACCCTTGCGGATGGACGCACCTTCCAGGTGGAGCCGCTGCCGGAGTTCGTGCTGGAGATCGTGCGTGCCGGCGGCATCATCCCGTTCGTCCAGTCCGGAAGGTTCTAACCAAGAATACCAACCTCCCTTTACCCCACATCCCCTCGTACCCGGGCGGGAGCCTCCCAACTCCCGCCCACCAGACCTCATCCGGCCCCTAGCAGGTCCAGAGCTGCCCTTCATCTCCGGCAAGAGTCCACCAGCACAATCCAGCCATGCTTGCCGCCCGAGCTCCCGGGAGGCGGACGCCCCCCTCATCTACCTGAGAAGCCCCAGGCGCTCCTGGCCTTTGTCACGCTCCCGATGGGTGGGGTGCTCACAGGGCCAGAGCAGGCGGAGCACTTCCAAGAGCTGGCACGCATCGTCAGCTGTAACCATTGTGGCCATAAGACGTTTTCTCTATAAAGATCATTAGGAGGAGCTTATGTCTAAATTCATGCTGGCAACGATCTGCCTGATGGCCATAGCGCTGGGGACGTTGCTCGCTCCCCGGATCACGACACGCGCCCAGACCCAGGGGGAAGCCAAAGTCACCTTCCAACTTACCATACATGGCAGGGTTATGGATCGGGAGCACGAGGCTTTCCGCGTGCTCGTACGGGGATCAGGCCCCTAGACAACCCGCACGCTGATGCTCTGTGGCAGTTACAACCGGAGGAGGGCCGCTGCGTGCGAGGGTGGTGCTAGCTACCGGGTCGGCCTTACGGTCCCAGCCGGCTCAAGGATTGGCTTCAGCTTCCAGCGCATATTGCCCGGTGGGGGAACCTACACCTTTCACACCGGCACTCAAACCATCAACAATGACGTCACCATATGGGCTGAGTACGACTTCTCCCTGGTGCCCGTGACGTTCAAGCTGACGCTGTACGGCAGAGTGCCCCCAGGTGAGGCTTTCTACGTGAGCTACGGGTTTGGCTTCGGCGAGTCGCTGGAAATCCTGCTCTGCGGCAAAGTAGAGCCCAGAGGAGGCTCCGGGCTGTGGGGAGCGGAGGATCCGCGCAGCCGTGTAAGGGCAACGGCACCGTCTACGTGGCCAGGCACAAGCTGGAGGCCGATACCCCGGTCGGCTTTGGGTTCGCGCGCATAAAGCCTTCGGGCAATGCCCAGTTCTTCTACAAGGGCAAGCGACTGCCTGGCGACAACCCCCTGTTCAGCGCGTGGTACAGCTTCGGACCACCCAACGGCGAGCAGCTGCCCAATATGCCGCAGACGGGAGCGGGAGGGATGAGAACCCTTTCCCATGTGGCCAGGTAGCATGCCCCGGGAGGGTGCAGGAGTCCTTATCGGCGCATTAGGCTGTACAGCCAGCTTTCGTCTATAATACAGAAAAACATATACGGCCTTCGGGGCAGGGTGCAATTCCCGACCGGCGGTAGAGCCCGCGACCCCCTGCAACAGGGGTGGACCTGGTGAGATTCCAGGGCCGACGGTAAGAGTCCGGATGGGAGAAGGTCCGACTCGCTCCCCCTCATGAGGGGCTTTGAGTCGCATATCCATGTCCCGGGAGCCATCAGGTTCTCGGGACTCCTTTTTATAGCCCCCTATGCCCACAGGCCATGCATAAGGAGGCAACATGTTCTCAGGCATAGTGGAGGAAACTGGCAGGGTGTTGGAGCTGCACCTGAAGGAGCCCCTCCGGCTGCGTGTGGCCTGCCAGCGAGTGCTGGAGGGCACCCAGTTGGGAGACAGCATCGCGGTCAACGGCGTCTGCCTGACGGTCGACGCTCTGGACGAGGGCTCCTTCACCGTGGGTCTCATGCCCGAGACGCTGCGGCGCACCAACCTGGGCGGCTTGCAGTTGGGCGATGAGGTGAACCTCGAGCGCTCGCTCCGCTTCGACGGCCGGGTGGGAGGCCACTTCGTCCAGGGCCACGTCGACGCCACGGGCACCATCCTGGATAGGTGTCCCGATGGGGGCGCGCTCTGGCTGAAGATCGGGCTCCCCAGGGATCTCGCCCGCTACGTCGTGCCCAAGGGGTGCATCGCGGTAGACGGCGTAAGCCTGACGGTCGTGGACGCACTGAAGGATGCCTTCACCGTCTCGCTCGTGTACCACACCCAGCAGAAGGTCACGCTTGCCCGCAAGCAGGTGGGAGAACTGGTCAACCTGGAGGTGGACATGCTCGGCAAGTACGTCGAGCGACTGCTGCAGCACCAGTGGTCGGAGGCAAGGGCATGACGGGCAGCAAGATCCAGCAGGCACTCGATGAGCTGCGCGCGGGCAGGTTCGTGGTCGTAGTGGACGACGAATCGCGCGAGCGCGAGGCCGACCTCGTGCTCGCGGCACAGCATGCCACACCCGCGGCGATCAACTTCATGGCCCGCGAGGCGTGTGGGTTGATCTGCGTGGCCATGCACGGCAGGAGGATGGACCAGCTAGGTATCCCCCCGATGGTCTCGCCCGAGAATAACACCTCGGCGCACGGCACCGCTTTCGGCGTGCCCGTGGACGCCGCCAGCGGCATCACCACGGGCATCTCGGCCTACGACCGAGCCCACACCATAAGGCTCCTGGCGGATCCGAGCTCCACGCCCGGCGACTTCATCATGCCGGGGCACGTGTTCCCCTTGAGAGCCAGGGAGGGAGGAGTGCTGGAGCGACGGGGACACACCGAGGCCGCCGTGGACCTGATGGTCATGGCTGGGCTGCAGCCGGTGGCCGCGATCTGCGAGATCATGGCTCCCAACGGCAGGATGGCGTGGGGAGAAGAGCTGGAGGAGTTCGCCCACAGGCACAACCTGATGCTGGTGACGGTTCAGGAGGTGGCCGACGCCCGGGCGGCCGAGAGCGAGGGCACGCTGGGAAAAGTGCGCCCGGTGAAGCTGCCCACGAGCCACGGTGAGTTCACCCTTGTGGCCTACACGGCGCCGGATTCCAGGGAGCCCCACCTGGCGCTCATCCACGGCGACCCAGGAAGCTCCCCCCTGGTCCGCCTGCACTCCGAATGCTTCACCGGCGACGTGCTGGGCTCCGAGAGGTGCGACTGTGGCCCCCAGCTCGATCGGGCCCTGCAGATGATAGCTGCCCAGGGCGGCATCCTGCTGTACCTGCGGCAGGAGGGTCGGGGCATAGGGCTGCTGAACAAGCTGAGGGCTTACGCCCTCCAGGACGAGGGGCTGGATACCGTGGAGGCCAACGAGCACCTGGGATTCCAGCCCGACGAGCGGGACTACGCCGTGGCCGCGGAGATCCTGCGAGATCTGGGGGTGAGCTCCGTCAGGCTACTGACGAACAACCCACGCAAGATCGAGGGCCTGCGCGCCCACGGCATCGAGGTGGTAGAGAGGGTACCCCTGGAGGTACCCCCTCGGAGGCACAACCTGAGGTACCTGCAGACGAAGAAGCTGAAGCTGGGGCACTGGCTACAGCTACATCCCCCCATCGGAGAGCAGCGATGACCCATACTTACGACATCCGGAGAGTCGACAGAGGCTATAGGTTTGCCGTAGTGGTCTCCAAGTTCAACGAGCTCGTGACCCGGAGGCTGCTGGAGGGCGCCCTGGACGCCCTTCGGCAGCACGGCGTGGAGGCGCAGAGGATAAGCGTGGCCTGGGTGCCTGGGGCATTCGAGATCCCGATCACCGCGAGCAGGCTCGCGCGCACAGGGGATTTCGCGGCGGTGATCTGCCTTGGAGCCGTCATACGCGGCGAGACGAGCCACTACGAGGCGGTGGTGTCCGCGGTGACCTCGGGGGTGTCGAGGGTAGGGCTGGACACCGGGGTGCCGACCATATTCGGCGTGCTCACCACGGACAGCCTCGAGCAGGCGCTGGATAGAGCCGGCGGCAAGGCAGGGAACAAAGGCTACGAGGCGGCGGTATCCGCACTCGAGATGGCTAACCTGATGGCATCCATCGGCTAGGGCCCTCCTATCAGCGGAGCAGCCGCTCGGTGGCCAACGGGCGTCCCGACGCGCAGAGCAGGGATCACCGGAGGCTACCGGTCGCAGCAAGGGTTACCACCTGCCGTGCAGGCGCACCCTATCTCCCACCAGATGCTGGGGATAGGCCGAGGTCGGCGGGGTGATCAGGTGCCGGGGGAGACCACGCCTTGGCGTGCGCACCCCAAACAGCCATCCACGGAGATATCTTGCATACCGGCACATCGGCATGCTAGGATAGAGCCACTTGATCACTCATGAGTGGTGGAGATCAAAGCGCTCGAACAGGGTGCTTCCGACAGCGACCCTAGATGGCGTGAGCGCAGCGACGGGAAGACCCGATATAACAGGGAGAACTCGCTGGTCCCCTGCAGCCGACCGAGGACTCAGGGGCTTAGCCTGAGACCCCAAAAATTGGAGCGATTGATGAGAAGAGTGATAGCATCGATGTACCTGACGCTGGATGGGGTCATGGAATCCCCAGATAAATGGTCCTTCCAGTTCTGGAGCGAGGAATCAGCCAGGTTCAAGCTGGATGAGCTGTTCTCAAGCGATGCCCTCCTGCTGGGCAGGGTGACCTATCAGGGCTTTGCGGCCGCCTGGCCATCCATGACCGATGAGGCGGGCTTCGCTGACAGGATGAACAGCCTGCCCAAGTACGTCGTCTCGACGACCCTGGAGGAACCACTTGAGTGGAACAACTCCAGGCTGATCAGGGAGAACATATCGGCAGAGGTGCAGAAGCTGAAGCAGCAGCCCGGGCAGGATGTGCTGATCTACGGCAGCGGCGAGCTCGTGCGCACGCTGATGCAGCAAGACCTCATCGATGAGTACCGGCTGATGGTCTTTCCGATCGTCGTAGGGAGCGGGAAACAGCTCTTCCAGGGCGGAAGCGGGACTAAGTCCCTGAGGCTCAGGGAGGTCAAGAGCTTTAGCTCAGGCGTGGTCGTTCTCACCTATCAGGTATGATCAGGGCCAAAGAAATCACAGGAGGTATCTGCCGTAATCCAGGATATCAACCCTTACCTCGTTCTGAACGGTAACGGACACGAGGCGGTGGAGTCCTACAAGCACGCGCTGGGCGCGGAGGTCGTTAGTGTTTCGAATTTCGGAGATATGCCCGAGCCCGAAGATCCGGCGCATCGAGTGCCTGAGGACGCAAAGGGCCGCCTGCTGCACGCCCACCTGAGAGTAGGCAACTCGGACCTCATGCTCTCCGATAACTTCCCGGGTATGCCGTACCAGCTCGGATCACAGGTGACCATAGTCATCAGCGTGAGCGATGCTCAGACGGCCAGGGAGGTGTTCGGGAGGCTGCAGGAGGGTGGTCAGGTGGAGATGCCCCTGCAGGAGACCTTCTGGAGCCCGCTGTACGGCATGGTGACGGACAAGTTCGGCGTGCTCTGGCAGGTCTCGACGAACCCGACGGGGCAGAGCTGAGCCCCCTCGCCCAGGTGTGGGCTCGGCCTCGGCAACAAGCGATACGGCCCTGGTGCGGAAGAAACGCCCAACTGGCGGTGCAGCCTGCGATGCCCATCAGGTATAGCCCTGATGGGCATCATAAGTATCGTTCGCCAACATCCCTTCGTGCACAGCCCTGGCCGGGGATCTGCCCCACGCGCCGGCGCACCCCGGCCAGGGGCAGCATCGGGGTGGAGCCGGCAGGCCAAGGGGCTATGCCTTCGCAGCTCTGGAGGGTATAATTTCACCCATATAACCAGGTGCGCCCACCAAGCCCCAGGGGGAGAGATGAGCGACGGAGACGACATAGCCTGCATCGAGTTTTATGAGGTGGATGCCAGCCGGTGGAGTGACTTCGAGCGCTTGTTCGAGAACCGTGGAGGACCCAAATACTGCTGGTGCATGGCCTGGAGGGCGAATCGCGATGAAGCCCGGCGCACCGATGGTCCAAGCCGCAAGGCGGCGATGGCCCAACGAGTGGCCTCCGGCGTGCCTGTGGGCTTGCTGGGGTACCTGGATGGTGTGCCGGTGGCTTGGTACTCGGTAGCCCCCAGAACGACCTTCCGCTGGCTGGTTGGCGATAGCGCCCTGGACGAGGCATATGGTCCATCACCTGCTTCTTCGCCGTCAGGCGATTGCGCGGCCGAGGCATCACGCACCGGATGATCGAGGCAGCCGTCGAGCACGCCCGCGCACGTGGGGCCTCGATCGCGGAAGCCTATCCCGTGGACCCCGACTCCCCAAGCTACCGCTTCATGGGGGCGTGTCGGTGTTCAAGGACGCGGGGTTCCAGGAGGTGGGACGCGCGGGCACACGTCGCCATGTCATGCGATTGCAGGTGGGACCACACACCAAGACGTTCTAATGAAGGATAGGGAGTATCGACCCATGCGCACGTACATCGCACTTCTGAGAGGGCTTGGAGGCAAGTACACGCTACCAATGCAGGGGCTGGCAGAGATCATGTTGGAGCTGGGGCTGCGGGACGTAAGGACCTACATCCAGAGCGGCAACGCCATCTTCCGAAGCGACCGGGCCTCCACCGGTGAGATCGCCGAGGAGATCAGCAGCGCCATCAACGAGCGATACGGCTTTGCGCCCAGGGTGATCATCCTGACACCGGAAGAGCTCAGGGAAGCGGTGGCCTCCAATCCATATCCTGAGGCCGAGTCAGCACCCACGACGCTACACCTGACCTTCCTGAGCTCAGTGCCCGAGCACCCGGACTTGGTCAAGCTCGAACGCCTCCGACAGGCTGGCGAGCGCTTCACCCTCAGAGGGAGGACCTTCTACTTCCACGCCCCCAACGGCGTGGGGAGGTCCAAGCTCTTCGCGAGCATCGAGAGGGCGCTCGGCGTACCCGGCACGGCGCGCAACTGGCGCACGGTCTGCAGGCTCTTGGAGATGGTCGATCAGTAGGCAGCCGATACGGTCACACCCTTCCGGGCTGGCAGCGCCCATGCCGCAGCGTGCGCGGGCTTGCCCGGGCAGGTCGCGTCGCCCCCGCAACGCGTCAGCGACGAGGTCTACATCTCTTTACTTAGAAAGGCTAACAATAATACTACTTAAGAGTATTGTCGGGCCGCTGATTTTGTGCTACATTCCGTCTCGAATGCTATAAGGAGGTATATAGATGTCGCGCTTACAGGACAAGATAGCACTCATCACGGGGGCTGGCTCGGGCATGGGCAAAGCCATGGCCGAGAGGTTCGCCGCCGAGGGAGCCCATGTCATAGTCTCGGATGTGATCGAGGAGCGGGTGACCTCCACCGTCGAGGGCATCAATGCGAAGGGGCATAGCGCCAGGGGCGTAGTGGTCGATGTCTCCAACGAGGAGCAGGTCGCCCACATGGTGCAGGAGGTGCTGAGCCAGGAGGGGCGCATAGATGTGCTGTGCAACAACGCCGGTATCATGGACGGCATGCAGCCCCTGGGCGATACCTCCGACGAGCTCCTGCACAGGGTGCTGGGGGTTAACCTCTTCGGACCCATCTACCTCACCCGGGCCGTGCTGCCGAGCATGCTGGAGAGGGGTGGAGGCTCCATAGTCAACACCGCCTCTGTGGCAGGGCTGTTCGGAGGCCGAGCTGGCGCCGCCTACACCATATCCAAGCACGGGCTGGTGGGGCTCACCAGGAGCGTGGCGGCAGAGTACTGGGATCAGGGGATCAGGTGCAACGCCATATGCCCGGGGGCGGTGGCCACGGCGATCGGCATGGGCAGCGCCACGCCCAACCTCAAGGTCACCGAGATGGTGCAGAAGCTCTCGGCAGCCCACGGCAAGATCGGGCAGCCGGAGGAGATAGCCAACCTGGCGCTCTTCCTCGCCTCCGACGAGGCCAGCTTCATCAACGGCGCGATCATCGTCGCCGATGGCGGGTGGACCGTGCTGTAGGACTGTGAATAGAGCAGGGGGTCTACCCCCTGCTCCTCTCGAGCAGCACCGTCGTCACGAGGCTGGGCAGCAGCAGCTCATCGTACTCCCTGGGCAGGCCATCTACGGCCTCCACAAGGAACCTCCCCTCAAAGAGAGCCGGCCTCTTCCGTATCCTCAGCGCGGGCCGTCCCGAGACCTCCAGCACATACGATGGATTGAGGAAGTAGCCCGTGAACATCCCTATCACCGGCACCTCCTCGAGCAGGCCATCAAGCAGCTTCACCCAAGGGTTCTGCTCGTGGATCTCCCCCACCTGCACACCGTTGGCATCCAGGATCCTGTATGTGGCCCTCCAGATGGACCTGCCGCCTTCTCTCTGCACTGCGCCCAACTGCCTGCCGCTCCTGAGGTCGGTTATGCTGTAGACGGCGTTGAAGTCCAGGATGCGGTCGGCCTGTACCCTGTAAAGGGGGAGGGACTGCCCCTCGTCGGCGAAGATCGTGATGTCCTCCTTCAACTTGAACGCCTTCTGCTTGACGTACGCCACGAGGGATCCGGTAGCGTCAGTCACCCTCACCTGAGGGCCTATAGATAGTAGCTTAAAGGAGAGCGTCAGCGGATAGTTCAAACAAGTACCTCCTAACCCCCTGCATAGCCCTGAGCGTTTTCGTCGTTTTCATTTAATATAGAGGTTCCTTCGCGACTCGTGCAACCATTTGCAATCGCTCATGAGAAGCACGAGGTACGACCTCATGGGCGTCAAGCCAGGGAGGCGAGAAGTCGCTCCCTAGCTGGGGCGATGACGCCTGGGTGCCCCACAGCACCCAGGCGCCGGTCTACCTGTACACGACGAAGGCGTCCACGTTCGCGCGCAGGGACCTGCCCGGCAGTGGCCGCACCTCCAACACGTGCTGCCTGCCGGGTGTCACCGAGCGCGCGAACACGATATACCTGCGAGCGGTCCGCTCCGACCTGAGGTTGACTCTGCCCACCTGGGCTCCATCTAGGAAGACTCTGGCAGTACCGTAGCTGGGACCGCGGGTAGCCACCCACGCCACCTTGCGTCCGCTGAACACGAACCTTATGCCAGCGCCCTCGGATCGCACGTTCTTGAGGCGGAGGGCGTACGCCCTCCGGTCCCTGTTGATCTCGGACGATCCCCTGATCCCCACGCGCCAGCTGCTCTCCTGGAACGCCGTGCAGGTGATGGGCCCGAGGTACTTGGTGGTGGTGTTGCCCGCCCTGTCGCGGACGATGACGCGGAAGCGATAAGTTTTGCCCGGTACCAGGGCTAGCCTGTCGCTCAGCACGAGAGGGATCTTGAGGCCTCGCACGCGCGCCTGAGAGAGGGTCACGTAGGCCCCCCTACCCACCTTGCGCGCCACCGAGAAGTGGGCCACGCCGCTGGCGTCGTCCTGAAAGACCACGCTCAGCTTGCCCATTACTGAGTAGTCAGTCTGGCCGGAAGCAGTATTAAGGCGTACCGTCGTGCCTGTGAAGAGTGCGCCAACGTGCCCTCTGACCTTGGGGGCTGACGTATCCAGCATCACGCTGTCCCTTGCTGAGGCGCTCACGTTACCCGCGGCGTCCCGGAACTGGGCGTACACGGTCTTGGTGCCGTTCTTGCTCGAGAGGGTCCAGGACTTGGTAGAAGCGTAGGGCTCCCAGGAGGACCAGCTGCTGCCATCGTTGCTGAAGCGCATGAGCTTGACGCCAGAAGCCGGTGATGGGTCGCTGGCCGAGATCGCCAGCTTGACGCTCCTGCTATTGACGTAGTCCGCGCCATCCGAGGTACCGTCAGGGGCTATCGTCACCGAGCCTGAGGGGCTGGTGGTGTCCAGGAGTATGTCGTCGCTCGCCACGCTCGACCAGTGGCCGTTGCCGTCGCCCCACTGCGCGTACACCTTATGCACGCCATCTCCAGAGGCGCCCCCATAGGCCGAGTCCACCAGGGACCAGGTGACGGTCGGGGCATAGGAGACGGTCTTGCCAGCCACAAGCACCCCACCGATGGTCTCAGGCGAGTTGGATAGCCGGACAACAGCCGCCCCAGTATCGGCCAGGGCCACGCTCACCGTGGGAGAGCTCGTGTACTGAGCGCCGCCCTCGATGCTGACGCTCCCGGCAGGCATGGTCCTGCTGCCGTCGGGCGAGGGCGTGGGGCTGCTTGTGGGGGTGGGAGTAGCCGTGGGGGAAGGCGACGGCTCCTGAGTAGGGGTGGGCGAGGGCACCGGGGGAGCGTCCCCACCTGAGCCGTACTCCACCGCTCCCAGGTCCGGAGCATCGCCGGAGTAACGCTCGGTGATGTTGGGGACCACCACGCCGGCGTCGATGAATGGTGCCCCCTGCCTCAGCGCGAGGTCCCCAGCATAGGGATCCACCAGCGCATCGTCCACCACCGAAGCGGTGACGAAGTTGCCCGCGACGTTGGTGTGGTCCGCCCCCGTTGCCGACCTGTAGGCCGACAGGTTGGTGGTGTACCTGGTGCCGCAGAAGGCCACGCCGCGAGAGGTGTCGGTGGTGGCGAAGTGGTCGTAGTCCTCGTTCCAAGCGCTGAGGCACGGCGCGCTCCAGGCATATCGCGTCGTCCTGAAGATGTTGTTGCGTAGCCAGAAGCGCTCCGGGGAGCTGCCACCTCCCGCGAACTGAGCGCCGCCGTTGGCATCGGGCCTGCTCGTCCAGAAGGTGTTGTTCACCACCCACACCCTGGAGGGCACACTGTCCTCCCCAGAGTATTTGAAGCCCGTTACACCCACGCCCTTGCTGCCAGAGTTATCGGCGCCCACGCCATCGTTGCCCAGCTGCCATACCTGGTTGCGGAACAAGTATATAGGGCCGTAGTTCACCGGGCCCGTGGACAGGGCCACGGAAGCGTACTCCACCCTGTTGTTCCATATCCTCCAGTTGATCACGCTCTGTTCGGGCTCGAACGCATCGTCCGATATGTGCCTGACGAGGTTGTCATGTATATCCGTGTCCTGCATGCCGTAGCGATCGTAGTCGGCGTTGTAATCTCCCACCCCGTTGAAGTAACCATCGATCACGTTATGTCGGACCACCAACCGCTGAGCACCGCCACGTCCCCAGATGGCCGTGATCTCCATAACCTCACCTACTCGACCCCAGGCGGAGCCGAAAGGCATCTTGAGCACTCCCTTGATGAAGTTCCAGGGGACCGCGTCCTGCCCCCACAGGCCCTTGACCTCAAAGCGATTGTATTGCACGGTGTGGTCCTGCGGGTACTGAGAGGGGGTACCCTGCTCCCCTTGATATCTCAACTGGCCACCGAGCACCAGGTTGTGATCGAAAACGCCGTTGCGTGCGGCGTCCGTGAAGAACTTGACCTCGGGTATCCTGAGCTCGAAGCCGGACAACCTGATGTCTGGGCCCGAGAAAGTCAGGGTAGTAGTGCCCAGCCAAGCCCAGTAGTTGTTGGGGTTGGCATCTCCCGGCAGGCGGAGGTAGACGTCGTCGCCAAAGCTGGTGAACCCGTAGTTGTAAGACAGGTTCTGGTACAGCACCTCGGCCCAGCCCTCAGGGGTGGACATAGAGTAACCGTTGTAGGTACCACTCTTCTTGCTCCAGTAGGCCACCAAGAAGGGCACATCCCCGGGGCGCTGAGCTATCGCCAGGTAGTCAGCCCCGCTGACCGGGGCCCCGGCCCACTTCCATACCTTGAAGGTCTTGCCGGTCACGGGACCGGTCAAGCTGACTTCCTTCCATGGTGCTGATTGCCAGGGGCCGGCACTGCCCGCTGGCAATGCCACCGCCTGTGCCGAGATGGCCGTTCTCTGCCCGGCGTTGATGGGCTGGCCGGAGTCATCCACCGCTGGGTACTGCGCCACGAGGGTGATCGGCTGGCTCCGCGTGAGCGAGGGGGTAGGATAGGTGCCCGGCCCAACCTCGACCACCGCCCCGGCTGGCGCGCTCGCGAACGCCTTGCTCAGGGTCCTCCAGGCGGTGGACCTGCTCCGGCCATCGTTGGCGTCGTTGCCATCGGCCCGTACGAAGTAGCTAGGAGACAGCTCCGATGCCGGCCTTACGTTGTCGGGGCTGGTGGTTACGCTATCCACCAGAGGGTCGGTACCCAACACGCCATCGGGGTCCGCGACATCGACCTTTACCTGATAGCCAGTGCCCGGCTCGAGCAGCACCACGGAGCCATAGAAGGCGCTGCCGGAGCTCGCGGCGGTCCTCCAGAGGGGCAGAGCCCTCAGCCAGGCGTCCGAGCCGGCTCGTCGATAGTACACCTCGGCCGTGGAGTTGCCGTTGTTGTCGCCGCTGAACTTCACCTCTACGCCTATGCTGTTGTATGTGGCGGTGAGGCGCATGGACTGCACCGACACCGCATCTCCGTCCGCGCTCTGCACCGTGGCATGCCTGGTAGCCACGGGCCAGAGGAGCAGGATCACAGCCAAGAAAGCACAGATATACCTTCTCATACATCACCTCACTCACAGTTCTTGCGCGCTCTGGGAGGGCCATGGAAGAAGGTGCGGCAGATCCGCTTGGAGGCCTCCCAGGCAGCCCGGCTAGCTTCGAGAGCTCCGTGGCTTTGCGCCCCTGCCTCGCGACAGGTTTGCCTTTTTCTGGGCCTGTAAAGTTACGACAAGTTTATTGCATTCAAGCAGCTAACATAATAGCAATTTAGTACCAACGCGATTAGATATTAGGTACTACATCCAGGTTAGCCCCTAATTGATCACGTTGATCTTGATCGTCAAGGCGCTGCCCGGCGTGCCCGAACCATCAGAGCTTGTGTAGGGCGTGGCGGTCACCTGGTACGTTCCGGTCGCAGGCGTCCACGAACGGTAGTCCCCGGACGAATCCCCGGCCAGCGCATACGGAGGATTCCTCTCCAACCTGTAATCCAGGTTCGAGTTCAGCCCAAACCTCACGCTCCCCACCACCGATGGGCTGGTATCCGCCCTGATGTTGAGGTGCCTAGTCGGTAGCTGCGACAGAGAGAGCGTCATGCCATCCTTCAGCTCCGTTATGGGCTGATCCGTATCGGCGTTGATCAGCACGAACTTGGTGACGGCTAACGAAGGGGTGGTGCTAGCAGACAAGGTCTGAACACTCACCTGATTGCTCCCCGCGGACAGGTTGCCAGCAGCATCGTAAGCCTTTACCACAAAGGTATAGGTCGTGGACGGAGACAGATTCGTCACCGTGTAGCTGGTGCTGCTGGTGGTACCGACCTGGGAGCCGTTGGCGTATATCGCGTAGCCCCCAACCGCTACGTTGTCCGTTGAGGCATCCCACTTGAGGGACACGGAGCTAGAGGTCTTAGAGGTAACCGTAAGATTGCTGGGAGCTGAAGGGGGCTGCGTATCGGTCCCCGCCTGCGCCTTCTGGATGAGCACCACCCAGTCGTCATCCGGAGAGCTAGGGGGAGCACCAAGGCTCACTGCGCTCCCAGCGGTCAGCGTCCTGGCAGTACCCTCGAAGCTTCCCGTGCGTGGGTTATACCAGCGCTGTACGAACGTTCCCGAAGCACCAGAGAGGTCCAGCTTGCCGCTGGGGTTGGCATCGGGCAGGTATATGGCGTACACCTCGCCCTTCTTGGCCAGCACCTGCCCCCCACCGTAGGACGTGGATTCGCTGCTCAGAAGCCCGTCCGCAGGCTCCATCTGCCAGAAAGGCAGATTGTCCTGCATGAACTTGCGGGCGTACCAGGTGTACCTCCAGAGGGTCTCGTACTGCCTGAAGTCGTCCAAGGTCTTGTCCGTGGTGGGACCTCCCAGATAATGCTCCAGGTTCCCGCCGGAGAGGTACACCGGCCAGATAACGGCTTTGCGCTGGGTAGCTATCGAGCTCGAGGAAGTGGAGACCGCGTTCAACTCGTCGAGAGCTATCGGGATCGGCCTGCCAGCATCCCTGGACTTTCGCCTCCAGGACTCCACCACCTCATCGTACGTGCCGGGACCCGATTCCAGCTGGAAGGATGTCACGCTAAAGCGGGAGTCGTCCAGAAACGGCCCCCACACCGAGTCCAGATCGGTGCCGTAGTTATGCACAGTGATGGGGTGATCGTAAGGGTCCACCTGCTGTATGTATCCGGCGAACTCCTTGACCCGGGTGGCCCCCAGGTTGTAGTCGAGGTTGTACTCCTCTGAGATGTTCCATTGGATAGCGGGCAGGTAGCCGAACCTGGCGACCAGCTCGCGGTAGAAGAGCTTCCTCTCCACTCCGAGGGTAGCCCCATCCAGCTCCTTCTTGTTGGCCGTCTCCGCCTCGTTGAGGACGAAGTGCAGGTAGATCCCCTTCTTCTGTGCATGCAGGAAGACCGTATCCCATTGCCTCATCTTGCTGATATCGATATGGGTGTTATCGTCAGATGAGCTACCGGCGGGATTGACCTTGCCAGCGTAAGGCCAAACGTTCCTCCCATCGCCACCGATGTTCATCACCAGGAAGTACACTGAGTTGACATGTTGGTTCCCCAGGTAGTTCAAGGCGCCTATCACCCCCTTCCCAGCATCCGCCCCATCGGTGTTGAGGACGGGATCGCCGGTCGTCCAATCTCGAACATGGGCAGCAAAATCCAATATCCCGTAGGGGCCTGATGGGGTGTTGTCGAAGCCATCGTATCCCAGGAAGGTCTCAGGGCTGTCGGTACCTCCCTTGATCCAGTAAGGGCCTTCTTTGAACTTGAGGTAATAACCCCCAACGTACTGCAACCTACCCCACCTGAAGAAGGCCGGGGCAGAGGCATCCACGTCGCCTACAACGAACGACCCTGAAGCCCCATCGAAACCTGTGGGGGTCCCGGACGAGGGATTCAGGTCGATAGCTATGTTTGTGCCCTTTCTGAACGAGGCCTTGTAGTACCACGTACCGGCCTGATCTGGCAGGAACTTGACCCGCCAGATGCTTCCCCTGCCTCCACCTTTGCCGTCCCCATCGAAGTATCCAGGGACGTTGTAAGTCTGCCCCGAGGGGCCGCGAAAAGTCACCTGGAGCCTGTAGTCCAGAAACGGATTCGGGGAGCTATCCAGCTCGTAGGCATAGGGGCCGCTAAAGCTCACGGTCACCGGCTGCCACTTGCGCATGGTGCCCGTCACCGTCCCGGCGGCCTGCGCTCCGCCAGGGTTGGCGGGCAGCTGCGCCGAGGCCATGACCAGCACCAAGGGCAGCAAGAGCACACGGATTATCCTAGACATAGACATCCCTCCATATAAGGGCCTAGATGTGGTGAGAGGCCCTATAAACATAACTTGTAGCTCTCACGAGTATATGCCTCGTCATCAGGTGTCACAATAGGAAATTACTACTAGACCATATCGATACCCTCCCTCAACCTTTGAGTAATGCTTCTAACACTTGGAGGGGCTAGGCTATATCGATTGAACAACGGGGATTTCCTTATAGAAAAGCGGAGAGTGGGAATGAAGGTCCTAAGATCCTTGATCGTAGCGCTAATAATCTTAACTAGTGGTTTGGCACCATATGTTATGTCGAGCCATTCCTACGCAGCGGGGAACAAGCCCACGGAGACCCTGGGTGTGCGTGCATCTTCACCCGCCTTGTTCTTCGGCCACAGGGGTGACCGCAGGCGCTCAGCACCGCTCGAGGAAGGCTCGGTGCTATCAGGCAAGGTCTACGTATTTGCCCAAGCTCGCAACGTCAACAGAGCCTACTTCTTCCTCGACGTGCCCAGCCGATCGAGCGACCTGGTCCCGTGGGGAGTACGCCCCCTGCGCGTGGACGCGCGTCCTCCCTACGACCTCGTAGGCGACAACGGCAACAAAGCCTTGCCCCTGGACACGAGCAAGCTGGCCAACGGTACACACACCATCACCGCGGCGTTCGAAGGCAAGGACGGCTCGGTACAAACTATGACCAAGTCCTTTGTAGTGTACAACGGCCCGCGAGCCCTCCTGATCACACCCCAGCGGATAAGCCTGGAGCTTCCCAAGGGAGGTAAGACATCGATACCACTGAACGTGCTCTCATCAGATAACAGGCCCGTCAGATACTCCTTGAGCAAGAGCGTTGACTGGATGCGGCTTGAACCAGCATTCCCGGACCCACAGAGGCTGAGGGGGAAGGCCCCGCAGGAGAGGGTGATCTCCCTGAACGCGGGCAAGCTAGCTCCCGGCAACTACAGGGCGACGCTGAGGGCCACCGCGCCCGGATACAGAGCTGGGGAGGTGAGTATCGAGCTAACGGTTACCAAGGGGAACGCCTCGTCCCGACAGATCAAAGCACTCCAGGCATCCACACAAGCGGTCACATCCAGCTCCAGCTGCTACCCCCTCGACTGCTCACAGATACTCGTAGAGCTGCCCTATAACCTGGACTTCAGTGGGGACGAGGGCAAGATACTGGACAAGAACGGCGTGGGCACAGGCTTCACCTACGTGGACCAGCCTAGCAAGGGCACGGGGTATATACCCCAGAACCTGACCGTAGATACCAGCGGCACGGGGACGCTCAATATCCTCACGACCAAGGGTATCAACTCCGGGACAGCCAACTCCCAGGACAATGCCCTCGGCGTGGGCATAGATGCGCCCAGCCAGATATCTGTCCTCAAGACCACCGTAATTAATCCTCCTCTTGGGAGCGGAAATTACGAGCAGGCGGGATTGTGGTTCGGCAACAACGAGGACAACTACCTCAAGCTGGGAGTTCTGTCCACACCCAAGGGTCTGCGCATCCAGTACCTGATAGAGGTAGGCGGCACTACTCAATCCTCCAAGACCACCAGCGCCATGAGCCTGGCGAACGCAAAGATCACGTTTACCCTGCGGGCCAACCCCGGCGACCAGACCGTGAAGGCCTACTACCAGATCAACAACAACTCGCAGGTGCTGTTTGGCACGTTTACGGCGCCCGCTGAGTTCTTCAGCTTCGATGCTGCCGGCATCGACCCACGGATCGGTACCAGGAGCTTCGGTGGGATATACGCCACACACCGCAAGGGGCCATCCCCACTCACCTACAAATTCGATGACTTCTCGGTAACCGCGGATGGGATCGGGAGCCCACCCGATAGCAACCTAACCTTCGATCGGGTATCCTTCCCAGTGCCCTTCCCGACATCGATGGTATGGGGGCCGGATAATCGCCTGTACGTGACGGAACTGCTTGGGAAGATACATGCCATCACGCTGGATGACGACAAGCACGTGGTGTCAGACCAGGTAATAACCACTCTCGGTTCCAGGCTCACGCTCGGCATAACGGTAGATCCCGCCTCAACCCCAGATAACGTGATCCTGTGGGTCTCCCACTCGAGCCCAGACTTGAACAACGGCGTGCTCAACTCGAGCATGGTGACCAAGCTCTGGGGTCCAGGGTTCACGAACAGGCAGGACGTCATCACGGGGCTACCGCGAGCCATAGCCAACCACGCGGTGAACTCGATACACTTCGGACCTGACGGTAAGCTGTACATAGCACAGGGCGGCAACACTGGGGCTGGCGCTCCCAACACGGCCAACACCGAGTTCGGCACCAGAGCGGAGCAGCCGCTCTCGGCCGCTTTCCTCGTGGCCGACGTGAAGGCCCCAGGGTTCGACGGCACGTGTGCCACACCAGAAAACACCTACGGGCCATCACCCTGTGATGTGTTCCTGTACTCCAGCGGGCTAAGGAACATGTACGACTTCACGTTCCACTCCAATGGATCCATATACGGGCCCGATAACGGGCTCGGTGTGGTGGGCACCTACCCACCATCCCCCACGCCACCGTGTGAGGGGTTCGGTAACCCGCAAACGAACAACCCAGGGGAACAGCCAGATAATCTGCAGAGGCTACTACCTGGCAAGTACTATGGCCACCCCAATCCCTACAGGAACGAGTGTGTCTTCAAGGATGGCTCCTATCAAGGGGTAGCCCCACTGCCAAACTACGCCCAACCGTTCTACGTGCTGGGCAAGAACAAGTCTGCCGACGGCATCATCGAGTACAGGGGAGAAGCTTTCAACGGGGCTCTCAAAGGAGAGTTACTCATCACCAACTACTCCGTGGGAGACGATATAACCAGAGTAAGGCTGAGCTCCGATGGCCTGTCCGTCGTCGAGAAGAAGCAGCTTGCAGCGGGCTTTGATGACCCGCTACCGATCACCCAGGGACCTGACGGCACGATATATGTGGGCGAGTTCGGCGGCAGCAAGGTCACGGCCCTCATACCATCCAACCCGGGGTCATGGACCACGAGGCAGCCACTGCCCGTGTCCCTGCTGGATGCTGGAGGCACGGTCATAAACGGCAAGCTGTACGTGGTTGGAGGCAAGACCTCTTCCGGTGGCCACCAAACCAAACTGTACATCTACGATCCCATCACCGATAGTTGGACCACAGGCCAAGACATGCCAGGGCCAGGAGTGGAGAACCCTGGGGTAGCGGCATACAACGGCAAAATGTACGTCTTCGGAGGCTCAACAGATCCGTTCTCCGGGGCGGTAAACTTCTCGTACATGTACAACCCTAATACGAACACCTGGTCTACTATTGCGTCCATGCCCACGGCAAGAGGTGGAGCAGGAGCCCAGCAGATCAACGGCAAGATCTACGTGGTAGGTGGGATGGACTCCAACGGCGCGTCACTCGCCACCCTCGAGATCTACGACCCAGCCACCAACACCTGGAGCACGGGCGCTCCGATGAGCACGCGGCGAGACAACCCCGGCACGGCCACGCTGGGCGGTAAGCTGTACGTCTTCGGAGGGCGCACCAGAAATGCGGACGGCAGTACTCCCGCGAACATCCTGGCGTCAGCAGAGGTATACGACCCTGCCACAAATACATGGGCAGCCATAGCACCCATGCCCACCGCACGCAGGACGATGGTGACGGGCATCCTCAAGGGCCGCATCCAGGTGATGGGAGGCGAGATAACGAGCACGGGCGGTGCCTTCCCACAGAACGAGGAGTACGATCCTGCTACCAACACCTGGCTCACGCTCACGCCCATGCTCACTCCGAGGCACGGTGCTGTCGCCGGCACCATCAACAACACCATCTACGTGGCCGGTGGAGGACCCCAGGGCGGCGCGGCTTTCACCAACGTGAACGAGGCGTTCGCGTTCAACACGATCAACACTAACGTGGATACCTCCATAAATGCTGGCCCAACGGGGATCGTAGCGAACAGCTCTGCGACCTTCTCGTTCTCCAGCAACGACCCGAGTGCAACCTTCGAATGCAGACTGGACGGTGCGCCCTTTACGGCGTGCAGTTCTCCGGTGACCTTGTCAGGGCTGGCGGACGGCTCGCATACCTTCGAGGTGAGGGCCATAAGCCCAACCAATGGCACGGACCAGACTCCCGCCGGCCGCACCTGGGTCGTGGATACCACCAGACCACAGGTAGCAAGCACGAGTCCTGCACATGGTACCACTGACGTGCCGGTAACGACCAACGTACAGGCCGTCTTCTCGGAACCCATGGACCCCGTCACGATCAACGCCAACTCTTTCTATCTAGTCAAAGAGGGCACAACCACGCACCTGAGTGCGACCGTGAGCTACGACCAGGCCAACGCACGTGCCACGCTTGTCCCAGCATCTAACCTGAAGGAAGGAGCTATCTACACAGCAACGATCATGGCAACCGTGAAGGACATGGCAGGCAACAGCCTGGCTGCTAACTATAGCTGGAGCTTCACCGTTACATCGGTAGACAACACTCCGCCCGAGACGACGATCACGGCTGGGCCAACAGGTCTGACCAACCAGACTTCGGCCACATTCCAGTTCACATCCTCCGAGGACAACTCCTCCTTCCTGTGCTCCCTGGACGGCTCCCCCTTCTCCCCATGCTCATCCCCTGTGGCCTATTCTGGCCTGCAGGATGGCAGCCACACCTTCCAGGTCAAGGCAGTGGACCAGGCAGGCAATCAGGATCCATCTCCCGCCTCTAGGGCCTGGATCATCGATGCTACCCCTCCCACCATCACGGGTACCACGCCGGTCGATGGACCAAACGGAGTAGCGGTGCACACCAACGTGGTGATCAGCTTCTCGGAAGCCCTGGCCCCAGGCAGCGTGCAGGATACCAGCGTCTACCTGACCAAGCAAGGAGAGACCAACAAGGTGCAGGGGACCCTATCCTACGATAACGATAGCTTCAAGGTCACTCTCGATCCGACGGCCAACCTGGAGCCGAACACGACCTACGTGGTGACGGTCAAGGGAGGCGCAGGTGGGATAACGGACGCGATAGGCAACCCGCTGGCCACCGACAGGACGTGGAGCTTCACGACGGCATCGGCCACCGCCTTTGTGCCCATACGTGTGGACTCGGGCAATACATCGAGCTACACGGACACGGGCGGCAACGTCTGGTCGGCAGACACCGGGTACACCGGCGGGAGCGTCACGAAGGGCACCACCTCTGACATAGCTGGCACAAACGACGACAGGCTCTACCAGAAGGGCAGGAGCGGGGCACCGTTTAGCTACCGGTTCCAAGTGCCCAATGGTACATACACAGTGAGGTTGAAGTTCGCAGAGACGTACTGGACCAGAGCAGGTCAGCGGGTGTTCAACGTCAACATCGAGGGGAGCAGGGTCCTGAGCAACTTCGACATATTGCAGACAGTGGCCCCCAAGACCGCTCTGGACAGGACGTTCAAGGTGGAGGTGTCCGACGGGAGGTTGGACGTAGACCTGACAAGCGTGGTGAACTATCCATTGGTATCCGCGCTGGAGATCACTGAGTAGCTGGAGGCGCCGAAGTGCAACGCACAAGATCCCTGTGGTGGATGCTCATCGCCGTGATGCTGGCGCTCGCCAGCGCTTACATAGCTGGGGGCGGGAGCGGCACGCTGTCCGCCACGACCTACGTGCTGCTCTTCAGCTCCAGCAGCGATAGATCCAACGCACAACCGCTGCAGGGACAGAGCGTGTACGGGAACACATACATCTTCACGTCCCCGAGCGATGGGGTCTCCACGGTCAGCTTCTACATAGATGACCCCGACGCTCTCGGGACACCCTATCGAGTAGAGAAGACCGCGCCCTACGACCTCAACGGGGGAACGGTATCCACCGCCTCTCCCTACAACACGACGCTGCTTGCCGACGGGCAGCACTCCGTTACCGCCCTCATCAAGCTCAGCAACGGCAGCACCCAGAAGATCACAGCGACCTTCAACGTGATAAACTCCGCCCCACAGCTGCAGTTCGACAGGAGCGCCGTCGTCTGGTCCGTGGGCAGTGGCGGCACGGCAACACAGCAGGTAGCCCTCACAGGTGGGAACCCACCGGCCAGCTACACGCTATCCTATGATGCCTTCTGGCTTAGCCTCCAGCCGACCACTGGCACGACTCTGGCAACTATCTCCCTGGCGGCCAACACGCAAGGGCTGCAGCCAGGCATATATACGTCCACGGTACTAGCAACTGCCCCAAACTATAAACCCGCGTCCCTTAGGGTAACCATTACAGTAGGGGAGCAGATACACCTCTCCTGGATGGGTGATCCCTCCAGAACTATGACGATTGTATGGCGCACCTTCGACACGTCCATACCCTCGCTGGTGCAGTACAGGCAGGCCGGAACCACCACCTGGCAGCAAGCCTCCGGATCGCTCCGTACCTCAGGGACACGCGGCACCCTGCACGAGGTAACGCTATCCTTGCTCACGCCTTCGACGAGCTACGAATACAGGGTAATGCTGGACGGCTCCACCTGGAGCGAGACCTACACCACCCACACTGCCCCACTCAGGGGACCAGCGGACCTGGACGTGATCTACGTTGCCGATACCGGGCTGATAGGCAGGGAGGATGGGCTCGCCAGCGGCACGCAGCAGGTAATAGACGAGATAGCGAGGATGCATCCCGACGTGGTATTGCTTGGTGGTGACTACGCTTACTACAGCACTGACAATAGGTTCGGCTCCCTGGATAATTCCATAGATGCATGGTTCAATCAGATGCAGCGCATAGGCGCCAAGATACCAATGATGCCCACTTATGGCAACCATGAGACCCTCCTGGGGGAGGGTTACTCCTACTGGGCTGCCAGGTTCGCTACCCCAAACGGCTACAGCAACAGGCAGAACTACTCCTTCGATATAGGGGACGTACATTTCGTGTCGATATACGCGGTCGAGAACTCTAATGGGCTGTCCGACGGGCAGCTGCAGTGGATCGAACAGGATATCCTGGCAGCAAAGGCCGCGGGGCAGAGGTGGATCGTGCCGTTCTACCACGTATCGCCCTTCGCCGATGGGCGCAACCACCCCTCGAACCTCGCACTGAGAGCACAGTTGGGACCACTGTTCGAGAGGCTAGTAGTCAAGATCGCCGTGAGCTCGCACGACCAGGCCTACGAGCGGACCTACCCTTTGGTCGATGTTCCAAATTCGAACACCCCGACGTCCATGGCCAAGGATTGCTACACGATGTCGGATGGCGTGACCTGGGTGAAATCCAGCCCCGGAGGCAAGGAGAGCAACAAGAACGGCTCCTTCTCCCAGTTCGGCACCAACCCTCCGCCGTCGTGGACAGCCTACCGCGACAACACGATGCACCACTTCCTGCGAATACGCTTCTCGGCAGACGGTACCATGAGGGTCGAAGGCTACGGCGTAAGGGGTGATGGCAGCCCACCAGTCCTGCAGGACAGCTTTATGTACACAACTGGTAGCTGCGGCAGCGCAGGGCCCGAGACGACGATCACGGCTGGGCCAACAGGGCTGACCAACCAGACTTCGGCCACATTCCAGTTCACATCCTCCGAGGACAACTCCTCCTTCCTGTGCTCCCTGGATGGCTCGGCCTTCTCCCCCTGCTCATCCCCTGTGGCTTACTCTGGCCTGCAGGATGGCAGCCACACCTTCCAGGTCAAGGCAGTGGACCAGGCAGGCAATCAGGATCCATCTCCCGCCTCCAGGTCCTGGACCATCGATGCTACCCCTCCCACCATCACGGGTACCACGCCTGTCAACGGAGCCAACGAAGTGCCCACGAACACGAAGGTCTCTATCGCCCTCTCCGAGAGGGCAGATCCCGCGAGCATAAATGGCAGCACGTTCTACCTGATGAAATCGGGAAGCAGCCTGCCCGTTCCCGCCCAAGTGAGCTACGACGATGCCCTCAAGATCGCCGCCCTGCAGCCAGATGCGCCGCTGGAAGCCGGCAGCACCTATACAGCCAGGGCCACGGGCGACATCAGGGACCTGGCGGGCAACAGGCTGGGTGCCGACTATTCGTGGGCTTTCACGGTGTCCTCGAATCCTTCCGCTGGTGGACTGCTTGGCGAGTACTTCAACAACAGCGACCTGACCGATCTGGTACTGACGCGGGTGGACCCTGTGGTGGACTTCAACTGGGACTATGGCTCGCCAGACCCCTCCATAGACCCTGATACTTACTCCGTGCGCTGGACGGGCATGGTGAAGGCCGATCGTTCAGAAACCTACACCTTCTACACTCGGAGCAACGACGGCGTCAGGCTGTGGGTGAACGGCAAGCTGCTGGTCAACAACTGGACGAACCACGCCGAGACGGAGAACAAGGGGAGCATCAGCCTCACTGCGGGCACCTGGTACCAGATCAGGCTGGAGTACTACGAGGGCACAGGGAGATCGATCATCAGGCTGCTGTACTCCTCACCGAGCACGCCCAAGCAGATCATCCCGAGCGACCACCTGAGAACACCGTGATTAGCCACTAAGCCGGGACGATTCTTGGGAGTAACTCCAGGATTTACGTGCAGGTACAGGCCTTGAGGTTGGGCATACACCACCAGCCAGCGGTCAAATCCTTCGGGCACAAGTCCATTCCGTCTCTGATGTTCAATGCACAGGGATCAGCAGGGCAGGAAGCTAGCAGGCGTTCGGACAGCATGGATAGCCCTCACCCTGTGCTGTGATCGGGGGACATGCAACGGACCATAGAGGAGCTCCCTGTGGCCCAACAGGTAACTACGATCTGCCCACCCGGACTTCAGCAGCGCCGGGGTGGGCAGATTCGGCATAGGGTTACTGGGCAAGGTGGTGAGTTCTCTACTTGCCGGAAGGATTGCAGAGGCTGTAGCCGTGGTGCTCTCCCGGTATGTGGCCACCGGCGCCAAGCATGCCCTCGTGTGCAAGCGGCACGATGTGAGCCATCGCGTAATCCGAGTGGCCCGGAGCGCCTATATCCGTGCACGGCCCCTGTGCCGCAGCGGGGCGAGCGCCACCAAGGGCTGCCACTACCAACATGGCGATAATGACTAGGTAAACCTTCATCATGGCAACTCCTACCTTGAATTGCATAGAGTATACGATAAGTCAACATCGAATGGGTTTAGAATTCGTTATGAACTCTCTACCCGATCCGATAAAGGAGCGGTAGGGCCGTTCCGCCCAGTGCCATATGCTACTCAAGCGTCGCCAGCAGGCTGCTGGGTCACCGCCTTCCAGTCAGGAACGCTGCACAGGAGCTCAGTAGAACTCCTGCCAACAGTCACGAGGGTGAGCTCTGCGCGCCCCAATCAGAGCCTCCTATCAGGTGTTCACCTGTGATGCTACAATGACGCCATGATCACCCACCCGTTCTTTGATGATCTTCTGGCGCATTCCGATGACGAACTGGTCACGCTCATAGGCAGTAGCATCACCGAGCGCACGACCATTCATGAGTGGCCCCTCTCCTGGGTACAGCGCCTGATCCTTGAGGATGGGATGCGGCTGCTCTACAAGTCCCAGCTGCCTCCCACCGTCGAGCCAGAGTTTTACGCTCGCACGTCTCTCCTCTGCTCCCTGCCTGCCGGATGCTGGGCACCCTGCGCGGGTGCACGACCATCGTCATCGAATGGATCGATGCCCCATTGCTGGGCGATGTAGCCAGCAGCGAGCCCGAGCTCGTCGAGCATGGCAGGCGCCTGGTCGAGCAGATAGGCCAGATCAAGGGTGACCTGCCGGTATACCTGGATATAGGCTCTCCCGACCGCTGGCAGGTCGTGGCGGAGGGCACCCTCCGAGACCTCGATCGACTCGTGGCCGCGGGACGGTTCTCCAGGGTGGATACAGAGGCCGTAAACGCCCTGCGCGCTTGGGCCGAGAGCTCTGTCGTGCTGGCTACCGTCAGCGATGAGCCTCGCGTGGTTCACGGAGACCTGGACGGAGAGCAGGTGTTCGTCACTCCCATCGGCTATCGGGTCGTGGACTGGCAGCGCCCAGTAGTTGCTCCTGCCGACGTTGACCTGGTCGCGCTCCTGACAGGGTAAGGCATAGATGCCCGTCCCTATGTAGATAGGACCACCATAGGCATCTTCTGGTTCCTGCGGCTGCACTGGGCGGTGGAGGCACAATGCCGGATCTTTCCAGACTTCCAGGGACCAATATTCGATCAGTGGGCTGCCGAGGCCACGCAACACATTCTCGGGCGAGCGTAGGGGCATGGTCCCGTATCGTCTACCCCCTCATCAGTCCTTCCCGCATGTAGGGGATACTCTCACCCCCTGCCCTCTCCCAGATAGCGGGAGAGGGCAGACTGAGCAGTCTTTGCGCCATCTGCCGCCGATTTAGCCTCAGCACCTCCCCCCGTCCACTACAGGGGCATCTCCAGGACGTTCCAGGAGGCTCCCGTGTTCCATGGCCTGTTCACTGCGCTGCTGGTCGTGGGGGTGATCGTGGCACTCGTTCCTGGGCTGAACGTGATAGGCCTGCTCGTGTTCACACAGGTGCTCAACGGCCTGCTCCTGCCCGTGGTGCTCGTCTCCCTGCCCAGACTGGTCAACAATCGCCACGTGATGGGGGGAGTACGTGAACGGCACCTTCTACAACCTCCTGGCCTGGGCTACGGTTTTCTTCGTGATCCTCCTATCCTGTGCCTACCTGCTGATCACCCTCCTGGGAGCCTTCGGCATCTCCGTATAAGTCAGGGATAACAGGTGGCCATGCATGCCCAAGCTTCATAACAGCCCTAGGCGCGAACTCGTGCCCCATGGCTCATCAGGTCTACGCCTCCCTGCCGCCGAGGTAGAGGGTATGCTGCCAGGTGCCGCCCACGTCGTAGCGCTCCTGGAGGCTGCCACCACCCGCTCTATGGGCTCCACCAGCCTGATGTCATCGTGCGACCAGTCCTATGCTGGGAGGGTATCGGGGCCGCGGGGGTTGGCGGGAGTTGCTAGCGCTGGACGCGCAAGGTCGCCTCTGGCGTGCCTGTATGGGGGTATTCAAAGCAGCAGCCGTACACTGCTCCAGCCGGCAGGTCGAGATAAGAGTTGCCGTCCTGCACCCACCTGAAGATCTTCTCCTCCTTGCAATCCACCAGGCCCTTCCCGGCAGAGGAGTTCCCTTTGAGCTTGAGGTCGTTGGCCGTGCGGGTGAGATCGTAGGTAATCGCCACGGATGGCTGCCTTTTCATAATAGAGTGCGTAATGGCAAGGTAGTGCAGATGCATCTCCTCCTTGCGCTCATGCCTGTGCTCGAGGTAGGCGACTACCTTGCTGGCATCGCGGGGGTTGATCTCCGTGGCCTGCTTGCCTCTGCTCCTTCCGGTCTCAACTATCCCTACTACCACATAGGTCTCCAGGCCCCGCAGGTCCAGGAACCGCCGTATCCCCGCCTGATTGCCGGTATTGACGGCGTCGAGAAAGCCGGTGACCGTGTGCACGATTCGCTCCGGGCCGCATTGCGGTGGGAGCGAACCATCCCCTGCAGGGGGCAAAACCATCCTCACCCTCTGTATCTGGCGGGTCCTTGCCTGACTTTCCTGGGTAGCGGATGCGGTCACCGTGCCCTCGGCAGGGAGATAAGAGGTTGGGGTAGCTGCCGGGACAGGCTGGGGACTGATTGAAGCGGTGGGGGACGGGGTGAGCGGCGTGGTCTTCCCGGTGGTGACGGGAGATCCTCGGCAGGCGGCCAGCAGGCACACAACAAGGACGAGGAGACGTAACACACCACCGATGGGACGATCGCGCGACGTGTTGGTCACTCGCATTCCCTCAGCTCCCTCAGCTATGCTGCCAGAGCAGCCATAATGCCAGCAACATTATCAAGCTGCATCCACTGGTCAGTTTTAGGACGTGCGTGCGTGATAGTATGTAATGTATTCCTCGATCCAGGCATCTACCTGCCAAGCGTTCGCATCAAGTATGGCTGGTAGTGCTGTGGCGAGCACGGCAAGCGATCTGGCTGTCCCGTAGGTCCCAAGAACCAGGAGGCCGTCTGAAGACGTGCTATAGAGCAGCAGCCATGCTATCAGGACCGGAAACGTTGCGAACAGAACCCGTGTAGTAACTCCCAACCCCAACACAGCCCCATATAATCCCGCGGCGAGGCGGTGATCTAACTTAACCCACCATAATCTTGGGCACGCTCCTGGGAGCCTCAGGCAGCCGGAAGTTAATCCACGCGAATTCTCGAAAGGACATAAAGAAGATACAACGCGGCGACTGGAAGAGTATAGTGGATCGAATCAGCCCAGGAGTATCTGTGAGCAGGCGGTGTATACGTCGAAAACGCCACCATATGTAGGGGGCAAGCCACACATGTTTGAGCTCGATATGTGTCAGTACGCATGTTAACTGACACATGTTGGCCCTCCGCTGCAGTAACCAGTTGCTTACCTAATCCTGTGCGTCGGCCCGCAATATAACTGGGCATTCTAAGTATATATCTACCCCCCACTTGTCAATACCTGTACTCAAAAGACGCTTATAACAAACAGTTGCTGGCCACCTTACTACAGATCTACCACGGGAATGAACGCAGTGTATATTAGCGGTGATTTCGCCGGATGTAAGGTGTGGTAGCTCACTAATTCCTGCACTTTAGTGTTGGGAACAGGACAATGAGGTCATAACTCCTGCCTTTCATTCTAGTCTACTGGGGAGCGCTATTGCTGTTGACGATGGGGGTGTTCGATCTCCGGGGAGGTGCGCGATGCGTCGGAAGGCAGAGAGCGCAGATCCTCCAATGTCATAGTGGGGCCTGCCAGAGGGCGGTTGGCGTTGATAGCTCGCAGACCTTCGATACATAGCTCTAGGTGTCGGTGGGCAAGGGCGTTGTCCAGCTCGCGTGGAAAGGGGCTAGGCATAGGGCGGCTCATGCGGATGAGCAACAGGCCGATGTCTCCAAAGGTGACGTCCCTGCGCAGCGATCCCTCCTCCCAGGCTGCAGTCAGCAGTTGCTGGGCGGCTTCCGCCGACCGTGATGCCGCTGACTGCATCTCACCATCCATAGGCATCGCACCCATTAGGGAAGGCATTACCGCACCAACGCGTAGGTCGACCGCGCGATGCATGTAGCGCGAGAGGGCATCAAAGGCGTTGACCTCTTCGGCCAGAGCTCGATCAGCCTCATCGATCAGGCGGGCCCAGGTGTCCATGGCAACCGCGCGCAACAGCGACTGGCGGTCCGGAAACCTCCGGTAGAGAGTACCTGCCCCTACCCCAGCACGTCGCACCACCTCATCCAGTGGTGCATAAGGCCCTAGCTCGGCAAACACCTCCCTCGCCGCATCGAGGATGCGCTCCAGGTTGCGGCGCGCATCCGCGCGCAACCTGCGAGCACGCTCCCAAGTCCCCGCGGGTTCGGCCCTGTGGCCCCTATGAGATTCGCCGCTCATTCCTACCTCCATGGATACCTAACATCTCCAGCAACATAGCACAATACTCAGCGGATTCACAGGCCATAAATGGAGAAAATTTATCCGTTTATATGGTATAATGCTCCACACCAAGATGCAAAGGAGGGACCTATCATTGAGGAAGAGGATCCGGAGGTTCCTACTAGTCGAGGGGGTGAGCTTCCTGCTTGCCGCGCTCGTCCACTTCGGGGCGATATTTCCAGGCTACGAGCATCCAAGAGCCCCCGTTGCCGAGAGCATAATAGGCGCCGTGCTCCTGCTCGGGCTATTGATCACCTGGCTCCAACCTGCGCTAGCTCGGCAGGCAGCGATCGCTGCCCAGGGTTTTGCGCTACTCGGGACGCTTATCGGCATGTCCATGATCGCCATGGGTGTGGGCCCACGCACCGTACCGGATGTGGCCTATCACGTAGCGATTCTGGTCGTGCTAGCCTGGGGGCTAGGTTTGGCCTTGCGGGCCAGAGACAACAGTCTGGAGGTCTCGCCATGAAGCTGGGGCTACACATACCAGCAACCGATTGGGAGGGAGGGGCTGCCCAACTGGGATCGAGGCTGGCGGAGATAGTGGCAGCGGCGGAGGCCGCCGGCTTTGAAGCCATCAGCGTATCGGATCACGTGTGGGGCAGCCAATATACCGGTGGCATCGAGGCCAGCCAGATCGAGGCCTACACCACGCTTGGGTTCATCGCCGCCCATACACACCGCGTGCGGCTCCTGACCCTGGTGACTGCTGCTACGTACAGGCATCCTGGCTTGCTCGCCAAGATGGTGACGACGCTCGACGTGCTCTCAGGAGGGAGGGCCATGCTTGGTATAGGCGTGGGGAACTATCCACAGGAGGCTTTGGGGTTGGGACTGCCCTTCCCATCTCTCCCCGAGCGGTTCGAGCTGCTGGAGGAGACTGTGCAGGTGTGCCTGAGGATGTGGGAGGGCGAGCGCGGTGACGGGAGGCCCTTCCAGGGCAGGCACGTGCAGCTCGGGCGCGCCATCAACGCACCGCAGAGCCTCAGCAGGCCCCACCCACCGATCATGATTGCTGGCGGTGGGGAACGGAGGACGCTGCCCCTCGTTGCCAGGTACGCCGATGCCTGCAACCTGCCGCCATCCCCTGATGTCCCCCGCAAGCTGGACCTGCTGCGCCGCCTCTGCGAGCGGGAAGGGCGGGACTACAGCGCGATCGAGAAGACAGCTCCCTTCCGGTTCGACGTCGGCCCAGATGGCTCAAAGGTAGACGAGCTGCTGGCTCAGCTTCGCTGGCTGGCCGGCATGGGGATCGAGATGGTGTTCGGTTGGGTCGTAGGGGTGGATCGGATCAGGCCGATCGAGATCATGGGGCGCGAGGTGATACCCGCTGCTGCAGAGATGGGGGCGGGGTGACCTGACGCGATCGCTGCGATCGACGCGCAAGCAGCTGCGCTTATCGACGCTCGAAGAAGGTCAGGAGGTTGTTATCTGGGTCGAGCACCGCGAACTCGCGCGTCCCCCAGGGCTTGTCTTCGAGACGGCCGTTGGGGTGCACGACGCCCAGAGGTAGCAGGCGATCATAGAGCGCATCGACCCCTGTTACCTCGACCCTGCAGCTGGCCGTCCCGGCGATGAACGACTCCGCGCCCGACAGGACTGGGTAGCCGTCGGTGCGAGCTCGCCAGCTCTCGTCGGTGGCAGCCCACAGATGTATCTCGACGTCGCCCCATCGCAGTATGGCAAACCCCTCCTCGGAGTGAGGGCATGCAAAGCCCAGCACATCGCGGTAAAAGGACACGCTGGGCTCAACGGCCCTGACGGGCAGGGCTGGAACGGCTCTCAAGGCTCCTACGACAGCTTCCAAGTAATCTCCTCCTCCCTGGCACATTGGCCATCATGCTAACCTACCAGCTGGTATTATGGGGGTTGTGGTGATCGATTATCAACGTCTATCCGATCGGCTGTCATCAATGCTGCATCCGAGGCATCGACGATAAGGAGGCATCATGCTGCAGGTCGTTTCCGTGGTCGGCGCCGTAGCTATACTCCTGGCCTTTGCCGCCAACCAGTTCCGGTGGCTGGACAGGACGAGCGTCGCCTATCAGGGGCTCAACCTCCTGGGATCTCTGCTGCTCACGGTCGTGGCCGTGGCCGAGAGGCAGTACGGCTTCATCCTGCTGGAGGGGGTGTGGGCGATCGTGAGCCTGTGGGGCTTGATTACGCTGTCGACGGGCCGCTCCTCTCAGGCGGGCGGACGGGCTGACGGATAACACGCTCGCTGTCAGGCATGATCCTTCAGCATCACCCACAGGGAGCTGGGAGGCGTCGCCCCAGGCACCGAGGCGACTGCCTCAGATCCATCGCAGGGCGCTCTAGCGCTTGGCCTCCCTGATAAACTCGGCCATCTCCGAGAGGGGCAGCCTGTGGTCGGGCGACACCGCCTCCCCTCCTTCCACTTGATATTTACCCAAGGCCCCCCAGAGCACGATGTAGTGCCCGGGACCTACGTCCCTCGTCATCGGGTTTTCATCTTGCGCAAGCAACAACACCACCCTCTCTCCAGCCCGCAGATCGGGCCCCTCAGCGGACAGCATCCTATCGCCGCCCACCTGCCCACCGCTGACGCGCACCCTCACGGTTGCGGCGGACTCCTGCCCATAGAGCACACTCTCGACCCTCACCGGATAGTCGGTGAAGATGGTGTACTGCCCGGCAGGCAAATCCTGTACGCTTGCTATCCCATTCGGGAACTGGCCGTCAGGGGTGTTCCATCTGCTGGCGTAGGGCTCTCCCACCACTCCCAGGACGATCAGATCCGCAAGGGCCACCCTCTCCTCGGGGGTGGAGGCAGCAAGGGAGCCGGACTGATATATCGTCGCTGGCTGCCGGGTGCCTTCGCCCCTGGAGTACAGATCTCTGGCAGCCAACATCGCCAGAGCAGCCAGCACCACCGCCAGAGCCAGGAGGAGCCACGCGCGCCACGACACTCGCCTTAGGCCCAAATGATGGGATGCTTCGATAGCTCTCGGGTTGACCCTCATCTCTCCACCTCGACGCCCACCATGCCTGGCTCTACCTGCCAAACCCGTACTTGTCGTTCCGTCAAGTGGATTGTGACACCGTTCCACTTATTGTCAAGCAGCCCCCTGGTAGCACCCTCGAGGCCGGTTATACCCTAGCTACCGCTTCTCCAGGGCGCCTATATCGGGCGCACTTCCCAGATAGGTCCTGCCCCGCAGGTCAGAGATGTTGGGGACGGGAACCCCGGCGTCGACCAGGGGGGAATCATCCGGGAGAGAGAGGTCGCCCCTTGGGGCTCCCGGGATGTCTGGCAGCTGGATGAAGCTGCCCGAGAGGTTGGTGTGTTCCCCCTGACCGCTGTCCCGCCTGTAGGCGCCCACATCCTTCGTGTACCGGTTGCCTCCGTACCCCAGCCCCCGAGTGGTATCGGTGGTCGCGAAGTAGTCGTAGTCCTCGTTCCACTTCCCGGTCTGCTCATGCTCTCCGTAGTACTCGTCCGGCGACCAGATCGCTCCCAATGCATCCTTGTGAGGGCTCTCGCTACCGGCATCTATCCTGATCACCCTGCCGCCCTCACCGATAGCTTCCAGACCCGACAGGAGGGCGTTGTCCACCAGGCTCTTGAAAGTTATGTCGAGCGACTTATCCTTCACCTCGGTCTCAAAGCTGCGGTCGACTGCCGTCAGGGGTCCCGCTACCTGCGCTATGTCGAAGCGGTGCAGCACCCGTTCCCCTTCCAGGTACACGTCGAAGAGCCTCTGCCCGGGCTCTGAGTGGAAGGTCTCGGCGAACTTCAGCACCACCTTGTACTCGCCGTTGGGCACTGGGATGTGGTAGTCGAAATCCCCGTACCTCCCTTGCTGATAGATCTCGTCGTCCCGCGTGCCCTTGATATCGCTCGTGGTGCCCTTGGTGATCTTGCCCGCCATGGAGGTGCTGGAGTTGCCGGGCGCCGAGAAGGCGTACCTGGTGGCCACGAACAGGTTGTTGCGCAGCCAGAAGTGCTCCTGGCTGCCCCCGCCGCTTCCGAACTGGGCCCCACCGTTGGCCTCCGGCCTGTTCGTCCAAAAGGTGTTGTGCACCACGTATATCAGGCCCGGACCGGAGCTGGTGCCGGAGTACTTGAACCCCGTGACGCCGACCCCCTTGTTGCCGGTGAGGTCGGCCCCCACGCCATCGTTGCCCAGCTGCCACACCTGGTTACGGAAGAAGTAGGCCGGGCCATCGCTCAGCGGAGCTGTGGAGAGCGCCACCGAGGCGTGCTCTATCCTGTTGCGCCAAGCCTTGAAGTTGATGGATGGCCCGTCGATCTCGATCGCATCGTCCGCTATCTGGGAGATGAGGTTATCGTGGACGTCCTGGTTGTAGCCGGCGTAGCGGTCGTAGTCCTTCTGGTAGCCGGGGGAGACGCCGTTAAAGTAGCCCCTGATGGTGTTGTACCGGACGACCAGGGCATTGGCGCCACCCCTCCCCCACACGGCGGTCGTCTCGGCCTCGGCCCCTATCCTGCTCCAACTACTCTTGCCGTCCCTGAGCAGCAGGGCCCCCTTGATGAAGGGCCAGGGGATGGCGGGCATCGAGGGATCGTCGGACCAGGTGCCCTGGTCCTCGAAGAGGTTACGCTCGACCACGTGGTGAGTGGGATACCTGTAGCGAGGCTTCTGAGCCGCTCGGTAGACCACGCTGGCGCCCTGGAACAGGTTGTGATCCACCATGCCGTGGTCGGCGTTGGGGTCGAACACCACATCGGAGAGCCTGACCTCGAACCCTGACAGGTGCACGTTGTCGGCATCGAACACCGTGTCGCCATTGAGCTCGCCCGTGGAGCCCTTGAGCCACACATACTGCGTGTTAGGGTCCACGTCGCCGGGCAACCGCAGGTAGACGTCACTCCCGAAGGCCGCGAACCCGTAGTTGTAAGAGCGGTTGGTGTAGAGGATCTCCGTCCAGCCCTCAGGAGCCTCCATCGTGAAGCCCTCGGAGGCGCCGTCCTTGATATCCCACTTGGCCACCCGGCGCAGGGGGGAGTCGCGCGAGGGGGCAAAGGCCATCTGGACCACGCCCTCCACCGGCGCGCCCTTCCAGGCCCATATGGAGAATGACTGCCCGGTCGCGGGGCCTTTAAGGGTCACTCTGCGCCAGGGGGCCTCATGCTCACCCCCGCTCCCTCGGGGGAAGGCTATCACCGCGGGCTCTATGATCGCGCGCTTGCCCTCGTTGATCGGATTGCGGTCATCGTCCACCGCGGGATACTGCGCCACAAGCGTCAGGGGCTTGTCCCTCTCCACAGCCGGAGGGGCGTACGATCCGGGCCCCACCTGCACCACAGCTCCTGGTGGGGCGTCCTCGAAGGCCTTCTCCAGGGTGCGCCAGGCGGAGGTGGGCGATCGGCCATCGGCCTCGTCGCTGCCGTCGGCGCGCACGAAGTAGGTCGGCCTGAGGTCCGCGGGCGCAGGGTTGTCCTCCGGCCAGGTGGTCACCTCCTGAGAGACGACCGCCCGCCCCACCACCCCGTCGGGGTCCTCCACGGAAGCCTTGATCTCGTACTTGGTCCCGGGGGCCAGCAGGAGGATGGATCCATAGAAAGCCTCACCCTGCACGCGCCAGGGGGGCAGGGCATCCCGCCAAGGCGAGTCGCCGCTCCGGAACTGCAGCTGCACACGCGCGTTGCCGTCGGCATCCCCATCAAAAGGCAGCTCCACCGCCACGCTGTTGTAGGTGGGCTGGAGCCTCATCCCCTGCAACCGGATGGAGCCTGTGGAGCTGCTAGATGAAGGCCCCCCGGAGGGTGTGGGGGTGGGCAGAGGCTGGGCAGCGGTCGGGGTAGCTGCCGCCTGCGTGCTCGCCCGTACCGTGGGCGTGGGGCGGCTGCGAGGTTCCCCGTGCCTGCCCAGCGAACATCCCGTCAGGGCCAATACAAGGCCCAGCACCAGGATCGCGAGCAAGCGGAACCCTCGTGGGCGATAGTAGCTCAAACATCGACCTCCTAGCTTTTGACCGCCTCCATCTCCCGATTGTACCTTGGGGGCGTGTCCCCGATGTTGATTTTGGGGATAGGGAAGGTTGAGCGAAGGTGGCACCCGGGCGAGCTGAGCTCCGCCCCCGCGGTTCAGGGAGAGGCTCCCTCATGGCCTGGCCCGCGCCTGAGGCAGCTGTACCCTATGACCAGTGGCCAGGCGAGCCCCCGGGCAAGGCCCAGCAGCGCGCCGCCAGCGCCTCCTCCGCCGGCACACAGGTAGGTGCGGTAGGCCCTCAGGACCCTGCCCGCGGGCTGCAGCATGAGGCAGTAGGCCAGGCGAAACTGGTTGGCTCGGAGGTTGTCCACGGCTGGAGGTCGCAGGACCCATAGGGGCCCCGCGAGCCCGCGCACCACCGCCCTCCTGAAAGTCCCCGGAGACAGGGAGCGCGTGACCCCGTCCGGCACGGGCGTACCCAGGAGTTCCCTGGCATGGGACAGGGCGAAGAACAGGAGGGTCTGGGCTCGCCAGCGCCGGGCTATGCGCTCCACCAGCTGCCAGTCGGGACGCTCCTGCCTGACCAGCCGGTCGATATCCACCAGCAGCCTGAGGAGCCCCGTGTCGTGCTTTGGCAGGTGCAACGCCAGGAAGACGAGCAGCTCCTCCGATGGCAGGCTCATCTCGCCGCGAGGCTCGCGGGTCTGCTGGGCCCTCGCCCACAGTCTCTCCAGGTCCACGGGCACGAAGCTTGGGTCTGTGAGGTTCCAGTGCAGCTCCACCACATGTCCGCCGTGTGCCGATGCCCTGGCTAGCGGCACACCGTGGAAGGGATGCGAGAGCTGGCCAGGCCTGGGTTCTCCGAGAGGAGAGTATCCCATGGCGCGCAGGATCTCGCAGGCCCTCTCCCTGTCCCCCGGCTTCACCAGGAGGTCTATATCCCCGCACCTGCGGGCATCCAGCCCCGGGTAGAGCCGCCTGAGCAGGCTCACGCCCTTGAGCGGGATCACCGCCACCCCCTCATCCTGCAGCGCTCGCTCTATCCTGTCCAGCTCGGCGGCCGCGGACATGTTGGCCATCATCACCAGCAGCCTGCGCTCCTGGATGTTGGACAGCACCTCCGGGGGCGCGCAGGCTCTCACCGCGCTCCACAGCGGGCTGTACGGCAGGACCGGGACCACATCCTGGCTGTGGGCTATGGCGAGCAGGCGCGGCCAGTCGAAAGGCTGCGACAGCAGGTGGGCTGCCTGCTCATCGGCCCGGCTGCCGGGCTCGGCGCTGGCCAGCAGGAGCAGCAGGCGCTCCTCGGGGGTCAACTTGTAGGAGTCAGCTGGCATCGACCTCCCTCGCCACGTCCAGGGCCGGGGCGCTCTCACTACCCGCCAGCAGCCCCTCGTACACGCCCAGGTAGACCTTCTTCTGCTCCGACCATCTGTAGCGGGCATATAGCTCAGAAGCCCGCTTGACCATGCTCGCCCTGCGCTCGGGGTCACGATGCAGCCCCACCAGCACCCGGGCCAGATCCTGGGGATCGCCGGGTCGGAAGTACGCCACAGCACCCTCCGGGAAGTAGCGCTCGAAGGTCTCCCAGCGGGATATCACGACCGGCACGCCCAGCGCCACGTACTCCATCAGCTTGTTGGGCAGCACGAGGTCGTTCAGCATGCCCACGTACCCCACATCGGCCGTCGCCAACGTGGACAGCAGCTCTTCCAGCTCGACGAAGCCGCGGAAGATAACCCTGCCCTCCAGCCCCAGCCCGGCCACCTGCTCCCGCAGGCGGTGCTCGTACTCCCCCTTGCCAAAGATCTGGAGCTCGGCGTTCGGCACGCTCTCCAGGAAGATGGGCAACGCATCGATCAGGGTCTGGATGCCGTACCTCTCCAGGATGGAACCATGGGTCACGATACGAAAGACGTCCCGGTCCTTCCTCGCGGCCTCGGGAGGCTTGAACACCGCATCGTCGGCGGAGTTCAGCACGACCGTGAGCCTGGAGGGGTCGGCTCCCCGCGAGAGCGCCAGCCTCCTGGGCAGCTCCTGGGTAACTATCACCTGATCCGCGAGCTTGTAGGTCACGCTCTCCAGGGCCCCGAGCGCCCGCACCACCGGGTGGTCGGCGGGCAGTCCCTTCAGGTAAGCCAGCAACTCGGGCATGTTGTCGAACACGTAGAACACGATCGGCGTGCCGGTGAGCTTGGGCACGAGCGCGGTGAAGATCAGGATGTCGGGCATGTTGTCCACCTCGACCACGTCGAACCCCTTGATGAGGTGCAGCCAAGACACCTGCAGGAAGGCCAGCAGCGCGAACGAGGTGTACTCCCATAAGTAGCGCAGGGGAGAGCCCCTACGGTGCTCGACCGGCATGCGGAGCACCCGCACCCCGTTGATCTCCTCCCTGGCCGGCTGCCCCTTGCGTCGGAGGACTATGACCGTCACCTCATACCCGGCCTGGGCCAGGGCCTCAGCATCCCTGCGCACGTGCGTGTCGGGATAGTAGTTGTGGCGCACTATGCAGATCGACCTGCGAGCTCTACCTCTCATGTACTGGATACCTCTCAACGGTTTCTCTCACGCCCAGGGCGTGCCTGTACACCTGCAGCACCTGCAGGGCCACGTGCTCCCGCGACAGGTGCCCTATGTGCTCCCTGCCATTGGTACGCCTTGGACTTACGAGCACCTTCACCAGCGCATCCGCTATGAGCTGCGGGTCGCGCTCCACCAGGTAGCAGCCCTCGGTCCCGCTGACCACCTCGGGCACGTCTCCGACCCTCACGGAGACCACTGGCAGGTTGCACGCCATCGCCTCCTTGACGACCATGGGGGAGCCCTCCAGGTCTGAGGTGAGCACCAGCGCATCGCAGGCGTTCATGTAGATCGGCACCAGATCGTGGGGCTTGCCGGTGAGCAGCACGAGCTCGGCCTCCGGCAGGTAGGTCTTGACGTGCTCCATGGACCTCTCCACGAGGTCGAACCTCTTCTCGGGGCGCCAGTAGTCCCCGGCCCACAGCACGAGCGGCACACCCTGTGGCAGGCCCGCACGCTCCCGCGCCTCGCTCCTGGGCATGGGGTGGAAGACCTTCAGGTCCACGCCACAGGGGATGACCCACCC
The DNA here is from genome assembly GCF_000025005.1 of Thermobaculum terrenum ATCC BAA-798. NCBI lineage: Bacteria > Bacillati > Chloroflexota > Chloroflexia > Thermobaculales (SeqCode) > Thermobaculaceae (SeqCode) > Thermobaculum (SeqCode) > Thermobaculum terrenum. The sequence goes on from NC_013526.1 coordinate 986,186, forward strand.
GTCCGCGTCCCCAAGGGTGCTCCTCACCTCCTCGGTAACGTGGATGACCTCATCGAAGAGCGGCGTCATGATCCTGCACAGCGGCGCCTGCCAGGGGGGTTGACCCAGCACCTCCGGACCGTGGTGGGTGAGCACCACCTTGTATCCCCACTGCGCGCGGGCCACCACGCCTGCCAGGACGTAGTGCGCGTGGATGAGATCGTATCTGCGCCGCAGCAGCCTGTACCAGAACCTGGGGAAAGCCCACAGGTAATTCCAGGTGCTCTTGCGCCCGTTGAAGTACAGGACGTCCACGTCCACGCCCAGTTCCCTGAGCGACTCCACCTGGTCGTGCACGAAGGTGCCGAAGGAGGGCATGTCCTCCGTGGGGTACATGTTGGTCACCACCAGCACTCTCATCGAGCATTCCTCCTCCGCCACACTGGGTCGGGCACGTTCCTCTGACTGGGGTTGGATACGAACAGGGCGTTGAGCCAGGTCTCGAACCTGCCCATGTAGATCTGGAAAGCCTCCCGGATGATGGGATCGTTCAGGTCGGCGAAATCCCCGCGGCCCGGCACTACCCGCAGGCCGAACCTGTCCGCCAGCTCCAGATACAGCCGGCGCTCCGCATCCAGCTCGCTGTGCCAGGGTTCTTCGGGCTTACGTGCCCGGGCATCGGAGGGTTCCAGGTCGAGCAGGTAGCCCAGATCAGGCCTGGGGACGACCCTGAGCATGAAGGCGATCGCGGCCCTGGTCATGCGGTCCTCCTTGGGCAGGGAGGCGAGCACCTCCACGGCAGCATCGTAGATGTAGCGATCGCACACCACTATCTTGCCAGTCCTGGCCCGCAGGTGCACGCCCACCAGGTAGCTGAGTACCTGGTCCAGCGCCACCCCCCAGGTCCACCCCCATCTAAGCAGCGGGTGGGCCAGCTCCCTGCGCCTGCGGAGCACGGCGTCCGGGTTGGAGGCGCGCCGATTCCTGCGGAGCAGCGCCCTGGCCCGGGAGGCCAGGGCCAGCAGGCCGGTGGAACCTCCCCGGCACCAGAAGTACCTGGCCTGCAGCTCGCACAGGGAGAACGCCTCGGCCAGAGCCCTGGCGTGGGCCGTCTTGCCGGAGCCATCGATCCCGCTGAAGCTGACCACCATCCCCGCCTGTGGCCTTATGCCGGACTTCAGCTTGAGTCCCCACAGGAGCGTGAGCAGGGTGTCTCCGACCTTCTCCCTGGGGGAGCGTTCGAGATCGGACATTATCTTGCCGTAGTACAGCACCTTGCAGAACGGGTAGGAGAGATCCAGGGGCAGATCGACGCTCGCCGAGGACCTGATCGCCTCCAGCCGCCTCCAGACGAGCGGGCGCGCCCGTGCTACCTGCTCGAACCGCTCGAGCTGGCCAGGGGGCACCAAGCTGTGACCGAACATGGCGTGCTCCACCCAGGAGGACACCAGTAGCATGAAGGCCAGGCCTTCCTTCCAGCCGCGGCGGCCCGCCACGTCCAGCATGTAGCCCCAGTCGATCTGAGGCGCGGACTCGAGGGCGTGCCGCACCCTCATCACATCCACCAGGCGCAGCTCCTTGTTCTCGTAACAGGCGTGGGCCAGGTTGATCAGGATGGCGTCCTCGGGGGAAGGCACGTTCACGCCGGGATCATCCGTCGTGGGCCTCATCCTCTCCCAGACGAGGGCGTCATCGAGGAAGCCCACGAACCAGGCTATGCGCTCGTGCACGTGTATGGCCGAGACGCACCTGCCGTCGTGAAACCTGCGGAATAGGTACTTGCCGGGCTCCTCGACGTTGCGCACCTCCACGTACCCCATCTGCCTGAGCACCTCTCGGGCGACGTAGGCCTCCTCCGGCCTGAACAGGACGTCTATGTTGTCGCTGGTGTGCGGGAAGGACGGGTAGCTACCGGCCGACTTGATCATCAGGCAGCTGACGCCCCGCTCCAGCCAGGCGAGGCGCGCGAGCTCGAACTCCCCGCGCTGGGTATCGTACCAGGCCCTCTCCTCACAGAGGGCATCCAGGAAGTCGGGATCCTCGCGCAACCAGCTGGGGGCACGGTGGGACAGGGCCAGCAGCGGGTACTTGTTCCTGCGCAGCCACCGCACCAGGGGCTGCACCGAGAGATCATCCGGGGGTGGGGCCAGCTCTCCGTGGGCGTGCAGGCTGGCGAACACCTCCAGCTCTCTCGATAGCTTGCTGCTCGGGAGGGTCAGCGCGATCATCTAGACGACCTCCAGGGGGGAGGCATGGCGCCGCCTTGCGGCCTCGAGCACCCTCCTAAAGCCCTCTTCAAGGCTGATGGAGGGAGCCCAGCCCAACAGCTGCCTTGCCCGGGACGGGTCGGCGTAGCGCGCCTGCACCCCCACGGGCTTGTCCACCAGGGGCTTGATCTCGGGCTCGTAGCCTTCCAGGCGCGCGAACATCGCGGCAACCTCCAGGAAAGTGGTGAGCTTGCCGGAGCCTATGTTCACCGCGCTGCCGTCGCTTATGACCTCCACGGCCCTGAGCATGGCCTCCACGCAGTCATCGATGTGCACGAAGTCCCTGCCCTGTTGGCCGGAGCCCCACACGGTCAGTGGATCCTCCCTGCGGGCTGCCCTCGCGGCGATGGCGGGCACAGGGTAGGACTCATCCTGATCCTCGCCGTACCCCGAGAACGGCCTGACGCAGGCCACATGCAGGCCGTACTTCTGGGCTGCGATCCTGGCGAGGTACTCACCCGTGAGCTTGGCCCAGCCATAGGTCATGTCGGGCATGCCCAGGCGCCCCCGCTCGAAGTCGATCATGTCCTCCCTCAGGGCCACGTGCCCCTCGCTCTCCTGCAGGTCTACAGGGTAGGCCGCGCTCGAGCTGGCGTACAGCACCCGATCGGGATTGGCCCTTATCGCCCAGTTGAAGAACTCGGCGTCTATGGAGAGGTCGGTGGCCACCGCGAGCGGGTCTCCATCTATCTTCATCCTGCCTCCCACCACGGCGGCCAGATGGCACACCAGGTTAAAGGGAGGCAGCATACGGGCATCGATCGCTGCCCTCAGCACCTGTCGGACATCGCCCGGGATGAAGGTCAAGCTGGCACCGCCCGGACAGACGTAGGTCGCAGCGCCATCGGTCCGACGGATCGTGCGCACCGCCGGGACCCACCCTTCCGGAGGCTTGCCCGTGGAGGTGTTATCGATCACCCACACATCCCATCCCTCAGCTAGCAGCCGGCTTACCACGTGCCGGCCCACGAACCCACAGCCACCTGTGACCAACGCGGTTCCACCGCTCATGCTTCTCTCACCTCCTGCAATGCTTGCCCTGATCGATTTTGAACGCCTGCCTCGGCGCCCCGGTGCAGGCAGCGCTCCAGCAACATCTCCGCTATGCGGGACCAAGAGTACCTGTCCACCAGCGCCCTGTTGCCCCCCGGCCTCTCGGCCGCGAGCTGGATCGTCGCCTGCAGCAGCTCCTCCCTGGAGCTGCAGAACCTCAGTGCCTGGTGGGGGCCTTCGCCGAACAGCTCCACCAGGCCGCCGAACTTGGTGGTGGCCACGGGCAGGTCGCACGACATGGCCTCCAGCACCGACAGCGGCACCTCTATAGCGTTGTCCGTCGACTCCACGGGGAAGAGGTAGCAGTCGGCCATCTGGTAGAGGCTCTCGACCCGAGGCACGTAGTCCCTTATCAGCTTTACGCCCGCCGCCTCCAGCTCCCTGCCCAGCTCATCGTCCTGGGCCATGCTGGAGCTGACCACCAGCACCGCCTGCAACCCCCGGCGCGCCAGATCCCCGAGCACCTCCACCCTTCTTCCCCTCACCAGGTGGCCCACGTGGAGCACGACCGGCCTGGACGCGTCCAGGCCGTAGATGCCCCTTAGCTCCGACCTGGCAGGCTCCGGCAGGGGGGCGAAGGTGTGGGTGTCGATGCCGCTGGGCAGCAGCATGCAATCGAGTCCCAGCCCCTCGAGATAGATCTTGTTGGGTTGCGATTGGGCGCAAAGCGGCCCCGGCGCCAGCAGCCTGAGCACCGGTCGCTGCCATGGTCTGTGGTACCTGGTCTGCAGGGCGAGCATCGCTACCCTGGCCCGGGGGCTGTAGGTCTGCAGCAACCTGGCCCTGAGTATCGAGAAGAAGGTGGCCGATCCCCTGGCAGCGTACAGGATGAGGTCGGGCCCGAAGGCAGCCAGCTCCCTCCGCAGTCGATAGCTCAGGAAGGTCTTGCTCGTGGGCACAAGCCGCACTCCCGGCAGCTGGACGGGACCCTTCGTGGATATCACCCTGATCTCGGTCATCTCCGCCAGCGCCCTGCTGATCTCCCAGGTGAACTTCTTCACGCCCTCGTCCGGTGGGCCGGACAGATCCTCGCTGATCACGCACACCTTGGGCTTGCCTGTGTTAGTTACGGTCAACTCAGCCTCCCTTTGGGGATTACACGGTCAGTTTAGTCCTCGGCAGTCTAGGGCCCGTTGAGTCCAAGTAAAGATCGCGTTGAGCACCATCGCTTTCCCGCAACCCCCAAAGTGAACCAAATCTCAACCTATGCTCAATGCCGAGTGCCGAGAATAGCCCAGGGAACACGTGCGAGGAGGTGGAACAACCGCTCAATGCCCATTGCACCATCTATATCGGTAATAATCCCGTGCTTCAATCGCGCTCGCTACCTTCGGGCATGCCTGGAGTCGCTAGGAGACATCATGGAGGAGGACTGGGAGGTCATAGTAGTCGATGACGGTTCCACCGAGGACATAAGGGCTGTGGTGGAGTCCGCGCTTCCCTCAGCACGCTACATCAGGCAGGAGAACCAGGGTGCTGGTGCCGCAAGGAACACGGGCATAATGGCCGCCAACGGGAGGTATCTGAGGTTCCTGGACTCCGACGACTGCCTGATAGCGGGGGAGGGGCTAAGGCTGCAGGCGGAGATCATGGATGCCGACCCGGACATCGGGCTGGTGTACGGGCAGGCGATCAAGGTGGACGAGGGAGGCAACCCCATAGGGGTGCGCAGATCCCCCTGGCCAGGGGGAGACTACGTGCGCGCCGGGTTGGACGAGATGGCCAAGCTGCTGTTCTACAGCTATATGACCACATCCACCACCCTGGTGAGGAGAGCGGCTCTGGAGACGGTGGGAGCTTTCAGGGCGGACCTGCCGACCGGACAAGATTGGGAGCTGTGGCTTCGGATAGCCAGGCATTACAAGGTCGGCTACGTCGACACACCCATAGCTATCTACAGAGTGCATGCAGACAGCATCACAGGTAAGAAATTAGCCAAGACTATGCTAGCAACACATACTCAGGTGTTAAGAGAGCTACTCAGTGATCCAGAGGTAGCACGAAGACATGGCAAGCTGCACCCCAGCATAAGAGTCAACCTGCAGTTGCGTGCATCGCACATGGCCTGGATAAGCGGGCAAAACGCTGAGAGCAGAGCGTACGCCATAGATGCATTGCGCCTAGTACTGACTGCACACAAGTGGGGATACCTAGCACCATCTCTCAGGATGCTGGCTATCAGCATCTCTCCTTTGGGGGTCACCAGGAGACTAAGGTCCTTGACAAACGGCTTAAGTTTCCGAACGAGCAAGCTACCTGAGATAACCACAAGGAGATGAAGGTAGGGATCTGCATAGCAACGTATAGGCGCCCTCAAGCTCTGGAGAGATGCCTCCGGAGCTTAGGAGAAGCCCGCATCCCCCAAGATGCGGAGATAGAGGTATTCGTGGTGGACAACGACCCAACTGCATCAGCAAAGCGCGTAGTGGAAACCCTAAGCCCAATCCTAACCTTCCCCCTCCATTACTGCATCGAACCCAGGAAGGGCATACCCTTTGCCCGCAACAAGGCAGCACGATTAGCGGCAAGCTGCACCTTTATAGCCTTCATCGACGACGACGAGACCGTTCACAGGGATTGGCTAGTACATCTGCTGGAGGCGCAGAGGAGATTCGAGGCGGATCTTGTGGCCGGGCCTGCATTGCCGGTGCTCGATCCTCAGGCTCCTGAGTGGGCCTTGACGAGCAGGCTGTTCCATAAACGCAGGATGCCTACAGGCGAGCGCATAGATTGGGCGAGCACCTGCAACTGCCTGGTGCGTACCTCAAAGCTGTTCGAGATCCCAGGTCCTTTCGACCAAAGGCTAGCAAACACCGGTGGTTCAGATCGATTATTGACTTTGCAGCTATCCAGACGAGGGTGCAAGCTTGTATGGTGTGATGAAGCCCTGGTGATGGATCACATCCCCTTGGAACGCACGACTGCTAAGTGGTACCTGCAAAGAAAGTACAGAGAGGGCAATACTATAGCCGTGTGCGAGGCCCTGCTTCCCCCCAACATACGTAAAGGAATGCACAGAGTTGCAGCCAAAGCACTGCTTTCCCTAGTACTGACCCTACCGCATACACCTCGGCTGATCGTTCCAGATACTGCAACCAGGCTCAAGATCCTTGGCAGGCTTCTCACGAGCATTGGTATCCTAGCGGGACTCCTGGGCCATAGATATCGCGAATACGATAGGCAGCCGCCCAACAACACACCGTAGCAGTAAGTAAATACCACTCTGTATTAATATATATCTCAACACAATCTTAACCGTCTACATGTACACTGATATCGTACACAGAAGCATGATATTATGTTCGAAGGTGTACATATGTCGGCTAATGCAAGTTGCAAGATGCTTCTTGACACCGGGCGAGCAGCCGCTGCTGCTACCGTTGGGGTGTGCGTGATCACCTACAAGAGACCCAAAGGCCTCCACAGATGCCTCCAGTCCCTCCAACTCCTCCAGTTCAGACTCTCCTCCACACCCCACATCTCCATCTTCGTCGTCGATAACGACCCCTCAGCCTCCGCTCAACCCATCGTCCAACAACTCCAAACCCTCTCCAAATGGCCCATCACCTACGACGTCGAGCCCATCAGAGGCATCTCCTACGCCCGCAACCGCGCAGTCTCCCTGGCCAAAGACTGTGACTTCATCGCCTTCATCGATGACGACGAGTACGCCGACCCCTTCTGGCTGGATGAGCTGCTGGAAACCCAGAGACTCCACAACGCCGACGTCGTCGCAGGCTCCGTCATCCCAGAGTTCGAGGGCAAGCCGCCTGCCTGGGTCGTCGACGGCGGGTTCTTTGAGAAGAGGTGGGCCAAAACCGGGGAGGAGATCCGCTCGGCGCACACCGCCAACGTGCTCATCAGGAGGCAAGTGCTCGCGGGAGTGGAGGGGCCGTTCGATCCTCGTTTCGCCCTGACCGGAGGCTCCGATACCCTGCTCTCTCTGAGGCTGAAGAGGACTGGATCCAAGATCGTATGGTGCGAGCGCAGCGTGGTCTGGGAGTCCATACCTCCAAGCCGGAGCAACTTTTCCTGGGTGATCAGGAGGGCCTACCGCATAGGCAACACGAGGGTACGGTGCGAGAAGGCGCTGCCCCCCAACCTCAGGCGGAGCATGCGCAGCCTGGTGATGGGAGCGGGCTTCACTTTGCTGAGGGAGAGCCTCAAGCTAGCGCCATCGCTGCTGCTGCAGGGCAAGGTCAGGGCGATCAAGAGGCTGACGTGGATGGCCACGGCCTGTGAGATAATCACGGGCTTCCTGGGTATCGGGTACGAGGAGTACAGGCAGATCCACGGCAGCTAGCGGCGGCAGAGCCTACAGGCCGGGATCGCCGCTGAGCACGAACAGCCGCTCCGGCGCGGACACCTGCCAACGATGCTCGACCAGCACCGACCCCTGATTGGCCGGTGGGAGGCGCCCGGATCCAAAGAAATCTCCCGGCGCGACGTCGAGGATGCCAGCCCCCTGCACCCAGTCGGCCAAGTCTGACCCCACCCTTGAGTACACGTTGAAGGTGTACCTGCCGGGCTGAAGCGGCAGACGGGGGATGAAGCACTCGAATGTCCCTTCCGGTGGTACCTCTTCGAAGTCGCTCCCGCTGGTGTTGGAGGCCAGGTGGAACAGCTTCTCGTCGTACATGCCGTGGATGGGCATCGAGACGTGCACGTTGCGCAGCGGCCTGCCATCCGAGGATCGGTAGTGCAGCAGCAGCTTGATGGCCTGGCCGGTCATGGGCTGGGGGAGAGGTTCCCCGGTGACCGCGTCCACCACGGTAACTCCGGTGAACTTCAGCCTCTGGTTGCCCTTGCGATCCGTGCGCTCCGCAAGCGGGATGGACGCGCTCTCCATAACGGCCTTTAGATAACCTTCTATCACCTGCCGGGTGTCACCATCGGCGGACACCGTGCCACTCTCCAGCAGGATGGTGCGCTGGCAGAGGTTGAGTATCGCCTCCATGTTGTGGCTGACGAAGAGCACGGTACGCCCTGCCCTCGCCACATCGCTCATCTTGCCGAGGCACTTCTTCTGGAAGGCCGCATCACCCACGGCCAATACCTCATCCACCAGCAGGATCTCAGGCTCTAGGTGAGCAGCCACCGCGAACGCCAGCCGCAGGTACATGCCGCTGGAGTAGTGCTTGACAGGAGTATCCAGGAACTTGGAGACCTCGGCGAACTCCACGATCTCATCGAACTTCCGCTCGATCTCGGACTTCGGCATGCCCAGGACCGCCCCGTTGAGGTATATGTTCTCCCTGCCGGTGAGCTCGGGATGGAAGCCCGTGCCCACCTCGAGCAATGAGCCCACGCGCCCGTGGATCATGGCATAGCCCGCCGTGGGCTCCGTGATCCTGGAGAGCACTTTGAGCAGCGTGCTCTTGCCCGCACCGTTGCGGCCGACTATACCGACAACCTCGCCTTGTTTGATCTCGAACGATACATCCCTTATGGCCCAGAACTCCGGGCGATACTTGCTCCCAACGGAGCCTCGAGCTCGACCAGCGAGGGTGCCGATGGCCCTGATGGGAATAGACATACTCTGCGCAAGGGTATCCCTTAGGGCTTTGTACCGCTGCCTCTCACCTATAAAGTACCTCTTGCCCAGTCCATGGGCCTGAATAGCCAACTCTCCCACCTGATCTAACCTCCAGATCCTATAACATCAACGAAGGTGCGCTCGCACCGGCGAAACCATGCCATGCCGCTCAGGAAGATCGCTCCACCCACGACGGCCGACATCGCCATCAACTGCCAGGGCAATGGACCGACGCCCGTGACCGCCCAACGGAACCCCTCCACGACCCCAGCCATGGGGTTGAGCCCATACAGCAGGCGCCACTGCTCGGGTACTAGGCTGGTGGGGTAAACCACCGGCGTGATGAACAGCCAGAACTGATTGAGGAAGGGCATCGTGTAGGCCACATCGCGGTACTCCGCGTTGAGCGCCGACAGCCAGAAGCCCACCCCCAGAGCCGTGACCAGCATGAGCACCAGCACAAGCGGGACCAGCAGCAGGCTAGTGCCCGGAGTCACCCCGTAGATGACCATGAGCACCACTAGCAAGCCGGTGGAGACCGCGAAGTCCACCATGCCCGCGAGCACCGTGGCGGAGGGCACGATGATGCGAGGGAAGTAGACCTTGGTGATCAAGCGCCGATCGTTGACCAGGCTGGAGGCCGCGCTGGTGATCGCCCTGGAGAACAGCTGCCATGGCATGAGTCCCGCGTAGGCGAACACCGGATAGGGCACGTTCCCCGAATCCACTTTCGCCAGCTTATTGAAGAACAGCAGGAACACGATCATCATCGCCAGGGGCTGCAACACCGCCCAGGCGGCGCCGATCGCCGTCTGCTTGTACCTGACCTTGACCTCTCGCCAGGTCAGGAAATATATGAGTTCCCTGTAGTTCCACATCTCCCGCAGGTCGATCAGGTGCCAACCACTGGTGGGCTTGATCATCACCATTCTGGGGGACCTACCCTTTGCCGCCTCCGCAACCGACACAGGCACGAGCTCATCAACAGCCATTTGCACTCCTTGCTGCGAGTTTTCCACAATCCAGTGTCATATTAGTTGCAGCCAGTTATCCAGAGGTCTACGACAGGTTGAGAAAGGGTTCAGCCACCACCGTGTCAGGGCCCACCCACCGGCAATCGATCGCAACCAACCCCCACAACTATCTATACCTTTTGTAAACCACACATTACTAGACTGAAAGATCATACACAGGTACGGACAGCGGAGGTGTGGCCGTGCTTCGGAGGCTTGCATCCCTAAGGAACAGGTGGATGGTAGCAGCGCCGTCAGGCAGGGACTGCGGATGGGCAAGAACGTGCGCATCATGGGGAAGCCCAGGTTCGGCAGCGAGCCCTACCTGATAAGCATAGGGAACAACGTCACCATCTCCCACGATGTGGCTTTCCTCACGCACGACGGCGCCACCTGGGTGTTCAGAAGGCAACCCGAGTACAGGGGCTTGATGCGCTTTGGGCGGATAGATATAGAGGACGACTGCTTCATCGGCGCCAGGGCCATCCTCATGCCTGGGATACGCATAGGCAGGAGGGCCATAGTGGGCGCGGGAGCCGCCGTCACGCGATCCGTACCGCCCAACACCGTGGTGGCGGGCTTACCAGCGCGGCACATATGCAGCACGGACGAGTACATCGAGCGCGCCCTGGGCCGATGCTGCCGATACCCGGAGGAGGTGCTCAGGGACAGGCGCAAGCTGAAGGAGGTGCTCCTGCAGGAGCTCGCGCCCGTGGAGGAGGCGGGAGCCCAGATCTCAGGGTTTTAACCACCAAAACCTACCTTATCCTCAACAGCAAGGGCATACCCTAAGGAAGACAGCTCACAAGGGGGTATGCAAGTTGACCAGCACGGACCTGAGGACGGCCGCGGCCGATAGGCCGTACCTGCAATCGACTATCCATCCAGATCGTGGATCACCGAACCTGCGCTCGAGGGCGCGGAAGGTGGCCAAGAGCTTCCTGAGCATCCACCGACCGGACGGCAGCCACAACATATTCCTGTTCTCGCTGCCCCGCAGCGGCTCCACCTGGTTGATGGAGCTGGTGCAGACCCAACCCGGGTTCAAGACCTGTGATGAACCCCTGGACCTGCGCAACCCGTTCGTGCGTGCCCATTCGGGGTTGACCGAGTGGGTGCAGCTCTACAGGTCGGCCGACATGCCGACCATCGCGGCGTATTTCGATGGCTTCTGTCGGGGGTCTCTGCACTTCATGGACCCCAACCCTGTATCCAGGTACTACCGGCCGGTGACGCGTCGCATAGTGTTCAAGATGATTCATGGCTGCGAGCACAGGCTGCGTTGGTTTGCGGACAAATTCAACGGCAGGATAATTTACCTCATCCGGCACCCCATAGCGGTCGCGCTATCCAGAGAGTCCTATCCCACGCTGCTGCCCATGCTGCGCACGGAGTACGCCGACCACTTCACTGCCAGGCAGCTTGCGGCGGCCGAGAAGGTCATCAGGCACGGCGATAAGCTCGAGTGCGGGGTGCTCTCATGGTGCCTGCAGACGAGCGTGCCGCTGCGCCACAGGCAGGATGACTGGGTGGTCATCTCCTACGAGCAGATGGTGGAGGAGCCCCAGAGGATCGTGGAGTATGTCTGCTCCCGACTGGGGCTCCCCTATCCAGATCGGATGCTGAGGTGGATCGACAAGCCCTCACACGTGAAGTACAAGTCAGACCAGGCGACGCAACAGGTGCTGGAGAGCCGAGATGCCGAGAGGCGTCACTGGCTGGTGCGCAAGTGGCGAGAGAAGGTATCTCCGGAGGATGAGATGCGAGTAATGAGCCTGCTGGAGGAGTTCGAGCTGGACGCGTACTCCCCGGGAGAGCCCATGCCAGCCGCCCACCTGATGGTAAGCTGAGCTCGCGTTCAGATCTCGAGGCCTCGCTGCAGGTTGGAGTAGAACCTCTCCACCAGCACAGCGCAAGACGCCACGGCCAGGGCGACCAGCCACAAGCCCCCTACCAGCAGGTAGGCGGTCAGGGCGGCAACACCAGGCAGCCTGAAGGTCTCGAGCATCGTATGGGCATTGGATAGCAGGATCAGGCCCCCTACAGCTACCCCCAACAAGCTGGGATGCATATGCCTCACGAGCCAGGCCGCGACGGGGGCGGCGATCGCCCCGCCCAGGAGCAAGCAGGCAACGATGGGGAAGGCTATGCCTCCTGAGCTAATGGTCAGCAGAAATCCCAGGCTGGCAGCACAGGACACCAGGAACTCGCTCGTGTCCACCGTCCCCACCACCTTGCTGGGGTGCATGCGGGAGGCCACCATCAGGGTGGGGGTGGCCACCGGACCCCACCCACCTCCCCCCATGGCGTCCAGGAACCCCGCCACGCCGCCTGTGACCACCAGGGTCCTGGTGGAGGGATCAGCCCCGTGCGGGATACCCCTGCCCAGCAGGAACCTGAGAATTAGATAGCATCCCAGGCAGAACAGGAAAGCGGACACCCAGATCTTGGCTAGGTGTACAGGCAGCCTGCCAAGCAGCAGGGCGCCCGACAAAGCCCCCACCGCCCCTGGCAGGGCTATCCTCCTGGCCACGTGCCAGTCGACGTTGCCGAACTTGGCATGGGACAGCCCGGAGATCAGGGTGGTGCCGATCTCGGCCAGATGGACGCTGGCGCTGGCCAGGACGGGCGACATCCCCACCACCAGCAGCAGGGTGGTGGACGTCACTCCGTACGCCATGCCCAGGGAACCATCTATGAGCTGCGCGACACAGCCGGCCAGGGCGACGAGCAGCAGCTTACGCATCGTCCCCGACGCTCAGGTTGCGGGCGAAAGTCGCAGCCGTGGGCGCCCCCTTGCGCGCCATGAGCTGCATGTAGATCTCCTCGTACTGCCTGACCATGTGCTGGAGGCTGAAGGACTCCCTCACCATCCGCTGCGTCCGTTCGGCCAGCTCGGTGGCCTCCGCCCAGTGCCCCAGGAGCCACGACAGCTTCGCGGCCAGGGACGCGGGATCGTCGGGCTCCACCAGGTAGCCCGTCACCCCGTCGCGGATCAGCTCCCTGTTCCCGCCGACGTCGGTGGCCACGACGGGTCGCCCCAGCGCCATCGCCTCTAGCACGGAGTTGGAGCAGCCCTCGTTGTCCCTGGAGGCGGATACCAGCAGGTCAAAGGCTCCCAGGAAGTCCGCCACGTTACGGCGGTACCCAAAGAAGACCACCCGATCGGACAGCCCTAGCCTGTGGGCGAGCGCCTCGAGCTCACCACGCAGGGGGCCATCGCCCACCAGGGCGTACCTGAGCTCCGGACGGCCCTCCGAGAGGGCGCCGGCGGCCCGCAGGAGAACATCTTGCCCCTTGGCCGGCGTGAGGCTGGCCAGCATCCCCACCACCTTGGAGCCCGGGCCGGCCCCTAGCTGCCGCCTTATGGCGGCGACCTCGGATGGGTTGGGGGAGAGGCGTTCGAGGTTGATGCCGTTGTAGATCACCCTGATGCGGGAGGCGGGCAGCCCTCGCTCGATCAGCAGTTGCCTGCCCGCCTCGCTGTTGGGGATCAGCACGTCGGCGTAACGGCTCATAGCGTCCTCGAGCGCGCGGTAGGTCCTGTAGCCCGCTCCCCGTCGCCGGCGGACTCCGCACCTCTCGGTAACGATCTTTACCCTGACGCCCACGAGGAAGGCGGGCAACAACCCGAAGAAGGTGGAGGGAGTCAGGAAGGGCTGCACGATATCCACCCTGCGCTCCACCAATATCCTGGCTATACGCCACAGGGGGGACAGGTCGTACTTGCCTCCGCGGTGGAGGTCGATCACCTCCGCCCCCTCGACCGCCCTGAATTCCGGCTCCAGTGCTCCTCCCGGGTAGAGGGGAGCGACTATGGGATGGAACCTGGACTTATCGAGCCCCCTCACCAGCTCCAGCAGCTGCTGTTCCGCCCCGCCTATCTTCAGCTCGTTGACGGGATACAGGATCGTGTACATCTTCACCTCCCCAAGGGTTCTTGCTGGCTGCGCTGCCTGGCCAGGTAGGCGGCGTACAGCCTCGACAGGCTGTCCAGGCGCGCAAGACGCGCCAGCACCACAGAGAAGCCCGCATAGATCCAGAGCACCGAGCTGCTGTCCATGTAGTTATGGTAGGCGGAGTTGACGGCATAGAGCACGACTCCCCCTACGCAGCCCGCAGCCAGGCCGCTGATCAGCCTGTCGGAGTGGCCCAGGGCTGACATGTAGTTCCGGATCATCCCCCAGAAGAGCGCCAGGTAGGCCAGCAGGGCGAATATGCCCCAGGAGGTCCACACGCTGAGGAAGTCGTTGTGAGGTCTCTCCTTGCCCACGGCGCTGGTCCCCCCGGCAGCGTCGGCGCTAGTGTTGAGCTCATCGACGTACTGGGCCGAGACCTCCTCGAAGTGCTCGTGCCCTATGCCGAGTATCGGGTGGTCCATCGCTATGGCGAAGCCCACGTCCCAGAGCGCCTGATGGGAGGCGGCGCTGCGATCGTCCTCGGCCGTCTTGTAGTACCTGGAACCTATCAGTCCTGTGCCCCTCAGCAGCTGGAATGCCACCACCGCCAGCAGCACCATCGCCAGGAGCGCTATCCGAACCCTGCCCTTCAGGCACAGTGCCAGAGCGACCGTGGCGGGCGCGAGCGCGAAGAAGGCCGAGCGGGTGTACGAGAAGTTCAGTCCTCCTACCAGCAGCAGTATCCCAAACAGGGCGAGGATCCTCCTCCTGCCGACTCCAACCGCGCTCGAGAAGAACACACCCATGAGAGGCATGACGACAAAGGCTATCTGGTTGGCCAGCGTCACGGGGCTGGAGCTGAACCCGATCGATCTACCTTTCCAATCCCGCACGGTGTTGGCATCACCCAAGCCGTAGGGAGCAATGCTGGGTGCGTAGTGCTGCAAGATAGAGGCTATCGAGACCACCACCGTGATGAGGCAGAGCGCCGTCGCCAGCTTCTTCACGTCCCGCACGGTGGCGACAACCGCTATGATCAGCACCATCGCCAGGAGCTGGGTCGTCTGGTAGCGGGCGTACTTGATCACGTAGTCGGACTCGGAGTAGAGGGCATTGACCGCAGTGGCGATCACGAGCAGCAGCAGCGCCGGCAGCAGCACCCTGCGGCAGAGGGGATCCGAGAGAGACACTCGCCTGAGCATGGGCAGCGACACGATGAACCCCAGCAGCACCACTAGCAGCCTGAGGCTCATGCCCAGATCACCTACGTAGTAGGAGGAGAGGGTCATCTCCGTGAGCAGTACGGGCATGGCCGCCCACGCGGGGGAATTGAGAACCAGCAGGATGGAGGCTAGGCACAGGCCAAGCACCAGGCTGCCCTGCTGCTTGCCGGGGATGGGCAGCACCAGGCTGATGGCCATCGCCGCCAGGACGACCATCAGCAGGATCAGCCTCAGGTTCATTCCTGAGGCTCGGCGCCCCCTGAGGGCTTCGGTCGCCAGGGTCATCTTTCCTCCGCCTTCACGGCGGCGCTGCCGTTGAGCGCCTCACGAGGCACGCCGGCCCTCTCTAGCGCCTGGATCAGCTTGTCGACGTCCACGTCGTCCTCGTCCCCATGCTGCCGCTTGCGCCTACGCCTGATGCTGTCTATCAGGAACGCTAGCCCCGCCATGAGTAATACGCCTCCGGCCAGGCCCAAGAGAAGCATTTTCTTCTTGCTCGTGGCGACTATTGGCGTCGAGGCGTCGCCGTACTGCACGAGGGGTGAGACGGCGTTGTGTGCGTCAAGCTGCAGCTGAGCATACTGGTTAGTCAGGCTCTGCAGCTGCTGGCTGTAAGCGTCGGCCAGGGCTGTGGACACGGTAGGATCCGTGTTGCTAGGTAGTTTCTGGATCTGCACCTGCACGTCTCGCAGCTGCGTGTTCAGGTCATCGATGTTCTTCTGGATGCTCGTTATCTGCTGGATCAACGTGTGCTGCCACTGTTGCCTGAGCTGCTGCAGAGTGGTGTCCGTCCCAGCGGAGGGGTTGCCTCTGTCGGCCTCGCGCTGCCTTTGCAACTCTTCCTGGTAGGACATCTGTAGCTGCAGCAGCCTGCTCTGTGCATCGGCTATCTGCTGCTGCAGGTCCTGCTGCTTCCTCTGCAGCTGGGCGTTGAGCAGCTTGTCCCGGGTGAAGTTGATCTGGTCCTGCAGCTCCTGCATCCTGGAGTCGAGGTTCTCCCTGGCGCGCTCGTTCACGACCCTGACGGCCACCGCGCTGAAGGAGTTGGCGATCGTCCTGGCCCTGTTGGGGTCGGGGTCCTTCACGACGACGCGTACGAAGTTGGAGTTGCGCACGGTCGATACGTCGACCTTACCGCTCTGCAGAGCCACCTGGAGCCGCGCCTGCGACATCGCGATCCCCTTGACTCCCAGGTCCTTGCTGACCTGCTCAAGGACGTAGGGGGAGGACAACTCGGCCGCGAAGTTCTCGGCCGCCTGCTGGCTCTGGTTGACATCGCTGGTGAGGGTAGCACCAGTCTGCTGCACTTGGATGTAGGCCGTGCTCTGGTAGGGCACAGGGCCGTAACGCAGGTAGGCCATAGCCGCCAGCCCCCCGAGGATGGCTCCTATAAGCAGCAGCCACCACCACCTGGTGATGAACTCCACGTACGGGTCCCTTCCCTGGTTAGTGGGAGGCATGAGGGGTATGTAATCATAGGGATAGGTACTACTGGACAACTGTGCTTACCTCCTGGGCTACAACTCTGCGCAGGCAGTCCGCAACGTAGGCCACCTGCACTCCACTCATCTCTGGAAACATCGGCAGGGAGAGTATCCTCCTGGCCACCTGCTCGGTCACTGCCAGGTCGCCGGCCAGCCTCCCCACGCCCTTGGCGGCCTTCTGGAGGTGCACGGGGATGGGGTAGTGGATGCCGGTGGACACCCCCCTGCGAGCGAGCACCTCGCGCACCCTGTCCCGCTCATCGACCTGGATCACGTAGAGGTGCCAGACATGCTCCACACCGGGACGCACCGTCGGCAGGACCACTGGCAGTTCGCTCAGCACGCGCGCGTACGCCTCCGCGTGGGCGCGCCTGCGCGCGTTCCAGTCATCGAGGTATTTGAGCTTTACCCTGAGCACGGCCGCCTGGATCTCGTCCAGGCGGGAGTTGACCCCCATCTCCACGTGCTCGTACTTGCGCACCGACCCGTGGTCCCGTAGCCTGCGCACGCACTCAGCCAGCGCCTGCGAGTTGGTGGTGACGGCACCCGCATCGCCGTAGGCGCCGAGGTTCTTCCCCATGTAGAAGCTGAAGGCCGCGGCGTCACCGAAGCTGCCGACCCTGCGCCCCCTGATGGTGGCGCCGTGGGCCTGGCACGCGTCCTCGATCACCGCCAGGCCGTGCCGATGGGCTATGGGCAGGATGGCGTCCATGTCCGCCGGTTGGCCGTAGAGGTGTACGGGCAGTATCGCCCGCGTGCGTGGCGTGATGGCGGCCTCGATCTTGGAGGGGTCCATGGTGTAGGTGTCCGGATCCACGTCCACGAACACCGGGATCGCGCCCACGTTGACTATGGCCTCGACGGTGGCTATGAAGGTGTGGGAGACGGTGATCACCTCGTCTCCCGGGCCCACGCCACAGGCTCTCAGCGCCAGATAGAGCGCATCCGTGCCGTTGGCGACGCCGATAGCGTGCCTGACACCGCAGTAGTCGGCGAACTCCTGCTCGAAGGCGTGCACGTTCGGCCCCAGGAGCAGCTCCATGCTCTCCAGGGCGTCCCTGATCGCCTCCAGGACCTCTGCCTCTAGGGACTGGTATTGAGCTCGCAGATCAACGAATGGTACTGCTATCACTGTATCAAGCTCCATATAATTCCTTCCTTTCTGGCTAACCCTCTAGGCTGCTCAGGCAGCCCTCAATGATGTCCTCAAGCTGCGGCACGACCCGCGCCTCCAGCGGTCCCGCGGACGGTATGGGGCTGTCCTTGGCGGCCACGCGGATCATCCTCCCCCCAAGCGCCCCGGCGGTCTCCGCCAGGCGGGAGCACACCTCAGCGCCCACCCCGCCCGTGCCTTCCTCCACGCACACGAGCCGGTGGGTGCGCCCAAAGGAGCGGGACAGCGTGGTGACGTCCAGGGGTTTGAGGGTGCGCAGGTCGATCACCTCGCAGCTCACGCCCTCGGGCTCGAGGACAGCCGCGGCCTCGAGGGCGTGCTCTACCATCCGACCATAGGTCGCGATCGTCACGTCCTCGCCCTTCCTGAGCACCTTGGCGGTGCCCAGCGGCACCGGCGGTATGCCCTCGGGCACAGGACCCTTCTTGGGGTACAGCAGCTTGTTCTCTATGAACACGACCGGGTTGGGATCCCATATGGCGCTGCGGAGCAGGCCGCCGGCATCCGCCGGGCTGCTGGGAGCCACCACCTTCAGCCCGGGCACCTGGATGAGCCAGGACTCCAGGCTCTGCGAGTGGCTGGCGCCGTAGCCCCTACCCGCGCCGGCCGGCGTGCGCACGACTATGGGCACCGAGTACTGGCCGGCGTACATGTAGTGGATCTTGGCCGCGTGGTTGACCAGCTGGTCCATCGCCAGGGTGATGAAGTCCATGAACATGATCTCCACCACCGGGCGGAGGCCCGTCATGGCCGCGCCCACCCCGACGCCCACGTAGGAGTTCTCGGAGATGGGCGTGCGGATGACCCTCTCGGGGCCGAACCTCTCCAGGAGGTCGCCGGCTACCCCGAAGGCACCGCCGTTGGCGAAGTCCTCGCCTATGAGGACGACCGAGTCGTCGGCCTCCATCTCGCTGCGCAGCACCTCGTACAGCGCATCCTTATAGGACATCTCCATGGTGGCCGGGGCTACCATCGGGCCGCTCCCGTCAGCACGCCGACCCTGCGAGCTGAGGTCGCGGGCTCGGCTGCAGCGTACACTCCCTCGAGGGCCTCCTCCTCGGCGTAGCGCGCCGCGAGGGCGTGCTCCACCGCGAGATCCATCTCCTGTTGCACCTCCCGTTCGATATCGATCAGCAGCATCTCGGGCACGCCCATCTCCAGCAGGTCGCGCCGGAGGTTAGCTATCGGGTCGCGCCTGGACCACTCCTCGATCTCCTCACGAGGGCGGTACTTGGTGCCGTTGTCGCTCTTGGAGTGACCGCAGAACCTGTAGGTCTTCAGCTCCAGGAGCGTGGGCCCCCCGCCGGAGCGCGCTCGGTTGATGGCGACCGCGGCCACGTCCCGGACGACCCTCACGTCCATGCCGTCGGCCGTGACGCCCGGTATGTTGTAGGCTGCCGCCCTGACCGCTACGTCCCGCACGCTCGTGACGTCACAGCTGGGAGTGAACATCGCGTAGCCGTTGTTCTCGCACACGTAGACTATCGGGAGCTTCCACACGGAGGCCATGTTGAGCGACTCGTGGAAGGTGCCTTGGTTGGCTGCGCCGTCGCCGAAGAAGCACAGCACCACCTGCCCGGTGCGCCTGTACTTGGCGGTGAGGGCCGCGCCCGTCGCCACGGGGATGCCTCCCCCGGTTATACCGTTGGTGCCCAGGAAGTTGATCTCCTTCACCGCGATGTGCTGGGAGCCTCCCTTGCCACGGCAGAAGCCCGTCTCGCGCCCGCATATCTCGGCGATGAGCCTGGCTGGGTCGGCCCCCTTGGCTATCAGGTGGCCATGGCCTCGGTGGGTGCTCACCACGTAGTCCTCGGGCCGGGAGGCCGCGATCACGCCCACGGCGCTCGCCTCCTGCCCTATGGAGAGGTGGGCGGTGCCCATGGTCAGGCCGCGGCTGAACAGCCAGCCGATCTTCTCCTCACACTTCCTGATGCGCAGCATCTGCTGGTAGTAGCCGATAAGTTCGTCCTTCATCACGCTTCTCCTCTACGGCTCTCGCCGATCACTTTGGCCGGCACCCCGCTGACCACCACGTCGTCCGGCACGTCGTTCATCACCGCAGCGCCGGGAGCTATGATCACGTTGCGCCCAACGTTCACGGTGGAGTTGATGGCCGCTCCCACCCCCACCAGGACGTTCTCCCTCAGGGAGACCACTCCGGAGAGCACGCAGCCCGGGGAGAGGTGGGAGAAGTCCCCCAGGTAGCAGTCGTGGGCCACCACCGCCCCCACGTCGACTATCACCCCCTCGCCTATCGTCGTCCCGGGGCCCACCACTGCGCCGGCCTCCACCAGCGCACCGTCCCCTATGGTCACGCCCATGCCGACTATGGCCCTGGGATCCACCAGGGGGATGATCCGCAGACCTATCTCCTGGGCGATGCGCCTGTGCACCCTGCGCCTCACCTCGGAATGGAAGGACAGGGCCACGCCATCCACCTCACCCGAAGCGGCTATGCGGGCCAGCTCATCGAACCCACCGAGCACCCTGTAGCCTCCAGCTTCCCCGCCCCGCATGTCCGGGTTATCGTCTATGAGCCCCACGACCTCGATGGTGTCCAGGTGGCGGGTGACCTCGAGCAGCTGCTTGGCCCCCAGGCCAGCACCGTAGATGACGATGCGGGTGCGCGAGGGTTCCGGCGCGGGCGTGGCGGGGAGGGCTCCCCGCTGCCTCAACCTCTCCCTTATGGCGCGAGGGTCCAGCTTGCGCGGGGCCTCCTCCGAGGGACTGTCCTGTGGAGCGTGGTGCCAGGACTCGTACACCTGCTCCACGTGGGCCCCTGCGCCCTGCGGGGAGATGGTGGCGCGCGCCAGGATCTCGGAGATATCCTCTTCCGGGGCGGCTATGACGGCCACGATCTGGTTGACGTCGGCGTATTCGCCTTCCGGTACCAGGATCTTGCGCAGGACACCTGCCGCCTCCGCCTCCAGCTCGACGTTGACCTTGTCGGTCTCGATCTCGGCCAGAGGCTCACCCGTCACCACGTGGTCGCCCTCGCGCTTGAGCCAGCGCAGTATCCTGGCCGACTCCATGTTCATGCCGAGCTTGGGCAGGATCACCTCAGTGGCCATGTGCCACCCCCGATACGGCCATGCCGTCCTTGCCGGCTCCCACTAGGCGCGAGCCATCGAGGAGGCCCATCAGGGGCTTCCTGACGCCCCCCTCCTGCAGGGAGCGATCGGCCTGCTCGAGGATGCGGACCACCTGCAGGCCCTCCCTGCCGTCCGTCGTGGGGGTGGTACCGTGGCGGATGGAGCTCACGAAGTGCTCGCACTGCACGGCCAGCGGCTCTCGGAAGGGCACGTACGGGATGTGCACGCCCCCGTACCTGTACTCCAAGTGGAAGTCGCTGAACTTGTCGGTCACGTAGGTACGCTCGACGCCCTTGTCGTAGATGCGTATCTTCTCTACGTCCGCTACGTCGTTGCACACGACCATCTTCCTGCTACCGACCACGGTGACGCGCCTTACCTTGCAGGGGTCCAGCCAGCTCAGGTGCACGTGGGCCAGTATGTTGTGCGGGAAAGCGAACTCCGCGTACACCACGTCGTGCACCCCGGGGCGCACGTGGGCGCTGCCGTGGGCGCTCACCGACAGCGGCTCCATGCCCAGGATGTACCGCAGGATGGACACGTCATGAGGCGCCAGGTCCCACAGCACGTTGATGTCGGGCTGGAACAGCCCCAGGTTGAGCCTGGCGGAATCCACGTAGTAGATGTCGCCCAGCTCGCCACTGGCGATGATCTCCCGCAGCGCCTGGATGGCCCCGTTGTACACGAAGGTGTGGCCCACCATGAGGACCAGGCCCAGGCGATCGGCGATGGACACCAGTTCCTCGGCGTGCTCGGACCTATCGGTCAGGGGCTTCTCCACCATGACGTGCTTGCCGACGAGCAGGGACTGCCTGGCCAACTTGTAGTGGGTACGTATGGGGGTGGCGATCACCACGGCATCGACATCTGAGGCGAGCATCTCGCCCACGCTTGTCGTGACCTTGACGCCTGGGTAGTCCCTGTGCACCTTGCCCAACTTGGCCTCATCCAGATCCACTACCCACTCCAGGATGACCCCGGACATCTCAGCGAAGTTTCTAACGAGTTTGGGCCCCCAGTAACCGAAGCCTACGATACCAACTTTCAGGTCTCCCTCCATAACCTCTCTCCCTTCGGACAGAATCCAAGCTACCTGCAATCCCTGGCCAGCAGGACCACCGGCAGGGTCATGAGCAGGATCCACAGGTCCAGCATGAGCCCTCGCCTGCGTACGTACTCTAGGTCCAGGGCCACCATCTGCTCGAAGGTAGTCCTGTTGCGGCCCTTGACCTGCCATAGGCCGGTGATGCCCGGCTTGACGGTAAGCCTTCCAAGCTGTTCCGGCTTGTACTGCTCCACCTCGTATGGGATGGGGGGCCTTGGCCCCACGAGGCTCATCTCCCCTCGCAGCACGTTCCACAGCTGGGGTAGCTCATCGAGGCTGGTGCGTCGCAGCCACCTGCCGATCCTGGTGACCCTGGGGTCGTTAGGCAGCTTGTAGAGGCCATGCTCATCGCGCAGGCTATCATCCCCCTCGGCAGCCATCAGCGCCAGCACGTATTGCTTGTGCAGGGACTGGTCGGCGTCCACGTACATCGTGCGGAACTTGAGGCAGGTGAAGAGCCTGCCGCCCTGGCCGACGCGCTGCTGGCGAAAGAGCACGGGCCCAGGAGAGTCCAGCTTGATGAGGACGGCGCAGATGAACATCACCGGCGACAGCAGCACGAGCATCAGGACCGCGCCCACCAGGTCAAGCGCGCGCTTGCAGATGGCGTAAAGCCTCAGGTCACTCCGCTCGAGTAAGGGCAGCTCCAATGCTTCCTGCATATCAGATCTCCTCGGGACCCTGCACAACAGCAAGGGGTTGTGTGAACTAAGGATGATGTTAGAGGCAGGGTGTGAAGCCTCTATTGCGAGAAGGTTACGAAGAGGTTGAGTTAGCACCCGCCGATGATTCTTATCAATGCAACAGCATCGCGCAGGTCGCTGTAGCGCAGCGTGTAGCACTCCGTGCCCTCAAGCAACCTGGCGGCCGCGGCCACGCCGATCGCCCCCAGGGCACGAGCACTGAAGGACTGCGAGAGCAGCAGGCTGAGCACCTCGCTCTTGCTGGCGCTCTCGAGGCTGGGAGAGGCCATCGGCACGTAGCGCGGTACCACCACGTGCCTCACCACCACGGGGGTGCTGGCCCACAGGGGCTCGGGCACGTCCAGGTACCTGAGCGTCCGGCCCCAGAGCTGCGTCGTGACGGCTGCGCCTTCCGCCCACGGCACACGTGACCTCAGGAGGTCCCAGGAGCCCGTCTTGATGCACGGGTTGCGGGGGAAGGCTGCGAGCTCCAGGGTGCAGGGGTCCACCACCGCCAGCTCATCGGAGCACAGGCGGAAGCCCTCCTCGAGCAGGGCGACCGTCAGCGTGCTCTTGCCACCTCCGGAGGGCGCCGGCAGGAGCAGCCCCATATCACCCCTGGCGAGCGCCCCCGCGTGCAGGAGGAGCTTCCAACGGCCTACATGCTCCACGGCATCGTTCACCACCTGCCATTCCATGAAGGCCGACAAGTCTTCGAGCTCGAGGCGCTGCAGCAACGCGCCATCTCTGAAGATCAGACAGAGCCCATCTCCATCTGCGCAACCTATCTCGTAACTGGCGTGGGGCAGGGTGCCACTGAGCTGGCGGGTAGCCCGCACGGGCAGGATCCCGCGCAGAGGGGAGAGCAACTCCCAGGGGCCGGCTATCCTGGCGTGGAAGCCACAGGCGTCGTACTCGAGCTCGATGGTGGAGGGCCTGCAGCTAACCTGGCTTGCATGAGAAGTCATCCCTCCGCCCCCCGCACGCATCCGTCCGTGAGTATCAGGCCGGCATCCCGGAGGTACTCCGCCAGCTCGAGGACATCGCCCAGGGCCTCATCCGGATCGACACCGTACTCGTCCGCTATCCGCGTGGACGCTGCCAGCAGCGATGTCCGCCCGTCCAGCAGCTGCCACACCCGGGCGGCGGTGGCGTTGAGCAGGAATGCCTGATCTCCCCCGTCTGGATAGAGCACCAGGTCCTCATCGAGGCTGTGTGCCGACACGCCCTCGCGGCGCGTCGGCACGGCATCAGGGGTCACGGCTAGCACTCGACCGAGACGCATGTCTGGGTTGTCCTCCCACCAGGGAAGTTGTGGTGCTCGCCGTAGCTGACTACTATGTGCACCTTGTACTTGTTCTTGGCCTTGATGCTCGAGCTGCTTATCGACAGCGTGAAGCAGGTAGTGGCTCCTTGAGGTCCAGGAATGATAGTCCCCGGCACCAAGGGGTTGTTTCCTCCGGTCGTGCCGTTCAGGGTGACGACCGAGTTGTTAGGTTCGCCGCAGGAGCCAAAGCCACCCTTCTTCGGCTTCTCCTCCACGTACACCGTCACACCCTTGATCTTGCAGGAGCCATCATCATCGCTGTCGTTCGTCACGCACACGCTGCCGGTGATGGTCCCCTGCGAGCAGGAAGCCTCGGCCGAGAGCGAGAGGCTACAGGCGTTCCCAGGCGAGGGGCTGGGGCTGGCGCTAGGACTCGGCGAAGGTGATGGACTAGGTGACGGTGATGGGCTTGGAGAAGGACTCACCGACGGGCTGGGTGAGGGCGTCACTGAAGGCGAGGGGCTGGGGCTAGCACTCGGCGAGGGTGACGGGCTGGGCGACACCGAGGGACTCGGTGACGGTGATGGCGAGCCGCTGGGGCTGGGTGACGGCGGGGCCGACCCACTGGGCGACGGGCTCGGCAGAGGCGATACCGCCAGCACCGAGGGCAGCCTCACCCCCTTAACGCTTGGCTTGACGTAGACGCCGGCCGTCACTATGCCCGTGGCCACGGCGGTGCCCCTCAGGAACCGCCTACGAGTCAAGTTGACGTCGTTGATGCCAGGTTTATCCTCCATGTCTTCCTCCTTAGATAAGTGATCATCCAGGCATTACACTATGGTAGAGCAATCGCCCGGCAGGGGAGTTTAATCCTCGTTGAGGTTTTGTTGAGAATCCTGCTCAGGTGCACCCTCCGTCTGATGCTGATCTCGCTGGGATCTGCGCTGCAGCAGCATGTCTATCCCCTTGCCGGTCGCAAGTATGTAATAGACGAGCGCCGGGAAGACCAGCGCCCCGCCGGCACCGGCACTGGGCAGCCTCGGGATGATCGGTGACGGGCTGGGCGATGGCTTGGGTGAGGGCACTCCGATCCCACCGCCCGGCGGCGCACCACCTCCTGGTGAGGGCGACGGGCTGACGCTGGGTAGCGGCGAGGGCAGCGGAGACCCTGAAGGACTAGGCGAGGGGCTCGCCGATGGCCTCGGTGAGGGACTCGGCAGAGGACTCACGCTCGGTGACGGACTGGGTGAGCCCGACGGGCTGGGCGATGGTCCCACGGAAGGACTGGGGGACGGGAATGGGCTGCCCGACGGGCTCGGTGACGGCATCGGACTTGGACTGCCCGATGGCGAAGGCGATGGACTTACAGATGGGCTGGGCGATGGCGTCACCGAAGGCGAGGGGCTCGGCGAGCCGCTCGGCGACGGCGATGGACTAGGCGACGAGCTCGGCGACGGTGATGGGCTTGGAGAAGGACTCACCGACGGGCTGGGTGATGGACTGGGCGATGGCGAGGTCGACGGACTCGGCGAGGGGCTGGGGCTAGCACTCGGCGAGGGTGACGGGCTGGGCGACACCGAGGGACTCGGTGACGGTGATGGCGAGCCGCTGGGGCTGGGTGACGGCGGGGCCGACCCACTGGGCGACGGGCTCGGCAGAGGCGATACCGCCAGCGCTGAGGGCATGCGTATCCCCGTTATCGCCGGCTTGATATAGGCACCAGCCATCGTAGCGCCGGTGGCGGCTGCAGCCCCACGCAGGAAGCGCCTGCGACTTAATCCTGTGGCTTTATCCTCGTCCCTGTACTCCATGTGCCTTCTCCAAGAGCTTATTCAAGTTGTTGCATTCATGATAATGCGCGAGTCGGCCGAATGGGTTTAGCCCAGGTTGATGTTTCGTTGAGATTATCCTCTATGCAACTGCGCATCGCGTTAGGTAGCCTCTCGTGGTCCCGCTGCCGCGCTTTGGGCTATAATGCCCTTGCGGAGAGGCGAAGCACCTCCTAATACCTAGCAGGGGTGAGGTATGCCCCCAAGATGGGCGCGATGGGCAGCTGGCTGTGGTACCGCCTATGCCCTGTTGTTGTTTGTCGGGAGCATCCTGGAGCGCGCTGGACCCAGACAGGAGCCCTCGCTACAGGCGACGGCAGTGCAGATCGCTTTCTTCTACGCCAGCCTCAGCAAGCTGAGCACCCTTGGGAGCTACCTCTCCCTCCTAAGTTACCTGCTCTTCCCACCTTTCCTTGCCGGGCTCTGGCACGCGTACAGGCAGGAGCCCCCTCCGAGGACGGCCCTCCTGTGGGTGGGCATGGCGAGCGCGCTGGTAGCGACCTGCATCCATCTGGTGGGCGAAGCTGCCTGGGTAACGGCGGCCGTCGTGGCCCGCTCCGAGCGGGGCATACAGGTGGAGGTCGCCCGCACGCTCCTGTGGGAGGCCTACCTGCTGTGGGCCACCAGCTGGCCGCTGTACGGCCTGTTCACGGGCGCGCTGGCCCTCCTGATGCTGGGCGAGCGGGGAGCATCCCGCCTACTGGGGGCTGTGGGGGCGCTGGTAGCGCTCCTCCTGATCGCCTCGAGGCTGACGTTCCCCTCCAAGGCGGGCGTGATCGCCTTCGACCTCTACCTTGGGTGGGTAGCGGTGGTGGGGCTGGCGATCTGCCTGGGAGGTATCCTTCAACCTAAGGGGAAAGAGAGCGCTATAGAGTAGGTAAGTCGCCCCCATCGCTAGCTCGAACGCCAGGACGTCCAGCTCGGTCAGGCCGTGCGTGGGGGAGAGCGAGAGCAGGAGCCTCCCCTCCGCGTACTGGGGGAGGAATTTGCCCGGGCCGGTGATGCCCACGACAGTCAGGAGCAGCAGCACGCAGGCGAGCGCGACCTTTGCAGCCCGCGGCCACCAGCTCATCAGGCTCCTTGCCTCCCAGCCGCGGTCTGGCATGCGTCTCGCCACATGCGCCGGTACGCATCCTCCAGCTCCGCAGTGAACGACCCCTGGTCGCTCATGCTCACAGACCTCAGCCACCTTCGTAGATGCTCCCTCAGGCGCGCCAGGGTGCCCAGGTCCCTCCCGAGCCCCAGCGCTATATCTATATACTCCTCCTGAGTCCTGGACACAAGCTCTTGCAGCCCAGCCCACCTCAGCAGGGAGGAGGTGGCGCGGCCCGCCATGTCCGCTCCCTCCAGGGTGACGACCGGTACCCCCATCCAGAGAGCCTCGAGGCTCGTCGTGCAGCCGCTGTACGGCAGGGTGTCCAGGGCAACGTCTATGTCGTTGTAGGTAGCCAGTAGGTCGGTCCTTGGCATCGGACTAAGCAGCTCCAGGCGCTCGCCAGCCACACCACGACCTTCCAGAGCCCTCATGAGGCGCGAGCTGGTCACGGGATCTTGTAAGCCTGTGGCTATCAGGCGCAGGCGAGCGCGGGGCAGAGCGAGCAAGATCTTCGCCCAGAGGTCAAGCACCTCCGGGCCGATCTTGGACAGCCTGTTGAAGCAGCCAAATACGGGGAATCCCCTCCCCAACGGATCGGCGGGTGCCCATCCCGGGAGATCGGGCGGTGGGTTGCAGGGCAGGTAGAAGCGCGAGAGCCTGACTAACCTTTCCGTGTAGAGCTCGTCGCTACCTGGAGGGCACAGGTGCTGATCGCCTACTAGGTAGTCCATGGCCCTCATCCCCGTCGTGTTGATGGCCGCCAGCCAGGTCACCTGTACCGGCGCAGGCCGCCGCGCGAAGGCGAACAGGCGATGCATCCCCAGGTGCCAGCTGAGGTCGACCAGGATGTCGATGCCATCACGCCGAACCAGCTCGCAGAGCTCTGCGTCCGTCAGGGGCCACACGTCTCGCCACCTATCCGACAACGCGCGCAGCCTGTCCGTGAGAGCATCCGACCGGGGATCGTTGCTGTAGCAATACACCTCGTAAGCCGTACGATCGTGCGCCTCGATCACCGGCTCGAGGAAGTAGCCAACCGGATGGCAGCGCAGCTCACCCGACACGTACCCTATGCGCAGCCTTCTGTGGGGGTCAGGGTCGACAGGCGTGGCAGGGACGGGAGTAAGGGGATCGGCGTACCTGCGGGCCCAGTCGAGAGCCAGGATGTGGCGGGCCCGAGGATCATAGAGCGCGCTGTAATGGAGGGCTACGTACAGCCCACTGTGTGCCCTGTGGTAGTCGGGACGCAGCTCGAGCGCGTGGTGTAAGCTGGTTATCCCCCGCTCTACCTGTCCCGAGGCGACGAGCACGTTGCCCAGGTTGTAATGATAGCTGGCCTCGCCCGGGTCCAGGGCGACGGCCCTCCTCAGGAGGGTAGCGGCCAGCCCGTAATTGCCGCACTCGCCGTGCAACAGCCCAAGCAGGTGCAGGGCCTCGGAGTTGTCCGGGGCGATCTGCAGCACGCGCCAGCAGGCCCGCTCGGATGCCAGGACATCCCCCGACCGCTGCGCTTCGTGGGCATGCGAGAGCAGTGCCTTGATCGTGGCTGCGTCCCGGGTCGTCATCCGTGGCCCCGGCTCAAGTTAGCGCGGCGGGCAGACGTTGCCCGTCCACTCGCGGGGCGAACTGCAGGTCGAACAGCTCTTGGTAGAGGCCTCCCTGCTCGAGCAGCTCGTGATGGGTGCCTTGCTCGACGATGCGCCCTCCCTCCATCACGAGGATCCTGTCCGCCCGCTGGACGGTCGCCAGGCGGTGAGCTATCACGAACGCGGTGCACCCGCGCATCAGGTTCTCCAGAGCCTCCTGCAGCAGATGCTCCGAGCGGGCATCCAGCGCCGAGGTGGGCTCGTCGAGGATCAGGATGAGCGGCTTGCGCAGCAGGGCGCGGGCGATCGCCAGCCGCTGCTTCTGGCCCTCCGAGAATCGCACGCCGCGCTCCCCCACGAGGGTATCCAGCCCGTCAGGTAGCTGCTGGATGAACTCCCAGGCATTGGCGGCCTTCGCCGCGGCGATGATCTCCTCCTCCGTAGCTCCCTCCCTCCCGAAGGCTATGTTCTCGCGCACCGTGGTGGCGAACAGGAACGTATCCTGGAAGACTATAGCTATCCTGGAGCGCAGCTCGTCCAGCGGGAGTTCTCGGATGTCTCGACCGTCGATCAGCACGCGCCCCTCCTGAGGGTCGTAGAAGCGCGCGATGAGGCTCACCAGCGTGCTCTTGCCGGCCCCGCTGGGCCCGACCAGGGCGACGGTCTCCCCGGCCCGAGCCACGAACGACACGTCGTGCAGGACTCGACTGTCGGAGCTGTACCCGAAGCTCACGCCTTCGAAGGCCACCTCGCCCACCATCTCACAGCTCGCCCGGCTGCCCGCCAGATCCTTCACCTGTGGCTCGCGGTCCAGGAAGGCATAGATGCGGTCAGCCGACCCCAACCCCTTCTGGATGCTGCTCGCGAGGCCCACGAGCTGTCCCGCTGGCTGGAAGACGTAGGTGAAGAGCGTGCGGATCGCCACGAGCGTGCCGATGGTCGTCTCGCCACGCAGCACCAGGTAGCCGCCGTAGCCCACGATGACGAGCGACACCGTGAGGGAGAAGACGCTCTGCCCAGCCCCTATGGCCGTGTCTATATAGGCCACGCGCATGCGCAGCCGCAGCAGCTCCATGAGGGTGGTGCTCAACAGCGTATGTTGCAGCCTCCCGCGCCCGAACGCCACCACCTCGCGCAGCCCCGCTAGGTTCTCCTGCAGCCGTTCGGTGAGCTCCGCAGCCTTCTCCTGCGCCCGCCTGGCCGCGGGCCGCAGCGGGCGGGTAACGATCGCGGCCAGGATCGCCACTATCGGCGGGATGATCCCGGCTGCCAAAGAGAGCTGCCAGTTCAGGCGGAACATCACAAATATGCCCACGACTATCGCTATCAGGCTGGAGACCCCACCCAGCAGGGTGCTGCTGAACAGGGAGGCGAGACTGGGGGCATCGTTGACGAAGAGCGCCAGCGTGCGACCGGTGTGCTCCCTCCGGGCGAACGCCAGGGAGAGCCTCTCGCACTGCGCGAACAGCCTCTGGCGCAGATCCATGCTCAGGCGCTCGTTCAGGTACACCTGCATGGGGCCGGCGATCAGCCCGATGACCGATGTGAGCAGCCACAGCAGACCGTAGAGGGCCAGCGTGCCCGGCAGGAGATCCATCCTGCGCGCCAGGAGCACGCCGTCGATCAGCCGCTTCTCCACGACTGGGATGGAGATGGCAAGCAGCGGTGTGCACGCCGAGAGCACGAGTAGTGGCAGCCACACCCTCCACAGTTTGCGGTTCTCCGACAGATATCGAAGCAGGTATCTCATCCAGACTCAAACTCCCATGCTTACTGTCCAGTTAAGGGATCATTGACGGGGAGTCATATCCCCGCCAACGCGCACCAGATCCCCGGGACCAACTTACACCGAGCCGGTCAGGCAGACGAAAGGATTAGAGTTGCCGCTGCTCCCTGGGCCTTCCTCTGGCAGGGAGCAGTTATTGTTGGCAACAACCTGTCCTTTGACGTTGTAGTCAGGAAGGTTACCGTGCTGGCCCAGCGTCAACCTCGTTAGGCCGCCGTACTCCACTAGTGTGGGTGCTGTATACGTCTTGGTCATCTACTTTGTCTCCTTTTGAGCGACGTTTCTATGGCATCCCTCCCGCTCAAGGAAGGATGCCAGTCAGAAGGGCGAGCTGCCTGCCGGGTGCGCAGCAGCGGAGCCTCGCCCGCCCAGATCCACATTCACCCCCAATATCGTGCATCAACTGGCGCAAGACATTGTGAGGATGTACCTGATACAGGTTATCAGCAGGATATGCCCGTGGCGTATCCTTAATATTGAGGTTAAGTTGAGAGTTGATAGCAGCCGCATGCGATCTGAGAACTCCTGCCTCAAGCCTCCAAAGAGGGCTTTCGCAGGACAGCGATGTACCCTCGTACGGGCTCGCCCCTCTCCAGCCGAAGCGTGCACGCCTCCAGCTCGAGCAGCACCAATCCAGCCCGGGTGGAGGCCTCCCGCAGGTAGCCCTCGCTGTGCGCATACCTGCCTGCCGCGTGGAGGACGTAGTTGCCGGAGTCGGCGCGCTCGAAGGACGCAGCCACCACACCTCCAGCCCTGATAGCCCTGGATGCGCTGCTGAGTACGGGCAGGAGATCACCGAAGTAGACCAGCACGTCTGCCATTACTATCAGGTCGTAGAGCTCGTACGTGCCGGCGAGGCACTGCGTGAGCTCGGCGCATATCAGCTCGTCGTAGACCCCACGCTCCCTGGCCCTCTCCAGCATACCCCTGGACAGATCAACTCCCACCAGCCTGCGGGCAACAGGGCGCAGTAGAGGTCCACAGAGCCCCGTGCCACAGCCAGCATCCAGCACATCCAGCTGCCATGCCCTCGCGCCGAGCCAGCGCGTCGCCACACCGACCACCAGCTCGGGCGCGCGGTACCTCAGCACCTCGCGCAGCTGGGCATCAAAGCTGGAGGCGAACCTGTCGAAGTGATGGACGATGAAGCCGTCCGGCGCCCGCGACGGGGCGTAGCTCCCCTTTAGTGCCTCGAGGATAAAGGGGATCTCGGGGTTGTCGGGGGCGAGGGCGCTGCCGCACTCCAGCACTCTCAGCGCCTCCGCGGTTCTGCCCTTGACACGGTACACGGTCGCCAGCGTCCAGTGAGCGTCGGAGTAGCTCGGATCGAGCGCCAGGGCGGCTCGGAAACACTCTCTGGCCTCCAGTAGCCTGCCCAGTGAGCATAGGGCGTTCGCCAGGAAGAAGTACGACCTGGGGCGTTCGAATTCGAGCGCCAAGGATCTGCGACAGTGTTGCTCGGCCTCAGCGAATCTTCCCACCTCCTGCAAGGCGCCTCCCAGTGCGCAGTGGGCCTCGCCACACTCTGGGTCTAGCGCTATCGCCTGCTCAAACGATGCCAGGGAATCTGGGAGCCTACCCAAGTCGTACAGCACCTTCCCCAGGCTGCAGTGTATGGAAGGGCTACCCGGATCGCAGCTCAACGCCTCTCGGAGGAAGCCCTCCGCAAGCTCCAGTTTACCCGTCCTGTGCATGATGCGCCCCAGCAGGTGCAGTGCCTGCGGCCTGGAACCTCGGTGCAGCAGGGCGCGGCGACAGGCTTCCTCAGCTTCGACGTACCTGTGCTCCCCGTACAGCCTGCGGGCCTCATCGAGCTCGTCTAACTCTGGCCTCGTACACATCACACCGTCCTCCACAGGCTCACCTCGGCCCAGCCCCCAGCATGGCTCGGTCCTGCCAAGGTGGAGGGACCGTCACCAACTGCGGTCTTGGGAGCTCAAGGGCTCGCAGCCATGTTTCCAGCCCTATGATGTACATCACGTAGAGGAAGTCGGGGCCTCGCTCGCCCGCCCTCATCGCTTGGAGCCTCTGCCAGAACCTCTCCTGTACCACGTACCCGCGCTCGGCGATCCTGGGGGTGCCACCGGGACCGAACACTGCCTTGTAGTGATGCCAGTTGAGCTCCAGCTCTCGCTCAAAGGCTGAGGCAAAGTGAGTCTTGGAGGTGCGGGTGCGGATGGTCTCCGGCAGGATGCCCCGCATCGCCCCCCGCAGCAGCCGCTTGGAGCCCGCGTAGAACTCGTCCGTCTCGGGATGCGGCCGATACTTCACCTCCGGCGGCACCCTCAACAGATACTCGTGCAGCCGCCTGTCCGCATAGGGCTGTGCTACCTGCACGCTCCAAGGTACAGGATGTACCTCTAGCGGTGGCGGGTACAGCAGGTCATATTCCTCCTGCCTAGCGGGCGAGGAGAAATGCCTGCGGCGTTCAGATTCGAACATTGCCTCGATCTGCCTGGTACCTAGCTCAACCCTTAGCGCCTGCGGCATCCAGTCAGGCAGCAGCCTCTCCGGCGACTTGGGAGCGGAGCGACGCAGGTGCCCCAATATGATCCGTCGCTGGAGGGACATCGGGAGCAGAGGCGCCAGGCAGTATAGTAGCAGGATACGGCGCCAAGGATCACTATGTGTCCTTCTATAGGTCCGCAGGTACAGCAGCAGGTCTCCTACCTTCCCATGGCGGATGAGGGAGTCGAACACCAAAGGAGAGCCCGCAATGCAAGCATCGGCTATATCTCCGGTCAGGAGCAGCCGCACCCCTGCCGAGGTGACGGTCCCCATGATAAGGTCCCAACCCTCGCTCATGCCCATGTTCGGCGCCACCTGAAAGCCCATCGGCTGGGGCTGCAGCCTGCCGGCATAACCACCGGGCGGGACATAGTGGGCATCTATGCCATACATCTTCTGTATAGCCTCGATAAGAGGCCTCTCGTCGCACTCCAGATCGTCATAGACCGTGCTGAAGGTCGCTATACCCCCGCCCTGCACTCTGCCCGCCGTGTACAGCGTCTGTGCGGTGCAGGCGATGGAGGAGGAGTCCAGGCCACCACTGAGCAGCACCCCCACAGGCCCCACAGACCTCAACCTGTCCCCCACACACCGCGAGAACACCTCCCACAAGTGCTCCGCATACTCCTCCTCCCGCCTGTACCGGATCTCCCTCACACCCCCAAGCTCCCAGTAGCGCTCCCTGCGTACCTCGGAGGGCGTCACCACTAACACACATCCCGCCTCTACGGACCACACATCCTGATAATAAGTTGCAGCCTCCTGCTTCTCGCTGGAGAGCACGCTGGATGGCAACAGGAAGGTGCGGATCTTCTCCTCGTTGGGCAGCACGGGCACTCGCGGGGCCTGCAGCAGCTGCTGGATCTCAGAGGCGGCATAGAATACGCTGCCATCCACCCTGTAGTACAGTTCCCTGCGCCCACTGGTGTCGCGGGCGCACAGCAGCCTGCGCTCGCGCGGGTCCCAGATGACTACCGCGAAGTCGCCCAGCAGCCTGGGGAAGGCCTCCAACCCCCACTCCTCATAGGCTAGCAGGACCAGCTCGGCATCGCTGATCGCGGTCGGCGTGAGCACGGATAGCATGTCAAGCAGCTCCCGCCTGTTATCCAACCGCAGGTCGGCCGAGATCGCACACCCAGTGCGAGGACTCACCAGGGGCTGCAGATCCAGCTGATCTTCGGGAGTCACTACCATTCTCGCGTGTCCCAGCACTACCTCTCCAAGGAACCTGATCTGCACGCCATCTGGTCCTCTATAGGGCGCAGCGGCAAGCATCGCGCACGCCTCCAAATGGTCTGGAGCCCCACCATCGCGTCGGAAGATCGCTACCACGCCGCTCATGCCTCACCCTCCAGATCCCGTAGGAGCGCTGCGTACACTTTGTCCTGATGCTCGAACCCGCTGGGATAGCTGAGCAGCCTCACTGGCACCCGGCGGACGACCTCGCTGTAGACAGGCAACAACTGGGCCGCATCCTCGGGCTGCAGGAGCGCTCGCAGCGCCGTGTGCTGGGTGAGTGCAACCAGAGCCGCCCTGCCCTGCAGGGGCGTGATCACCACATCGTCGCTGCGCCATCGCCCTGGATCGTACCTGTCGAGCAGATAGATGGCCCTTACGCTCGTGGGGAGCTCGCTGAATGCTCCTGTACCTTCCAGGCTGAGCAGGTGCTTATCGTAGCCAGGTATCAGCGCGTGCAGGCCCTCCTCCCCGCCGAGCACCCTGACGGCAGTGTGCCGCCAGAGCCTGACTACCGGTACGCCCGGGAAACCCAGGACCCCGGAGGACGAGACCCCCAAGGGCAGGGCGTCGTCGGTGAGCACAGCGTGCCCCCTGACCATGAAGGCGCTGAGCATGGTCGTCTTCCCCTGCCCCTTGTCCCCCAGGAACACCGCCGCGCCCCGATCGGTGATGACCGCGCCCGCGTGGAGCACCGGACGCCCCAGCCTCTGGACGGCGAACACCCCGACCTGGCCAAGCAGGACGTGCCCCAGGATATCGGCGGGGACATCCCTCTCGGGGTAGACCTCTACTCGTCTCCGCTCGGGGAGCAGGTGGAACGTCCCGACCGTGTCATGCCAGAGCCAGAGGCCATCCTCGCCCTGGTGCAGGCGCGTGGCCACGCGGCCCTCGTGACAACGGCCATAGCAGCGCATCTCGGCGAGCACTGGGCCCTCGAGGGGAGCTAGCCCTCCGCCGTCGCTCGCAAGGACCATCTCCAGCTCCGGCTCCGGTCGGGGCTCCCCTCGAACGGGAGCTATGGGCAAGGGCACGTCGCTGCGTACCAGGAGACCGTACATGGCGTACAGGTCCGACCCCTGGGGGAAGCTTCCGGGTTGGTCATCACGGGCGTGGTATCTAATCAATAAGAATTCTCCTGCTATAGGCTCTTGAGAGCAAGCATAGTGGGCGTACCTGCAGGATAGGTGGAGCAGCAGTTGAGGTAAGGTGTCGGACGGCAGGGATGGACAGAGCTCCTTTGGATGCCGTAGAGGTGCCAGGCCATGCGCGCGAGCACCCGCCCCAGTGCTCAGCCTCCCCCCGGCGATGCCAGCACCCAAAGATGAGACCTCGGCAAGGCCGGTTGACCTTGCCGAGTCACCCGCACCGGACGCCAGTAGTTACGCTTAGAAGCGCACGCACGCGCCGTACGGCACGTTGTTGGTGCACGTAGGGTTGTTGTTGTCTATGACCAACTGATTGTTGGAGACGACGTAATCGGGCTTGTTGCCGGTTGCGCCAGCGGTTCTATCTTCTACCCTGCCGTACTCCTTGAGCTCGGGGCTCCTGTACTCCTTCATCCTGCTCACCTCCCTTCCGTGCCAGATATGCTTGGTCCGGTGCCGCGGCACGCTCGACACCAGGGAAGAAACGATCCTTGCCCCTGTCCGGTGCGGATAGCTGGGCCAAAGATCGGCGTGAGGTTCATGTGACCGCCACCTCCTGCACGACGGTAAGCCTCTCTCGTGGCTGCTCCAGCGATCGCAGCCACGTCTCTAGCCCCACGAGCTGCATGAGGTAGACCGCATCGGTTCCACTGCGGCCGTCCCGCAGCGCCACGAGCCTCTCCCAGAAGAGCCGTGGATCCACGTACCCGCGCTCGGCGATCCTGGGGGTGCCGCCGGGACCGAACGCGGCCTCGTACGAGCGCCAGCTCGAGGCGAGCTCCGCCGGCAGCACGTCGGCAAACACCGTCTTGGAGGTGCGGGTGCGGATGGGCTCCGGCAGGATGCCCCGCATCGCCTGCCGCAGCAGCCGCTTGGAGCCCGCGTAGAACTCGTCCGTCTCGGGATGCGGTCGGTACTTCACCTCCGGGGGCACCCCCAGCAGGTACTCGTGCAGCCGCCTGTCCGCGTAGGGCAGGGACTGCTCCACCGGCCAGGGCGACGGGAAGCGCAGCACCTCCGGTGGGTACAGCAGCCGCCGCTCCTCTTCCCGCGCGGGGGAGGAGAAGAGGCGGGTCGCCGTCAGCTGCAGGGACCTGTCGAGTGACCTCGACACCAGGTCATCCCTGATCACGGGGTGGATCCATGTCGGCAGGAACCTGTCCCACCTGCGGAGGTACTGCCGACGCACGTGCACGGCCAGCAACCTCCTGTGCAGCCTCAGCGGCAGGAGCGGCAGGAGCGTGTGCAGCACCAGGATGTTCCGCCAGGAATCCTGCGAGAGGCGACGGTAGGTCCGCATCCGGAAGAGCATCTCACGCCACTGCCCCTTGCGCAGCAGCGAGTCGAACACCAGATGGCTCCCGTACACTATGCTATCTCCCACCTGCCCACTGAGCAGCAGGCGCACCCCCGCACGGGTGATCCGCCCGAACAGCTGGTTCCTCGGCTCGGATATGCTCATGTTGGGTGACTCCCTGAAGCCTGTGGGGGCCAGATCCAGCCTGCCGGCGTAGCTGTCGCTGCGCACGAAATCCACGGGCACGCCACAAGTATCCCTGATCACCTCGACGAACTCCCTCTCGTCGCAGGACATGCCCTCAAAGAGGGAAGTGAAGCCCCGGATGCCGGGGAACGCGGGGAGCTCGCCCCTCGTGGCGAGGGCCTGCGCGGTGCAGGCGATGGAGGAGGAGTCCAGGCCACCGCTGAGCAGCACCCCCACGGGCCCTACGCACCTCAGCCTGTCCCCCACACACCGCGAGAACACCTCCCACAAGTGCTCCGCATACTCCTCCTCCCGCCTGTACCGGATCTCCCTCACACCCCCAAGCTCCCAGTAGCGCTCCCCGCGCACCCCCGAGGACATCACCACCACCACGCCCCCAGCCTCCACCGAGTGAACGCCCTTATAGAAGGTGTCGGCGTACTGCTTCTCGTTGGTGAACATCTCCATGGGGGAGAGGAAGTTCCTGATGCGGTCCTCGTTGGGCTCCACGGGTATATCGGAGGCCCGGATGATGGGGTGGATCTCGGAGGCGGCGTAGAACACGCCGTCGTGCAGGGCGTAGAACAGCTGCCTCTGCCCGCTGGTGTCGCGGGCGCACAGCAGCCTGCGCTCGCGCGGGTCCCAGATGACCACCGCGAAGTCCCCCAGCAGCTTGGGGAAGGCCTCCAACCCCCACTCCTCGTAGGCCAGCAGTACCAGCTCGGCGTCGGACGGGTCCTGCGAGGGCGGCACGCCCAACAGGGCCATCAGCTCGCGCCGGGCGTCCAGCCTGGCGTCCGCGACCAGCATGCAGCCTGTGCGGGGGCTGGCAAGCGGCTGAGACTCCACCGCTTCCTGGGGGGTGACTATCAGCCTGGCTATGCCCATCGCCACTTCCCCGCGGGAGGCCGAGGCTACGCCGTCCAGCGCCCGGTAGCGCATAGCGCCCAGCATCACGCCCACCGCAGCCGATGCCCTGAGTCCGCCACGAAGATCTAATGCCACGGCGATGCCGCTCACCCCTCCACCTCCGCATCGTTCACTATCGAACGGTAGACCAGGTCGGCATGCTCGAAGCCGCTGGGGTAGGTCAGCCACCTCACCCGCCCGTGGGAGCTCAGGGCCGCCAGGGTGGGCACCAGCCTGGCCTCCTCCGCCGGCAGCAGGTAAGCCCTGTTGGCTACGTGCCTCAGGATCTCCGTGAAGGCCTCTTGAGGTGGCAGGACGGATATCTGCACATTATGACAAGTGCTCACGTCGCACCTGCGCAGCAGGTAGACGACGTCGATCGGCACGGCGCGATCCACCAACTCCCAGCGATCAGTCAGCAGCAGCCTCCGCTTCTCGTAGCCACACAGCAGGTGGGGAAGCTCCGCGAAGAGTCCCAGGGCATAGCGGGCGGTCTCCGGCCAGAGCTTCATCAAGGGCATGCTGGGCTCCCCCAACACCCGCCCATCCACCTGCCGCAGCGGCAGACTGTCGTCGGTAAGGAGCTGAGCGCCCCTCGCAAGCAGGAAGGAGGCCATAGTGGACTTCCCCTGCCCCTGGGAGCCTGCGAAGGCCAGGGCGCGCCCCCCGATCACTACGGCCGTGGCGTGCAGCACTGGGACGCCCATGCGCAGCAGGATGTATGTGCACACAGGGCCCATAGCCAGCAGGGCCATGGCCTCGAGATCCGCTCCCTCCTCGGGGTAGATGTCGACCACCCGCAGGTCGGGGTGCACGTGGCAGGTGGCCACCGAGCGCTGCCAGATCCAGGTGCCCGAGTCGCCCCTGTGCACGGTAGTGTCTACGCCGTGGATCTCGCAGGGGGCCCAGGCTACCATGCGCTCACCGTGCTCCGGCGCGGGCGCGGGCTGCAGGCGCACGGTGAGATCGGGCTCCTCGAGGCCGCCCACCGCCTCGGGAATGGGCAGCTCCAGCTGGCTGCGCACCCGCAGGCCGTGCACCACGTACGGGCGATACAGGGTGACGACGCCGGTATCAGAGATCATACGCCGCCTCCCGGTCGACCCGCCTGGGGCTCGTCATCGGGCTTATGCCCTGCAAGGACCTCCTGTCGTCGTTGACGGGCACGCCCGCCAGCTCCACCCACGCATGGGCGCGGAGATCTTCCTCCGCCTTCCACACCCCAAAGCGCAGGCGGCTGGGCAGGCCCTGCCTCCGCAGCCACATATGCAGCACCAGCGACCGGTGCAGGCACCTTGCGCCCACCGGGCAGATGTGAGCGGCGAGGGCGATCCTTCTAGCGTACCTGCGAGCCAGCCGCAGGTGCTCCCGTGACACGTCTTGAGGAGGAGCAGCCTCGCTCTCGATCTTGATCAGTATAGGGTCCAGCCCTTCGTGGCTGAGCCGCCGGTCGATGAGGATCAGGTCGCTCCAAGCTTTGGCTATCAGCTGCAGGTCTGCAAGCCTAAGCTTCATCAGCGTAGCCCTCCAGCAGCTCCTTGTTGGCCAGCGCGCGCAGGAAGTCCCGCAGGTCTCTCTCCACTGTGGGGCGGTCCACCGAGTACTCGGCGCAGATAGCGTCCACGATCTCCTCGGGGCGCTTACCCTCCTCCAGGAGGGACCATATCCTGCTGCCCACAGCGTCCAGGCCAAAGTACGTGCCGGTCTGCAGGTGCAGCAACACCACCTCATCATCTATGTGGGCTGACACCACCGCATCACTTATCTTCACCTCGTGCACCTCGTTCTTGGGATGTTCTGGGATGATTCCATGCTTAGAAGGTAATCTCCACCAATTCGGGAAAGATTGCGCTCGCGTTGAGTTGGTGTTGAGAAAGGTGGCTCGGCGCCGTGCCGCCCCGCGGCCTACCGCTCGCACACCCGCTGGCCCATTGTGAAGATCAGACGGCTTTTTGCAGGAGGGAGGATACCTGCTGATCGGCGTGGTAGGAGGAGCGCACCAGGGGACCTGACTCCACATGCTTGAACCCCAGCTCCAAAGCCTCCTGCTTGAGCTCCTCAAACTCCTGGGGAGTGTAGTACTTCTCCACAGGCAGATGCTCCCTGGAAGGTCTCAGATACTGCCCCACCGTCAATATCTCCACTCCCACACTCCTGAGATCCCTCATCACATCCCTCAGCTCCTGCCTGCTCTCCCCCAAACCCACCATCAACCCACTCTTGGTCAACACCTCTCCCCCAAGCTCCCCTGCCAGCTCCAACACCCTCAGACTCCGCTCGTACTTGGCCTGTGGCCTCACACGCCTGTGCAACCTCGGCACAGTCTCCACGTTGTGGTTGATGATCTCTGGCCCTGCCTCCACCACCTTCCTGATCGCATCCTCCTGCCCCCGAAAGTCCGGGATCAGCACCTCCACCGAGCAACCAGGTACCCTCCTGTGGATGGCCCTGATGGTGCGAGCAAAGATCTCAGCTCCCCCATCAGGTAGCTCATCCCTGGCCACGGAGGTCACCACCACATGCCTGAGCCCCAATCTGGAGACGGCCATCGCCACCCTGCCAGGCTCCAGCAGGTCGTACTCTGGAGGCCTGCCAGTCTCCACCGCACAGAACCCACAGGAGCGTGTGCACACCCTGCCCAGGATCATGAAGGTGGCTGTGCGCCTCTCCCAGCAGTCCCCTATGTTGGGACAGTGCGCCTCCTCGCACACCGTGTGCAGCCCCAAACCCCTCATCAACCCCTTGAGCTCCTGGTAGTTGGGGCCACTGGGTATCCTGGCCTTGATCCAACTGGGCTTGGGCAGCTCATAGGCAGGCCTGCCATCGCTCATGTGCTCTACGTCTGGCTTCATGCTAGGCCACCCTCACCAGGGCTAGCTGCGCCTCCAGCCAGCGGACCTCCGCCTCGAGGCCCTCCCTCAGGGACACCCTGGGCTCGTAGCCCAGCACCCTGTTGGCCAGGGCGATGTCCGCGGCGGTGTGGCGCACATCACCGTGTTGGGGAGCTGTGTACTCGACCAGCAGCTCCCTGCCGAGGATCTCCTGCAGGATCGCCAGCACCTGCCTGACGGTCACCCTGCTGCCGCCACCGACGTTGACCGCTATCCCCGCAGCCTCGCACAGGCCAGCGGCGATGTTGGCCTCGACCACGTCGGAGATGAAGGTGAAATCCCTCGTCTGGTGGCCGTCGCCGTACACCTGGATTGGCCTGCCGTGCAGCGCCGAGGCGATGAATTTATGGAAGGCCATGTCGGGGCGCTGGCCAGGGCCATAGACGGTGAAGTACCTCAGGGCTATGGTGGGCACGCCGTAGTTCTTCCAATAGAGGTAGGTCAGCTGTTCCGCCGCGAGCTTCGTGACTCCGTAGGGAGACACCGGCCTGGGGACCATATCCTCGTGCGTGGGGTAGGACTCGGCGTCGCCGTACACGGACGACGATGAGGCGTAGACGAACTTCCTGATGGGCAGAGCCTTCAGCAGCTCCAGCAGCCGCTGGGTAGCCAACACGTTGTTCCTGAGGTAAGATTCAAACTGCGCGCCCCAGCTGGCGCGCACCCCGGCCTGGGCCGCCTGATGGTAGACTATCTCAACATCTGCAAGCAGAGGCAGGAGGTTCGCTGTGACCAGGTCGAGCTCGTGGAACTCGAATCGGGGATCGGCCAACATATCAGCTATGTTGGATGCCTTGATATGGCGAGGGTAGTAGTTGGTGAAGTTGTCCACCCCCACCACGTGGTGTCCCTCGGCGAGCAGCCTGCGGGCGAGGTGGGAACCCACGAAACCGGCACAACCTGTAACGAGCACGCGCAAAGCTCTATCCTCCAACAATTTGCTGATAACATTCTCGCAACGGGCAGTGTTTATGATGTGTGTGGAAGGTTGAGAAAGCCTATAGGAGATCCACGAATGGTCAACTCTTACAAAACAGGATCGCAAGGAGTATCATTTAGGCTATGGAAATGAGCAAGGAATTGAGACATCTCAGAGAGCTGGTTCTGGGCAAGACGCCCTCGGAGAACGCCCGCACGCTCATGGCGGCGCTGTCGCTTGCGGGATGCGCTTTCATGTGGAGGGATAACCTCAAGCTCCGGCGGGAAGTGCAGGCCCTCAGGGAGTCGGAGCACATCCTGGAGCACCAGGCGCTGCACGATCCCCTGACGGACCTGCCCAACAGGGCCATGTTCATGGACAGCCTCAACAGGGCGCTCTCCCACGGGCGCAGGCACGGCCACCCGGTCGGTATCCTCTTCCTGGACCTCAACGGCTTCAAGCAGGTCAACGACATGTACGGGCACGAGACCGGCGACCAGGTACTGAGGGTGGCCGCGGAGAGGCTGAGGCTGTCGGTGCGCCCGGAGGACATGGTCTCCAGGTACGGTGGCGATGAGTTCGCCATCCTGCTCAGCGACATCACGAGCGAGGAGCAGCTGGCGGAGATCGCCCAGAGGCTGGTGCGCAGGCTCAGCGCTCCCATCAGGCTGCACGACCGGGACGTAGCGCTCAGCGCAAGCATAGGCTACGCGCTGGGCTCGCCCGCGGAGGTGTCAGCAGAGGAGCTCGTCCGCAGGGCCGACCTGCACATGTACCGCGAGAAGG
Source organism: Thermobaculum terrenum ATCC BAA-798 (assembly GCF_000025005.1). NCBI lineage: Bacteria > Bacillati > Chloroflexota > Chloroflexia > Thermobaculales (SeqCode) > Thermobaculaceae (SeqCode) > Thermobaculum (SeqCode) > Thermobaculum terrenum. Next base: position 1,028,138 of record NC_013526.1, read on the forward strand.
TGCAGGACAGGGACCACACGCTGCAGAACGGCGTCTGGGCGGTGGGCGACTAGGGCAGACCAACCAGCAGAGAGCACCACGAGCACGACAGGGAGGCACACCCCAAAGCCTCCCTGTCGGCGTGTCTTGCACCTGGATGCGCTAGCTTGCAAGCTAGCAATATAGCAACTCACGGCCGAGCGCCCGCGCGTTGGCTGGGAAGCGCCGCCCACATGGGAGCCTAGGCCGTGAACTCCACCTTCACCCTCCTGCCCAGCAGCATCGCGAGCACCGTCTCCACGGCCATCACATGCTCGGGCTTGATCTGCGTTCGGTGCCACGGCTCGGCCAACAGGACGCAGATCCTATCCCCCTCCGCCGAGAGGATCCGTGCCCTCGAGAACAGCATGTTGCAGGTAGGCCTGCCGAGGTGCTGCGCCAGCAGGTCCGTCACCCTGGCCCAGAGGGCCGCGTACTGGTCAGCTTCGCCGGCAGGAGCCTCTCCCGTGATGCCCGCCTCCCCACTGGAGGCGTCCGCGGGGGCAGATCGCCGGTAGCCGGAGGGCGGGCCCCAAGACTGTCTGATGGCCTTCACCAGCACGGCCGCGGGATCCTTGGGGCGCCTGTGGGGCAGCATCTCTATCTGTTGGGAGATGTGCTCGGCATCGAACTCCTCCACGAGCTCCTGAGCGGTGGACGGGGACACCCCGTATTTAATGAGCTCGGATATGAGCTTTAATTCCTCTGCTGTCTTTTGTTTAACTGTTTCTTGTGCTGTTTGTTGTGGGTATGCCTGAGCATACCCGTTTGGCTCCTCCTGGCATACTCCCCTATCCTGCTCTGGCAGACCCTGGGGTGCACCCTTTTGAACTCCGGGGTACGGTGGAGCATCCTGGGGAGTATGTTCTTCCATACTCCGGGGTATGCTGGAGTACACCCCGGAGTGGGAGTAGTCCTGCCGCAGGTTCAGGCTGTACACGGTGGGCTTGGAGCCTGTGAGGGGGTCGCGCTGCTGCTGGGCTATTATCAGGTTCTTCTCTCGCAGGGAGCGCAATGCCTCCAGCACGGTGGCCCTCTTGAGCCCTGTGCCCAGGTCCAGCCGCCTGCCGTCGCGCGTGACTATGCCGTTGCAGAGCTGCTCGATGCTGATGGCATCGGCCTCCTTCTTGAAGCCGAAGGTGCGCCTGATTATGTACAGCAACACCTTGAGCTCCGCCCCCGTCAGGTAGGGCATGATCCAATCGAACACCGCGTCGGGCGTCTGGGTATAGGTGGGCGCGGTTATCCCCTCGAACCTGGACCAATCTATCTCGGGCAGGCCGTTGTTGTCTTGTCTTTTTGGCATTGGACCCCCTTCGTGCGCTCCTGCAGCTTACTCTACTTCAACTTAGATGTTACCATCGGGCGCCTGCCTGCCCGGGCTGCTGGTGCGGGGTTAACTTATTAATAGTTAGGGTGCGCTGAGCACCACCTGCCTCGCAAGCCCTGACGGCATCTGGACGAAAGTCGCCCTGCCCACAGTTACACACCCGATCACCTCGACTTGTGCACGTCATAACCCCGATACATGCACAATATAACCCCGACAACAGGTTATTACTAATAATTACCGGGTGGGCGATGCCCTTTATGTCGTGTGGTTTCATGTGAAACTCAGCCCTCCATCGCTAGGGCCAGAAGGGCCCTGGCTACCTCCGGCAGGTCCTCTGCGCGCCCTGCATCCTGCAGGCCGAGGGTCGCGGCCAGCCAGCAACCGTGGGCGGCTCGCAGGGCCAGCCTGGCTGCCGGCGGGAGCGCGCCCGCCGACGTCAACCGCTCCTCCCATCGTCGTAGCCATTCGGTCACCAGCCCCAGTAGCTGGGGGGCGTTGGCCGCCGCGGCCAACATCGGGGTAGTGTGCTCCCGGCGCTGCGGGGTAGAGGCCTCGAACAGCGCGTCCATGTAAGCCAGCAGCAGCTCTCTGCGTGTAGGCTGCTGGCCCGCCCTGGAGGTCACCTCTCTATCCAGCTCCTCAAGCATCTCCTCCAGCATGGCTTGTATCAGGGATTCTTTTGTGGGGAAGTGGTACAGCAAGCTGCCCTTGCTCACCCCTGCCTGCTGGACCACGGCGTCCAGTGTGAGCTTGTGGGCACCTTCCAGGAGCACGAACTCCCTGGCGGCTGCCAGTATCCTGTGGCGGGTCTGCTCAGATCGCGTGCCTCTCATGCCTCAAATATAGTCCAATCAGACTGTTTATGCAATCCTTCGGAGTCTATTTATAGTCCGAGTGGACTATTTGGGTCATTTACAGTCTGGCTGGACTATATTTGAGGGCTGTGTCTGGATTGCTTGCGGATCCGGTCCCGGGCTGGTAGCCTTAATCGGTACATGCTGGAGTAATTAATGGTGATGCTGCAAGGTGAAGATAGAGGGTCGGATAAGTAGAAGGCAAGCTATAAAGGTGATGCTAGCGGGGGCGGTCGGCCTTGGGCTTGCCGCCTGCGGGGGCGGAGGCCAGAAGGATTTCTCCTCCCGCTTTGCCGCCTACCAGCCGGCGAACGAGCCCAACGGCGATCTCTCCAAGGTGGTGTGGCCCGACTTCGTGCTCGCGGCGGGGCCCGAGGTCCGCAAGCTGTACGAGTTCCAGGTACAGCACGGGGAGATCATGCGCTACATGCCCTGCTTCTGTGGCTGCGGTCAGTCGGATGGCCACAGGAACAACCGCGACTGCTACATCCAGGCGGTCAATCCCGACGGCACCGTGGTGTTCGACAGCATGGCTCCCACCTGAGGGGTGTGCCTCGAGGTCACGCGTGACGTGATGCAGATGCTTGATCAGGGGATGACCCCCAGGCAGATACGCCTGGCGATAGACAACAAGTTCGCCTCCCAGATCGACCTAGCTACTCCAACCCCCTACCCTCCCCAGTAGGGTGTTGGGGTCTTCCATGTGGTTGATAGGCTGCGGGTCATCCTCGGTGGCCGATGGCTGATCCTCGCCTTTCCCGAGGTATCTTCTGCCCTGCTCGCACGTGCAGGGGATGTCCCCGCCTATGAGGCCGCGATCGCGGCACAGCTCGCACCGGTACACGTAGCTCCACCTCCCTCTGTTCCCTGCCACCACTATAGGGGTATGAGGTGGAGAAGTGTACTCCCCGAAGGTGTAGTTTTCGTCACGGCTGGGAGATCGCAACCTGCACGGTCTCCGAGGCGTCCCAGTAGGCGTCTTCCGGCGAGTTGAAGGTCCGTGAGGCGGAATCGGCCATGAGCCCCTGCTCCAGGGGGTTGCCCTCAGCGTCCACCTCCACCACGCTCCAGGTGTAGATGGTGTGGTCCCGTGGGCCACGCCTGCGAACGGTGAGCTCGAACCTGCGCCTGCACCAGAAGGCTTGCACGGAGATGGCCGAGATCGCGTTGGGCTCCCTGAGGGGTCGCAGGGAGGCTATCACCCACTCAGCTAGCTTTATGTTCAGCTGGTCGCTGCACTCCACCCTGGGCTACCTCCTCCCTCTCGACCGGCTGTGTGAAGAGGTGTCTGTCGGGGGATGTCAGGCACCGGCCGGTCGCCAGGTCGAACTGCCAGCCGTGGAGCCTGCAGGTGAGGATGCCGTCGTGGACCTCGCCGAACCTGGTGAGATCGGCCTTCAGGTGGGGACAACGACGCTGCACGAGGTAGCCCTCGCACTCCCACAGCTGCTGGTCCTGGGTCTGCTCAGCGTACCAGCCCTCGGCGTACTGCAACCTCTCTTGGCTGAGGCATTTGAAGAAGTTGTAGACGTACTCGTTGTACGGGCCCTTGCGCTCGGCCTCGAACCTGCAGGAGAGGAACAGCTCGTTGACCCAGTCCTCGTAGTGCTGGCGCACGCACTCTTCCAGCAGGGCCCGATCGAACGCCATGCGGTACTCCCACTCCTCTCCCTGCCACCTGTAGACCTTCCGGTGCTGGAAGTCCAGCACGATGCCCTCGTCGCCGCAGTCGAGCAGCACGCGGCCGTTGACGCCCACGCAGGTCATGTCGGCCTGCTCGAGCAGCGGCTCAAACCACTCCCGCAGCGCCGCCACGAGGTCCACCTCTCCCCTCCTCCAGGAGGACTTGATGGCGTCGATCCTGGGCTGCTGCCGGGCCTTGTACGCCTCCAGGTACAACCGCTTGTCCTCGAAGATCGCCCTCACCTCGTCCTCTGGAAACGGGTGCGTCAGGGTGCAGCTCGCGGGCGAGATCTCGACCGTGCTGCCGGGGATCACCAGCAGGCCGTTGCCGTGCCCGTGCTCCGCCATGTAGTCGAGGAAGACCGCCGCGTCGGGGAAGGTGTTGGCGGGGTCGCGGTCGAAGTCGTTGAGGCCGAACAGGTCATCGTCCAGGAAGCACGGTGGCCCCGCGGACGGCACCACCCATCGGGCGCCGAGCAGCTCGATGTACCGCAGTGCCCTGTCCATGCCGTTGATGCGCTTCTTCCGTCCCAGCGCCTCCTTCATCTTCTGAGGCAGCTTGTACACCATAGGGTACCATATGGCGCCCGAGAACTGCAGCATGTGCAGGTCGTAGGGGCCGAAGCTGGCCAGCCTCTCGAGGTCCAGCGGGCGGGAGTCGTTCTGGTCCAGGATGCGCACCTCGCCGTCGTCGACCATGAGGGCCGAGTCTCCCAGCGGGCCGTCGGTGGGCGCCACGGCGGCGGCTATCATGATCCGCAGGCCATCCAGCTCTACCGGCTCGTAGTTCCGTGTGCGCACGAAGTGCCGAAAGCCCATCGCCCTCAGCTCCCTCTCCAGCAGGTCCAGCGGGTAGTCCGGCAGGAGCACCACGGCGTCCTTGGAGACGTGCCGTCGAAGGAACTCCGGGTCCATGTGGTCGTGGTGCATGTGCGAGATATATAGGTAGTCCGGGCTGCCGATGGCAGCAGGATCTATGTGCTCGTTGCTGGGGAAAGGAAACCACGAGGCGAAGTACGCCGGGTTGAACCACGGGTCGGTCAGGATGGTCCCGTGCCTGGTCTCTATGAAGAAGCCTGCGTGGCCTATGCTGGTGACTCTCAACGGTGCCCTCCGATCTCGTAAGCTATCTAGTGCTACATAAAGAATAACACTTCAGTGGCTAAAAAGTTTCACCTCTTAATAATTTCCCGCGGGGGTGTGATCAGCCTGTATACTTTGTAGGATGAGATCGACCGAGCTGGAGGGCTATGAACTTCTTTCTCAAGGCGCTGGTAGCGCTGTTCACCATAGTTGACCCGATAGGCATGGCGCCCATCGTGGTGGGGCTGACGGCCCACCTGAGCCCGGCGGTCAGGCGCAGGGTGGTGACGAGGGCCACCCTGATAGCCACCGGCGTGGTGGCCGTGTTCGCGCTGTTCGGCAAGCCGCTGCTGGAGTTCCTGGGGATAACGCCTGAGGCCTTCAGCATCGCCGGGGGTGCCCTGCTGTTCCTGGTGTCGATAGACATGCTCTTCGGGCGGGAGTCGGGCGCCAGGGAGACCGGTCGCGAGGCGCGGGAGGCCAGGACGCGCGAGGACATCAGCGTCTTCCCCCTGGCGATCCCCCTGATAGCCGGCCCCGGGACGATCACCACGGTGATCCTGCTGATGGACAGCGCCCAGGGTCACGCCTCCAGGCAGCTGGCGGTGGCCGCCGCCGTGGCGATCGTCATGTTCTGCACCTGGGTATCGATGAGCCTGGCGTTCCCCATACAGAAGCGCATGGGCACCACCGGCACGCTCGTGCTCTCCCGAGTGCTGGGCATGCTGCTGGCCGCCATCGCCATCCAGTACATCCTCAACGGCCTGAGCTCCTTCGCGGAGTCCCTCAGGACGATCCTCTCCTAGGCAGAGCGCCACTGGGGGTTAAAGCTGTTTTACAAGCATGCTTGCATGCTTGCATTCTGTGTTGCCTGTAAGCAGACTTACATCTGACGCCCTTATACACAGGCAACACAGGAGGCTTGCATGACAGTGACCATGACCGCAGGCAAGGCAGCCCCTCCCCCGCAGGCTCTGGCCAGGGTGATCGCCGTGGCCAACCAGAAGGGAGGGGTCGGCAAGACCACCACGACCTTCAACCTGGGGGTAGCCCTCGCTCGGCTGGGCCACCGGGTGCTGCTGGTGGATATGGACCCGCAGGCGGCGCTCACCGCGAGCACGGGGGTGCCCGTGGCGCAGCTGGAGGCCAGCATCTACGACCTGCTGCTGGACCCCAAGCTCGACCCCGACAGCGTGCTGCAGCACACCCGCTCGGGGGTGGACCTGCTGCCGGCCAACATAGACCTCTCGGCGGCCGAGATCGAGCTGGTGAACATGACCCTCCGCGAGCTCATCCTCAGGGATATCCTTACTCCCCTGCGCGAGCGCTATGGGTACATCCTCATAGACTGCCCCCCTAGCCTGGGGCTGCTCACGATCAACGCGCTCGCCGCTGCCGACGAGGTGCTGATCCCCCTGCAGTGCGAGTACCTGGCCACCAGGGGGCTGGCGCTGCTGCTGCGCACCCTGTCGAGGGTCCAGGAGAGGCTCAACCCGGGGCTGAGGATCACGGGGATCCTGCCCACGATGTACGACGCGCGCACGCTGCACGCGCGGGAGGTGCTGGCCGAGCTCCAGGACAACTTCCCTGGGCAGGTGTTCGACATCACGATCAAGGACAGCGTCCGCCTAAAGGAGTCGCCCGCAGCCGGGCTCTCGGTGGTGGACTACGACCCCTCACACGACGCCGCGCAATCATATATGAAGCTAGCAAAGGAGATAGCCGATGCCTAGAAACCAGCGAGTATCCATCAGGGGCAAGGGCTCAGACATCTTCTTCGAGCACCTGAACCCATCCGAGATAAGGCCCAGGCCCGAGGACGGGACCGAGCCAACCGAACCAGCAAGCAAGCATGCTAGCATGCAAGCAGCCAAGGAAGCAAGCGCGCAAACTCACAAGCAAGCACAGAAGCAGCCAAGCGATCAGGCAGACCAGCTTACGGAGACGACTGAGGGGACGGAAGCGCTGGAGGGAGGCGGCAGGGCGCCGGTTCTGGAGGCCCGCCAACCTTCCCAGGGAGATGAAAGCGCCACCGATGCTCGAGATGAAAGCACAGCTCTACCTGATAGCAAGCAGGCAAGCGGGCTTGCTCGTGAGCTCGCAAGCAAGCATGCTAGCAAGCAAGCAGATAAGCCTGCTAGCGAGCGTGAAGGGGAGCATGCAAGCGGGTATGCTCCCGAGTATGCAAGCAAGCTTGAGCCGGCTGCTCGCTCCGATGCTGCCACTCGGGGCGCTGTGCCGGGCGCGGGCGAAAGCCTACAAGCTAGCAGGGATGCTGGCATGCATGCTGGCGACCAAGCAAGCGCGCAAGCAGGCGAGTATGCAAGCATGCTTGCAAGCAAGCAGGATGCTGGGTCGCGCGATGGAGCGGTGGGCTCCCAGCCTCCGTCCGATGCGTCCCAGGGGATTGTCGCCGCTACCTCGCCCGCCCCTGTCCGTGATGAGGGGCATCATCCTGCCGCTGGCCAGGGGGAGCCTTGGAGCGAGAGGGGGGTGGAGTCTGGAGACCGCCTCGGTGGCTCACGGGGCGGTGAGGATGCGGAGGACGGCTTGCCCTCAAGCGTGCATGGGAGCAAGCTGCCTCGTACCGACCACGCGGATGTGCTGCACGCCCTGTGGAAGGACCTCTCGGAGGCGGCGACCATCACGAACGCCTTCAGGTTCACCGACACCGACATGCGCCTTCTGACGGACGCGACCTATGCGCTCGGGAAGGAGTTCGGGATCAAGGTCTCAAAGCAGGAGGTGGTGCGCCTGGCGCTGCGCGCGCTGCTGCTGGAGTACGAGCGCGAGGGGCCGGATAGCCTCCTGGCGCGGTACGCGCTGCGCAAGCAGCAGCTGCGCCGGGGTGATATCTAGCATGCTTGCATGCATGCTTGCTTGTGGGCTCATGGCGGCCGGAGTCCTGGTTTGGGGCGACGCTTGCTACTTGGCGCTGCCCGGCTTACCTTTTAATAAGGTTAATAAGGAGCGAGCATGAGCGAGGATCCCGTGCGAGACGATTCGGAGAGGGTAGTGCGCATCGAGGCTTCGGGCAGGGAGCTGAGGGAGGCGCTCGCGCCGATGCTCAAGGACGGCCACCTTACCGTCCTGAGCGCGGCGCACTACCACGCGCTGCGCGAGGCGCTCTACAAGAACACCTTCCGCCGTGCCGAAGGCACGCCCTGGCCAACGGCCGCACTGGAGAAGGGCAACGCTCGTGGCCTTGCGCAGCTCCGGCCCACGGTGATCGACCAGCAGCCGCTGCTGCCGCCCGAGGAAGAGGAGGCCTGGACGAAGGCTATGTGGAGGCAGCGCGAAGAGCTGTCGGACCTCGACGCCGACGTGCTGGACGCGCTCTCGGCGCTCTGGCTATATCAGGCGCGGTCCCCGCAGGACGATGCTGTGGCCGATATCGACGGCTTGCTGGCGATGCGGGGCATCAAGCCCAAGCGGGGCGGGCAGGGCCGGCGCGGGGGCTACGAGCCCGAGCAGCGCGCCGAGATGCTCAAGGCACTTTCTCACATCCAGAACCTCTGGCTGGACATGGCAGAGATCGAGGTGTACGAGGAGGGCGCCAGGGGAGGTCGCAGCCGCACCATCAAGCAGACGGTCCAGAGTCGGCCCTTCGTCATCACCGACAGGATGGGGCAGGTGCGTCTGGACGGCTACATGCAAGTGCGCAAGTTCATCTTCCGCCCGGGGAAGGTGTTCGCCCACTTCCTGATGGGTCCCGGCCAGCAGACGGCGCTGCTGTCGGCCAAGGCGCTGAAGTACGATCCCTACAGGCAGCGCTGGGAGAAGAGGCTGGCGCGCTACCTCTCCTGGCAGTGGAGGGTGAAGGCCCGCAACGCCGACTACCTCAGGCCCTACAGGGTGGAGACGCTCATCGAGGCCGTGGGCGAGCGGGTGGACACGCGCAACCCCGCCAGGACCCGGGATCGCCTGGAGAAGTGCCTGGACACCCTCCAGCGGGATGGCGTCATCGCCGCCTGGCAGTACGACCGCTGGGACGAGCAGCTTGCGGGCAGAAAGGGCTGGATCCTCGACTGGCTGCAGGCGACCGTCCTCATCGAGCCCCCTGACCCGGTCAAGGATACCTATCAGCCCCTGGAGCGCAGGCGCGTGATCGAGCAGGAGCCGCTGCCGGACTCCCTGGGAGAGCGCATCAAGCGCGCCAGGAAGGCCAAGGGCCTGTCGCAGATGCAGGCTGCCGAGGAGCTCGGCATCTCCCAGGGCTACCTCAGCCTCCTGGAGCGCGGCAAGGTCAGGGAGTCGCAGCTATCGGGCCAGCTGCGCGCCCGCCTGCAAGACTGGCTTGGATCCTGAGGCGGGGGCAACTCCCCGGCGCGGTGGCCGGCATCCTGGGCGGTAGCTGCGGCCGCGTGCCGGCAGGTGAGATCGGCGCCCGGGAACCCCCTACCGGAAGAACTCCGCAAGTCCCCGGGCCCTGCAGGACTCCCCAAGGCAGGGCAGTCGCCAGGACTGCTCTATCGTCCTGAGCAACGCGTAGTGGTCGTAGAGCCTGCACGACTCGTACCCAGCGGGTGTGCGGTGGGAGATCACGATCAATGGGACCTGTCCGCCCCCGTGCGCGGGCGTCGTACCCTCGTCCCAGGTGATGAAGATCACGGAGTTCGTCCTCTGCCAAGTGGGTGTATTGAGGATGTGGGAGGGCAACCACCCTCGCAGCCAGGCATCGCCGTGCATCTCGGAGCAGCTGTGCATGTCGTTGCACATGTTGGGCACGATGAGCTCGAAGCTCGCTGCCGAGGGGTCAAAGCTTCGGAAGTCCGTGATGTGCTGGAGGCAGCTGGACCTATCTCCGGAGACGTCCGCAAACGAGATGGCAGGCTCATGCGAGCGCACGTACAGCCCCGGCTCATCATCCGGATCGTGATAGAAGGGCGCCCTGCCGCAGACGGGAGCGCCCGTCCTGGGGTCGCGCACTCGCACGTTCTCGGCGAACACGCGCCACGTCCTGCCAGAGGCCTCCAGCTCATCCCCCAGGTGGGGAGCCTGGAACGTGTAGTCGAGGTCGTTATGCACCCCCTGGGTGGAGCCCGACCACAGCGCCAGGTAGTTGGGCTCCGAGGGGTGGGCCACGGCGTAGTAGTTCACCGCGAGGCCGTAGTGGGCCGCCAGCGAGTTGAGGTACGGCAGCTTGGGGTTCCCGATGATATCGTGGAGGTTCCTGTTCTCGAAGACTATCAGGTACACGTGGCTGAAGCGGGGGATGTGGCCTCCGGGGCGTGGGACGACCTCAGCCCTTGCGGCGTCATAGCCTATCTCCCAACCGTCGGCGCGTATCGCCACCGCCGCGAAGCGATGCTCCCCGCCCAAGGCCCCCTCCGGGTGCCAGCACAGGATGAACCTGCCCTCTGGATCCCTCTGGTCCGACACGCCGACCGTGCGCCCGTCCACCTCGAAGCGCACCTCGTACGTGCCCTGTGGCGCCCTCACCTCCAGCGGGGCGCCCTCGAGGTACCTCCCCGCCGAGGGATTAACCCACGCCAGCACCTTCTCCTGGCCTGGCCACAGCAGCCAGAGGGACGCCACCGCGCCAACCACCACCACGCAAGCCACAAGCAACCATCGCCAGATCCTCATATGCCACCACCCAGCACAACATCGCCTCGGCCAGAAAGCGCCTTCCAGCTCTTTAATGCGTCCGAAGCTCGTATAGTTCCCAGATTGAGATGGTGGGATCGGTTTGGCGGGATGCATGTGTGCGATCTCGTGACCTGCAAAGCGGACGGCCGGGAGTTAGTGCTCGTGCACATGCAAGTGAGCTTCAAGACACACGTAATGCCTTGGGATAGCAGGGGGGGGGGAGACACTTTGTCTGGACAACTATTGTCATAGTAATAGGTCAAAGATCAATAAATGGCTTTGTTACTTAAGATAAATAGGTATTGACAAGCGTTCCTGGCGAGCATATACTCGAGCTATATTTACTCTAAAACCAAGATATCTAACAAGGAGGATAAAATGATGAGTAGGTTCTACCCCCCTTCTGAAAGGTTTCTTTGCGACCCTTTTGGTCCTCAGTCTGTGGCTGGGAGCAGGCTTCGTGTTCGGCGCACGTGCAGCGGGTGAAGATTTCTCGGGCGACGGGGGCAAGATAAGCATCCCTGACCCTAGAGAATCAATCCAGCAGCAGGTAGCTAGTAGGAAAGAGGTTGACCTGCAGGCAGTGGGAGGAGGCGGCGGTGGAGGCTACCCCTCGAGCAAGATCCTTAGTGGTGTGCCTGGCATCAGGCAAGTCTGTAGTAACTACTGTGGCCCAGCTGCTACACAGGAGATCCTGCGATACAAGGGTGTGAACGTAAGCCAATACACCATTGCTGATTGGGAGGGCACCGGTGCATGTGGCAGCAGTTCGGGCACATGTCTGGTACCCATACGTGACGTGCTCAACGACCACTTGCCCAATCTACCTTATGCTAATTACTATGTTGCCTATCACCTGGATGATGATACCATCAACGCCACCGCGCGAGACCTGGGCCGCGGGTGAAGTACGATATCGCGGGCCACAATCTGCCCGTCATGGTGCTGCTGGACCCCGATGGCAATGGGGAGGAGGATTCTTACCAACTACCTTCCTGGAAAGGCTATTATTCTACTGGCCATTACATCACCATCAACGGCTATGATGGGACATTTGACGGCACCGATGTCTCAGCTTCTCTATACTACAGGGATACGTTTCACATGTTACCAGACAACACAAAGCAGTTCAGCTATTACCTCCGGGGATTTGCCTACCTGATACGTTACAAGAATGGGGTTGGTAGCTGCTCATCGAATAATTATGACCTCATATGGTAGGTGACATTATGAACAGGTTAATCGTGATACTGATGGTGCTTGTGCTGGGGGCTGGGGCGCTGGCACCCAGCACAAGCATAGCTAAGAGCGCCCCATGTCAGGGGCGATCACCTGTATATCTCTAAGCTCCCAGGTGTACGACCTTCCTCAAAGTTTCCTTCGGTAGTCAAGCATATAGTAGAAGTGAGAAGAACTACTTGCGACCACGTAGTTCTATGGTCCAGTGTTAACAATTCGCATTTCTCGATATTTGGACCTTTTATTCTTTATCCGAGCAACGAGGATGGAACTGTTAAGCTATACGATCTTCGCACTCAGAGAGAATACGTGATTGCGAGGCGTGAGCAAAAGTATGATGTTATATCCACTCCTAAGTCAGATGGTAGATGGGTCATATATAGAGAAGAGTTACTGAATCCCCACCAATCGGGTGAAGGCAATCCGAAAAAACCACGGATATTTGTAGTTGATCTCCTAACGGGAAGCAAACGCCTCCTTGCAGCTAGCCACGTCCCTGGATACCCTCAAATCGTGTCCCCGTTGTACGACATATCTCAGGGCAAAGCGATATATAGGATAGTCAAAGGCGACCCAAATGCCCCCAGTAGTGAGATCCATATAGTGGACCTGGCAAGTGGCAAGGACCAACTTATTAGAAGCTACACTTGGCCTCGATATGCCCATGGTGTTGCTATAGATGATAATCGGGCTGTATGGTCCCTGATTATGGCTCCTCATGCTAATCATAAAAACACCTCAGGTGAGATATATTACTATGATCTTAGAACTGGCAGGGGCAGATTGCTCACGATTACTGGTTATGAATGGATGCCTGATATTTCTGGAAGATATGTGATTTGGATTAGATCTAGTGGTTTTCTGTACTACGGCAGGGTAGTAATTATGGATTTGTACACCGGTAAGAAGCAAGTGATAGATTTACATTGCGCTGACAACCCTAAAGCCTTTGACTATAAGCGTCAAGCTATGTGGCCATCTATAGGTCGTAGGGTTGCTACTTGGGAGCAGTACTGTAGCACAAGGTATAGTGGGTATCATATGCACTACGATCTTTTGAATAAGCGTCTGTCCATTGTGGATGCTACTGCAAGGAATATTGATTCTTACGCAGATGGATGGGTAGAAGCTTACAGGCACGTACTGAGAGATGAGCCGCCTGATATTAGAACCGTGATTATAATCTACAAAGGCGCTGATCAGGAGAGTCTTCCCCGCATGCCCAATGCGGGTGGTGGTGGGATGGTTGGAAAGTAATCTTAGAGGCGGGAAACATTCCCGCCTCAACATCCTGGGAGCAACTCGACATAAGGTCTATGGTACCGTTGCAGGCTCCTGGTAGTACCTATTGGCTATGGTCGCTCCTGTGCGCTTCCCTTAAGATAGTACCTGACTGGCTATATCTTCCGGAGGTAGTTTTCTGAACATCCGCAGGTCTGTATTGGTGTTGCTGCTTGCGCTGCTGTGCTTGCCCATGTGGAGTGGGAGAGCGTCCGCGGCGTCCGGAGAGGTGCTCCTTGTAGTGGATGGCGGCAGCAAGCACTATGTTGATTCCCGGGGCTTGGGCTACCTCCTGGGTGATGTGGAGCTCACCAGCAAGTGGGCGGTAGCGTTCGGGCGCAGGGTCCTCACCTCTGTTGAGGGCAGGAGCGATCCAAGGCTCGGTGGCTTCCCCTACGGGGTGTACGGCATCGACGAGACGGATGCCGACCGTGACATGAACTACACGGACGCGGGGGACGTCGACCCCGCGGCGCTCATGGCCGACATCGCCAGCGAGGGGGTGTATAACGTAGGGGTATCGCTGAGCACCGGCAAGGTGGGTGTGGACAAGATCACCCGCAACCTGACTTATGCCCGTAAATATGGCCTGAAGCTCATCGTGCGCTCGCTGGCGGTAGACACCACTGGCGAGATGGACACCACCCGCACACGGGAGTCGCTGGCGCGCTTCCAGCAGGTCTTCAGGGAGCACCCCGAGCTGCGAGCGCAGGTGTACGCCTTCATCACCTACCTTGAGCCGATGGGGGATCGAGTGCCCCTGACGGAGCTGCAGGCGGCCTACAGGTTACATAAATCGGTGTTCCCCAATATCCCCGTGATGGCGGTCTTCAACCAGAGGTTCAACGTGGCCGACAGCAACCACGATGGGATAAGCGATGGTGCGCTGGGCCAGCCCCTCAACCCCTATGGCCCGAACGTGGCGGACATCGTCGCGCTGGATGTATACCCCGTCCTGCCGGACTCCTATGGCTACGACACCATCAGCAGGCAGTATGTGCACGCCCGCCGAGTGGTCGACCGAGTGGACGCCCAGACGGGCAAGCGGACGCCGATCTGGGCCTTCGCGCAGGCCCACGCCCTGAACATCGACCCCAACGACCGGCCCGAGCCCCACCAGCTGTATCGGCAGGTGAACGACTGGCTGAGGGCAGGCCCGGAGGCAGGGCTTCGCGGGGTGGACGGGCTCATCTGGTACGCCTGGCACTTCACATCCGGGCGGGAGCAGTCGCACGTGGACCTGGAGGACGTGCCCGCAAACAGGGAGATGGCCAGGTTGATAGGTCAGCAGCTGAAGGCCAGTCGCTTCGTCACCCACGACCTGCCCTACTCTTCTGAGCTTATGGTGGAACCAGGGAAGTACCTGCGGGTGCGCAGCAGTGGGCATATAAACCTCTCCGCCGGCACCATAACCCTGGCGATCGGCCACCAATGGCCCGGCAACGACGGTCGTGCCCACGTCCTGCTCGATACCGGGGGCTCATCGACCCGCAACCGGCTGCGTATCGAGAAGACTTCGACCAACGTACTGCGTCTGGTGATCACTGATCGCTACGGTCGCACCAAGTGGGTGGGGATGAACGTCGGTGATGCCAACATGCCAGGCAAGCGCTATTGGCCAGGCTATAGCGAGATCGCAGCCACCTGGAGCAACGGCGCGATGGCGATCTACCTGGATGGCGTCCGCGGGGGACTCTCCGGGGGCAATGGCACAGGTCAGCTCTCGGGGGTAGGGGAGTACATCTACCTGGGAGCCTCCCTGTCGGGCGGCAGCAGCGCCGAAGGGACACTCAGGCACATCACCATCCGCAGTGCTGCTGGCACCGCCACCGAGGTGAGGCGATGGACGCTGTATGCCCCCCTTGCGCAACTACCGGGCAGGCCCACGAGTCTCTGGCCATCGGCCACCACCATCACCGACCCCACGCCCACCCTGCGCTGGGGAGACTCGCCTTCGGCCACGACCTACGAGGTGCAGGTGTCGAGATCCTCAGGCTTCGGAACGGTACTGCTCTCGAGGGAGATCACCTCCACTAACTGGACGACGCCCTCTTCCCGGCCGCTGACGAGGGGCATGCGCTACTACTGGAGGGTCAGGGCCAAGGACCGCTACGGGATGGGGCCCTGGGCCACCGCGAGCTTCTACCTGAAATAGGTGGCGACGACGCTCTTTGCAGCGGGACTTTTTGTCACCGGTGCGGCGAATCCGTGCTTCAAGCGCCTCATCTCTCGCTGGCAGCTTGCGGTCTTTGCCCACTAGTACAGCAACCCTCGGTCCCGACCAGGCCGTAATGGCTGGTTATGGGAGATGCGGCTGCCACGCTCCCGCAGGTGCGCAGGCAGGCACGGTGTTATCCCCTCCATCTCAGGCCACCACCTTCTCCAAGCATGGGAGACACACCGGCCCACCCGCAAACACCTCCACAGGTAGGCCACGAACTGACACCCTACACCCCGAAGGGCGGGGATAGCTCGGATACATGCCTCGACCCCTTATATGCAGGCTATGAACTATGCCCTGAGTGTTGGGAGCATATTCGGGAGGAGTAGTTTCAATCCCTTATAGGTAGGCTACGAACCGCCGATATGGCGTGCCAGCCAGCTGGCTGGAATACGTTTCAATCCCTTATAGGTAGGCTACGAACGGCGTTCGGCGCGATCACGGATGGCGGGGCGGGCGGTTTCAATCCCTTATAGGTAGGCTACGAACTCGAGGAGATACGCTATGGTCATCGAACCTGAGACCCGTTTCAATCCCTTATAGGTAGGCTACGAACTGGGACAAATCTGACGCCTTTTTCCGTCTGTACGGCGGTTTCAATCCCTTATAGGTAGGCTACGAACCTGCCAGAACAGGGTCCACCTCGGAGCATCGGGATCGGTTTCAATCCCTTATAGGTAGGCTACGAACGGCGAGGCGCACGATGGTGGTGCGCCGGCAGTGGTAGTTTCAATCCCTTATAGGTAGGCTACGAACCAGCTGCTGCGCGCCGAGCTCTACGTCGACTCCGCCTTGTTTCAATCCCTTATAGGTAGGCTACGAACGCAGAAAAGGATCATCAATAAGATAATCCCGCATCGGGTTTCAATCCCTTATAGGTAGGCTACGAACAGCCCGCGCCAGTCACCCACGTCCGGAATGTACGTGGTTTCAATCCCTTATAGGTAGGCTACGAACGCGCAAGGGATAGAGAAATTCTAACCAAATTTTAACCGTTTCAATCCCTTATAGGTAGGCTACGAACTTGTTAGTGTCGGCATGTTGCCTTGGCTGCTGCATGCGTTTCAATCCCTTATAGGTAGGCTACGAACCACTATACCCAGAACACGAAGGAGGTAGAGAAATGGGTTTCAATCCCTTATAGGTAGGCTACGAACGCATATTTGGCAGAAGGCATGCAGGACGTGGAATTTGGTTTCAATCCCTTATAGGTAGGCTACGAACATCGCTCTGGTACTCTGCGCAGACTCCCAACATCCAGTTTCAATCCCTTATAGGTAGGCTACGAACGCAAGATGAAGTGGGACTAGATTAGTGTCGAAATTGGGTTTCAATCCCTTATAGGTAGGCTACGAACCTGCTGTCTGGAACTATGGTACTGGTCCGGGCGGTTCCGTTTCAATCCCTTATAGGTAGGCTACGAACACGTACTGGCATTGAAGGAAGCCTATGAGCAGTTATGGTTTCAATCCCTTATAGGTAGGCTACGAACAGACGCCATCACTGACGCTGGTGCCGGCCTGGGCGCGTTTCAATCCCTTATAGGTAGGCTACGAACTATCAGCGTGCTGCCGCAGAGAAACATAAGTTTGAAGTTTCAATCCCTTATAGGTAGGCTACGAACTGGTCGAGTATGTGGGCAGGCAGTGGGGCGTTTACGGGTTTCAATCCCTTATAGGTAGGCTACGAACCACGTTCAGCGGTGCTAACGCTGGTACGGTCACTGAGTTTCAATCCCTTATAGGTAGGCTACGAACCCTAAGTGGCGCTTTCCTGAACACCTTTTGGAAGGAGGTTTCAATCCCTTATAGGTAGGCTACGAACTTTGTTCCTTACTGACCATATCACGGTCGATCCCAACAAGTTTCAATCCCTTATAGGTAGGCTACGAACAGGTACGACCTGCGCCTTGCCCGAAATGTTTTCGCGGCGTTTCAATCCCTTATAGGTAGGCTACGAACTCTGCTCACGGTCCATCTCACACCTCCTCATAGTGGGGTTTCAATCCCTTATAGGTAGGCTACGAACCGAATGAAAGCTATCGCAGCAGGATGCCGCGATACTAGTTTCAATCCCTTATAGGTAGGCTACGAACTGTAACTATATAATGTCCAGATGTGTTTTGCCAATTTGTTTCAATCCCTTATAGGTAGGCTACGAACCAATGCAACAACAACACACTGAATGGAGGTAGACAGAGTTTCAATCCCTTATAGGTAGGCTACGAACCGGAGTACTGGCACAAGCGATATCCGGTGCACCGGAGTTTCAATCCCTTATAGGTAGGCTACGAACGGTAAACCGCCCTTTTTCTCACGGTAAATTGCCGGGGTTTCAATCCCTTATAGGTAGGCTACGAACGGTCCGCTCCCTGGACCTGCCTGATCCAGTGGAGCTCCGTTTCAATCCCTTATAGGTAGGCTACGAACGATCACGAGGCACATGTGGTAGTCCAGCAGCAGCGGTTTCAATCCCTTATAGGTAGGCTACGAACGCATCTCGAATGCTCGGGAGGCCATCCAGAAGGCGATGTTTCAATCCCTTATAGGTAGGCTACGAACCTGCGCGCTCTCCTGACGACGTGCTGTATGTGTACGGGTTTCAATCCCTTATAGGTAGGCTACGAACGCATCGAGAAGTGGGTTCGACGGGGGCTCACGGGACAAGTTTCAATCCCTTATAGGTAGGCTACGAACAGGGACGGTCCGGCGTGGCGGAATTGAGCGCGATCAGTTTCAATCCCTTATAGGTAGGCTACGAACCAGAGCCTCACCAACCTGTTGTTTTCAGGTGGCAACCGTTTCAATCCCTTATAGGTAGGCTACGAACCTCCCGTTTCGTTTACAACAGCATAGTAATCGAACAGTTTCAATCCCTTATAGGTAGGCTACGAACTGTAACTATATAATGTCCAGATGTGTTTTGCCAATTTGTTTCAATCCCTTATAGGTAGGCTACGAACCAATGCAACAACAACACACTGAATGGAGGTAGACAGAGTTTCAATCCCTTATAGGTAGGCTACGAACCGGAGTACTGGCACAAGCGATATCCGGTGCACCGGAGTTTCAATCCCTTATAGGTAGGCTACGAACCGAAGTAGGCGGGATTATCCTGTGCCCCTATTTCTAGTTTCAATCCCTTATAGGTAGGCTACGAACGTAAACTCCATAGTAGCCATCTAATTCCCCACTCCCGTTTCAATCCCTTATAGGTAGGCTACGAACTATGAGCACAAAATAATCGGCATTGGCTACCATGCTGGTTTCAATCCCTTATAGGTAGGCTACGAACGGGAGGAAGCGGCAGCTTGGGTGCCGGCTTGGCAGGGTTTCAATCCCTTATAGGTAGGCTACGAACCTGTGGTTGAGGTACCCAAGAAGGCCGTGGAGGCGGGTTTCAATCCCTTATAGGTAGGCTACGAACGGGACTACCATGTAGGGATCTATTACCGGCATATCCAGGTTTCAATCCCTTATAGGTAGGCTACGAACCTGAGCGGTGGCGCGAGCACCAGGCCCGCCAGTACCGTTTCAATCCCTTATAGGTAGGCTACGAACCCTAATCAGGCCAGTCCAGACCAAGCACGAAGGGGAGTTTCAATCCCTTATAGGTAGGCTACGAACAGGGGCACAGGATAATCCCACCTACTTCGTGCAGGCGTTTCAATCCCTTATAGGTAGGCTACGAACCGCACTTGCCGGACTTGGCATCATAGTACCAGCCAAGTTTCAATCCCTTATAGGTAGGCTACGAACTGACCGCATTCAGTGCCTCAAACTGCAACCTCTCCCGTTTCAATCCCTTATAGGTAGGCTACGAACGGCTGTTCCTCGAAGAAGAATAGCCGCCAGGGGGCCTGTTTCAATCCCTTATAGGTAGGCTACGAACTCGGAAAAATAGATGCTTTCCAACTCCGCCTGCTGCGTTTCAATCCCTTATAGGTAGGCTACGAACGGTAAACCGCCCTTTTTCTCACGGTAAATTGCCGGGGTTTCAATCCCTTATAGGTAGGCTACGAACGGTCCGCTCCCTGGACCTGCCTGATCCAGTGGAGCTCCGTTTCAATCCCTTATAGGTAGGCTACGAACGATCACGAGGCACATGTGGTAGTCCAGCAGCAGCGGTTTCAATCCCTTATAGGTAGGCTACGAACGGATCAGAATCGATGCACAGAGTTTCGCCAAGGCTTTGTTTCAATCCCTTATAGGTAGGCTACGAACTGTATAACGCCGTGCTCGTCACGCACCTCGAGAAGGGCGTTTCAATCCCTTATAGGTAGGCTACGAACAGGGACGGTCCGGCGTGGCGGAATTGAGCGCGATCAGTTTCAATCCCTTATAGGTAGGCTACGAACCAGAGCCTCACCAACCTGTTGTTTTCAGGTGGCAACCGTTTCAATCCCTTATAGGTAGGCTACGAACCTCCCGTTTCGTTTACAACAGCATAGTAATCGAACAGTTTCAATCCCTTATAGGTAGGCTACGAACCGGGTGTGTGTCGGTCGTCATCGTTACCTCCTTCCGGTTTCAATCCCTTATAGGTAGGCTACGAACCTGGGAGGCGATGTGCCCTGCCCGCGGTGCGAGGAGGGTTTCAATCCCTTATAGGTAGGCTACGAACGATTCTACGGTAGGCTATCATGAATTTCACAGGAGGGTTTCAATCCCTTATAGGTAGGCTACGAACCCTAGTGCTGGCCTCAGGGGGGTTGTAGCCCCACCCCGTTTCAATCCCTTATAGGTAGGCTACGAACGGGTCCACGTGGATTGCAACATGCACAGGGTGCGGCGTTTCAATCCCTTATAGGTAGGCTACGAACCGGCCTACGCTCGGTGTTGACCATCTCTGCACACCCCGTTTCAATCCCTTATAGGTAGGCTACGAACGTGTGGGCTTGTGATTGGTCTCGGCTGTAGGGATGGGTTTCAATCCCTTATAGGTAGGCTACGAACCCTGGGGCAAGGACAGCACGGTGCTGCTGCACCTGGGTTTCAATCCCTTATAGGTAGGCTACGAACTTCAGGGTTCAGGGCTACCAGGGAGACGACGTCTCCCGTTTCAATCCCTTATAGGTAGGCTACGAACGTTACCTACTCCCTCTTTTTTTGTGCCCGCAACCTTGGTTTCAATCCCTTATAGGTAGGCTACGAACGATGCCGGATACACGCGCGCCGGTGATGTATCGGAGGTTTCAATCCCTTATAGGTAGGCTACGAACTCAAGATCAGTGATATACAGACCACCGGCGTCATCCGTTTCAATCCCTTATAGGTAGGCTACGAACTAGGTAGGCTACGAACGAATGTCCATCGCCACAACCCGTTTCAATCCCTTATAGGTAGGCTACGAACTATCATAGAGGTATCACACAATCAGGAGGCTAAAAAGTTTCAATCCCTTATAGGTAGGCTACGAACCTGGTTTGGTGGCTGCGTACAATCCGCAAGATAAGAGGTTTCAATCCCTTATAGGTAGGCTACGAACCAACCTATTGGCATGGAAAATTCCTTGGCAACCTATGTTTCAATCCCTTATAGGTAGGCTACGAACAGCCAACGCCGATTATTTTGTGCTCATACAGACCGCGTTTCAATCCCTTATAGGTAGGCTACGAACGAATTCGTGGACCCGGAGACGGACACGGAGAGCGCCGTTTCAATCCCTTATAGGTAGGCTACGAACTTGGCGTTGATCTCGACTATGACGACCCTGCAGCCGTGTTTCAATCCCTTATAGGTAGGCTACGAACACCCCTTATAGGTAGGCTACGAACGTGCTCTGGATTGGCAGGGTCAAACGTCTCGCTTTCAGTTTCAATCCCTTATAGGTAGGCTACGAACCATGACCGGCATCTACCTCACCTCCTACGCTATGCCCGGTTTCAATCCCTTATAGGTAGGCTACGAACGTCCCAGGAGCGGGTGGGTGACCTCTATGTGGTCACGGGTTTCAATCCCTTATAGGTAGGCTACGAACGAACACATGTTCTACACTCACGCGTCTTCCAGCATGGTTTCAATCCCTTATAGGTAGGCTACGAACTGGTAGCATGCTACGATATAGACGTCGAAATCTAACGTTTCAATCCCTTATAGGTAGGCTACGAACGCGCTATCCC
Organism: Thermobaculum terrenum ATCC BAA-798; assembly: GCF_000025005.1. NCBI lineage: Bacteria > Bacillati > Chloroflexota > Chloroflexia > Thermobaculales (SeqCode) > Thermobaculaceae (SeqCode) > Thermobaculum (SeqCode) > Thermobaculum terrenum. The sequence goes on from NC_013526.1 coordinate 1,049,563, forward strand.
CTCTGGGCCGCACGCACGCACCTGTGTTTCAATCCCTTATAGGTAGGCTACGAACGGATCAGAATCGATGCACAGAGTTTCGCCAAGGCTTTGTTTCAATCCCTTATAGGTAGGCTACGAACTGTACACAAGGGCGTTGTTGCTTCCATCATTGTTTCGTTTCAATCCCTTATAGGTAGGCTACGAACTCGAATTATGTGTTCGTGGACCCGGACACGGAGAGCGCCGTTTCAATCCCTTATAGGTAGGCTACGAACAAAATGGGGATCTAGAACATTACAGGAGAAGGAGAAGTTTCAATCCCTTATAGGTAGGCTACGAACTACACGCCTCTGGATGGAGGCGTGCAGGCGGACGTGGGTTTCAATCCCTTATAGGTAGGCTACGAACCTCAGTACGTGGTAGAGGTTCTCAGCGAACAGCTGCGTTTCAATCCCTTATAGGTAGGCTACGAACTACCATCGGGGCTGTAGTATACTTCGCCCCGGTCAGGTTTCAATCCCTTATAGGTAGGCTACGAACACGAACCTCCTTTCCACTAAGCGTTGAAACAATCAGTTTCAATCCCTTATAGGTAGGCTACGAACTACCAATCGGAACGCTTCTTGCAATTGCTGGAATCACGTTTCAATCCCTTATAGGTAGGCTACGAACATCCACATATGCGCCGAGGGGGGTTTCGACCCCGAGGTTTCAATCCCTTATAGGTAGGCTACGAACTTGATGCCAATAGTATGTATCCATCCGTCATGTTGCAGTTTCAATCCCTTATAGGTAGGCTACGAACGCACCCCCGGAGAAGCTGCTAAAGAAAAGCTAGGCAGTTTCAATCCCTTATAGGTAGGCTACGAACTTTAGAACACTTGCACTTTTATTGCTTGTTAAGTAAGTTTCAATCCCTTATAGGTAGGCTACGAACCAGAAAACATAATGGCGGTTACGGTTGATGGTAGGCGTTTCAATCCCTTATAGGTAGGCTACGAACCTTTATCCGTGTCGAGCCCCTCGAGGAGGCCTCTGTAGTTTCAATCCCTTATAGGTAGGCTACGAACGTGACCGGCAAGCGTTACGATATGCACGTGGGTGGGTTTCAATCCCTTATAGGTAGGCTACGAACCGACCGTCGGGGCTGTAGTATACTTCGCCCCGTTCGGGTTTCAATCCCTTATAGGTAGGCTACGAACGGATTATAGCATCACATACAGACGGGAGGTGTGAGAGTTTCAATCCCTTATAGGTAGGCTACGAACAACTCGTGTCACACGAGGGGCTGAATTCGGTACCTGGTTTCAATCCCTTATAGGTAGGCTACGAACTGGTCTCGCGCACGAGTTGGCGCACCGTGAAAGGAGGTTTCAATCCCTTATAGGTAGGCTACGAACCTCGGGGACGTCGTCCCCCTGGCAACCTTGAACCCGTTTCAATCCCTTATAGGTAGGCTACGAACTGGTATCTGGTACATCTCGGAGGGCCCGGCTTGATAGGCGTTTCAATCCCTTATAGGTAGGCTACGAACCTTCATCAGAGTAGGAGACCTCAAAGCGCTCTTCGTGGTTTCAATCCCTTATAGGTAGGCTACGAACCAAATGGTATACCTTGTGCGCGCAAACTACGCGCGACGTTTCAATCCCTTATAGGTAGGCTACGAACTTCCCACTCATCCCAATGTTCACAGTCGAAGATAAAGGTTTCAATCCCTTATAGGTAGGCTACGAACAAGACCCTTCATCGCCGTGGAGGCCATCGATCATCGAGTTTCAATCCCTTATAGGTAGGCTACGAACGGCAAATGGAAATTACCCCGCGACAGAAAATTTTCGTGTTTCAATCCCTTATAGGTAGGCTACGAACGTTTATCACAGACCTAGAAACAGTCGACCCCAACTAGTTTCAATCCCTTATAGGTAGGCTACGAACCAGGTTGGCAAATCTCGCGGGAGAAGGAGGTGAGCCCCAGTTTCAATCCCTTATAGGTAGGCTACGAACATCCGGACATTATATAGTTACAAAGGAGCAGAAAAAGTTTCAATCCCTTATAGGTAGGCTACGAACAGTGAGATAAGGGTACCGAAAGTATTTGTGATAGGTAGTTTCAATCCCTTATAGGTAGGCTACGAACTTTCCTAAATGCACATAAAAAGAAAGGAGTGGGCAAAGTTTCAATCCCTTATAGGTAGGCTACGAACGCTACTGGTGCTCAGTCGATCCATAGGGCTCGCTCCATGTTTCAATCCCTTATAGGTAGGCTACGAACTAATTTTTTGTCTCGGGATTCTACGGTAGGCTATCAGGTTTCAATCCCTTATAGGTAGGCTACGAACCATATTTCACGCGCGGGGAGTACGGTTATGTCGAGTAGTTTCAATCCCTTATAGGTAGGCTACGAACCCGAGGTGGAGGCGGCTTGGGACGTGGTGCTGGCTTCGTTTCAATCCCTTATAGGTAGGCTACGAACTCCCCGCAAATACAACCCGGAAGATTCCATCCTGGACCGTTTCAATCCCTTATAGGTAGGCTACGAACTGGAGTTCGAGCTGCGCCCGCTGCGACAGATGCCGGAAGTTTCAATCCCTTATAGGTAGGCTACGAACTCGAGCGAATTTTGGAGAATTTTTTGGAAAAAAATCGTTTCAATCCCTTATAGGTAGGCTACGAACCCTCAGCACAATATACAAGTGGTTGTAGGGTACCCCTGTTTCAATCCCTTATAGGTAGGCTACGAACAAAATAGCCCCTAGTACATATGTGCTAGTTCCCCTGTTTCAATCCCTTATAGGTAGGCTACGAACCACCGACCTCAGGGAGTTCCCGAAGGTCGGTGGAGCCGTTTCAATCCCTTATAGGTAGGCTACGAACAAAATAGCCCCTAGTACATATGTGCTAGTTCCCCTGTTTCAATCCCTTATAGGTAGGCTACGAACTATCATAGAGGTATCACACAATCAGGAGGCTCAAAAGTTTCAATCCCTTATAGGTAGGCTACGAACCTCCTGGGTCCGTAGAAGTTCACGGACCCTTTCCCTTGGTTTCAATCCCTTATAGGTAGGCTACGAACTCGTTGTGATATATGCGGAGAGGCACTAGTTACGCGTTTCAATCCCTTATAGGTAGGCTACGAACGCTTCACCTCCTCAGATGTCCGACAGTGGTCAGAAAGTTTCAATCCCTTATAGGTAGGCTACGAACGTATTCCCTCTATTCCGCTCTGCTGTCCGTGCAGGAGTTTCAATCCCTTATAGGTAGGCTACGAACCCAGGGCGCTCTCCAATATTGGGGATCTCTACCTATGTTTCAATCCCTTATAGGTAGGCTACGAACCTCTGGGGCCCGCCAGGCACAGGGAAGACCGCCACCGGTTTCAATCCCTTATAGGTAGGCTACGAACGACTCGTGCACGCCGAGCAGCTGCGCCACCTGGCCGGGTTTCAATCCCTTATAGGTAGGCTACGAACGGCGCAGCGGCTGCAGGAGCTCGGGGACATGCTGGCGTTTCAATCCCTTATAGGTAGGCTACGAACAGGCTCGCCGGGTGCAGGAGTGGATAGCGGAGTACCGTTTCAATCCCTTATAGGTAGGCTACGAACCCGACCGTATTTTCCAGGAGATCGAGCGCAGGCTGTGTTTCAATCCCTTATAGGTAGGCTACGAACTCAAAACTGAATAGCCAACACGCGATACCCGTACCAGGTTTCAATCCCTTATAGGTAGGCTACGAACGAACACTGTACCAATCTGTGGCAGCATGGGCAGGAATGTTTCAATCCCTTATAGGTAGGCTACGAACCGAACAAGACTGCTTGATAGGATACCTATCACGATAGTTTCAATCCCTTATAGGTAGGCTACGAACCGTTTCCAAGGATATTCCCTATTCAGTTTTGGTTGGGTTTCAATCCCTTATAGGTAGGCTACGAACAAATAGTTTGTCAATAGTTTAGCAAGCGAATTTCTAGTTTCAATCCCTTATAGGTAGGCTACGAACTAAGGAAAGTATAAGCGGGATGCGGGGAAAATGCAAGAGGGTAATAAGGGGAAAAAGAGGGGATGTGAGGGGGGTGGTGGAGGTAAGTGCAGGTATTATGCGGAGTTAGGGGCAGGCAGGGGGTGTGTCGACCTCCCGGGGGTACTACAGGATTGGAGGTCGACACACTGCCCCCTCCCCACTCCTCTTCCACCACGCAGTGGTGTAAGGGGTATCCCCTCCTCCTGGGTCCCCAGACGATCCATGATCGTCTAGGGTGTTCCTGCCTCTCCATGACCTCACCACCCCCACAAAGCTGCACCATGGTGCCATCCAGGGAGGTTGTGGAGAACATATGGGAGCTCTGAGGTGTCCTGACATGTCCTAAGGCCCCCTCTCCCCTGGCCCCTCTCCCACCACTGGAGAGGGGAACGCTGGGTGGTGTCCAGGGAACTTGGATATGGGTTGGGTCATGGAGGGATTTAGAGAGGTGGGTTGGGGATGGAGTTGGAGAGGATGAGGGAGGGTGGCCGACTGAGGTAGTGGGAGGACAAGGGCCACCCCCCTGCTGGAGAGGGACCGGTTGGGGAGGGGAGTGGGCCTGGAGGGTTTGGGGATGGAGTTGGGGTGGTTGAAGAGGGTAGCATTTATGGTAAATTCCCGATTTCCCGGTCCCTTAACAATCGGGAAATCGGGAATTACTTCGGAGGGGTCCGTCGTGAGAGGGATGCATGGGGCCTGGGGGCTGGAGGTGACCCTGCGCTGAGGAGTAATTAGAAGTAGATATATCAAGGCCTGCGTGTGGCCCGGGAGTGAGGTATCGGGGCCAGAGGAGGCCGCCTGTCCCACGATGGACGGAAGCCTGGCAGGACCAGAGGTGCCCCTTGCCCGCAACTACACCCTGGGATTGCTCCGCAGGAAACAACGCCACAGACGGATGCCTGAGCGCAGGATCATGAGGACTTCCCTCAGGCGATGCTACCACCATGGTGCGGGGTATCACTCATCTACAGCATTATGGTAAATTCCCGAATTCCCGGTTCTTAAGTAATCGGGAAATCGGGAATTGCACATAAGTACTGTCCTCGCAGGTCACGTCTGTGGAGTGCCTTCCCGGCTGCCGGCTCACGAGGTCGCACCTCCCTCCTTGCCCCACCACCGACTTGAGGGGAAGACTCCTGGAGCTGATGTGCGGCAAGGGGAGGAGGCAGGGAGTGGACATGAGGACATTGAAACGACCTATGAAAATCTATTTCGGAGAAAAACGACTCAGTTCGTAGCCTACCTATAAGGGATTGAAACAAATAAATGAGGACTGTGTGCCCTGCATGTCCGGAGGTGGAGTTCTTACAGCTGCAGGTGCATTGGGTGAGGGAGTTTGGCTTGTCCCGTGACCGGCTAGCAAGTGTCGCGAGCGCGCCGGACGGCCTGATGGTGGAGTTTGATGCTGAGAGTCTTGGGTGCGGACTTCTCTGAAGGGCCCTTGGGAGGCGCATCGAGGGGCACGATGTGCTAGCTGTGCAGGGCCGCGCCTACTGAAGCTCTATATGCGGGGGCTGGGTGCTCCTGCAGGGTTGGCCTCCGCCGCTGATATGCGTAGAGCGATTCGCTAGAATCTGGCGCTGTTCGGGACGGGCTACTCTGGTGTGGTGTGGATGGAGGAGATCCTCTCGGGGTCGCTTCGCCACACCAGGTAGGAGTAGAGCGTCAGCCAGATGACGTCCGCCACCAGCAGGAGGATCGCCCCAAGCACGAGCCAGCCATAGGGAGCTATCACACCCGCAAGGGCTATCAGCAGGCCCAGCGGGGTCATCGTGAGACCCGCCATCCTGTGGGTCCTCACCCAGGAGCGTTTGCTGGCTAGCGTCCAGGGCGTACGTACCCCCACGAACCAGTTGGGGCGGATCTTCCCCATGAGGTTGCCCAGCAGCGCCATCGCCAGCCCGAGGGCGATCGCCAGCACCCGCACCATGTTGACCTCCAGTCCCAGCGCCCACAGCAGGACGATGGCGTGGACTACCCCCATCATCAGGAGGATCACCAGACGGATGATGTAGTACGGCGTGGTGAACTGCCTGTAGTTGGCCCTGCCAGGATCGATGTTGGGCAGCAGCACCATCAGCAGGTAGATGCCCAGCGCTACCGCCGGCAGGAGGAATAGTCCCGGGAGCTTGCTCGCGTACTCGTCCGGCCTGCCCGAGATGTCCCAGTGGATGGGCACGCGCTGTGGGGCGAAGGGCCACACGATGAGGGAGCCCACGAGCATGAGCGCTATGATCGTCAGGTGTGGCCAGTCCTTTCTAAGGGGTACTACCATCTCTTGACTCCTCGACCTGCTCGCCGATGTGCAGCAGGCGCATCACCGCCGCCAGAAGCTCCTCGTGGGCCGCCGTGTTGAGGCTGTAGACGATGCTGGTGCCGCTGCGCTCGGTGACCACCAGGCCTGCGTCGCGCAGCACGCCAAGGTGCTCGGAGATCGTGGAGGGCGAGCGGTCGAACGCCGCGGCGATCTCCCCGGCGGTCATGTCCCGTTGCCCCAGCAGCCTCAGGATCTCCCGACGCGTGGGATCTGCTAGTGCCTTGAAGACTGCATCTATAGGCATGTGCCTGCATCCCTGCCTGTCCCTGCACTATTTCGGCGAACACCGAAATATCTGGGGTAATTATAGACCCTCTGCGGGCGGGCTGCAAGCTAGCGCACGAAGATGCTGCCGCCAAAGGCCACGGCATCGCGGATGCGCTCGATGTGGGTCTGCGCGGTGTTCTCCGGCAGCTGCTCGGGGTCGAAGTAGGCGATCTCCAGCACCTCGGGGCCAGGACTGAGCTGGCCATACATCGGCTCGCAGAGGAAGCCTATACTGACGACGTGGTACTTCCTGGCGCCGTTGTCGTAGGAGATGATGACGTTGGGGTCGGAGTAGATGCCGAAGAGGTTGACGGGGCGCACGTGGACACCTATCTCCTCCTCGAGCTCTCGCACCACGGCCTCGACCACCCTCTCGCCGGGCTCCATCCCTCCCCCGGGGAGCGCCCACCAGCCGTTGTCCGCCCTGCGGATGAGGAGGATGCGCCCCTGGGAGTCGAACAGCACGCCGGACACTGTCAGCCGGATGCTTGCGGTTCTGCCGATGCGTTCGCCAAAGATGAGCTCTGTCGTCATGTCTGCCTGGTCTCCGAAGTTGATGTCAGGGTCTCGCTGCCGTACAGCTCCTGGTACTTCTCGCGCACGAGGCGCTCGGCGGTCTGCCGGTCGTCCGGGGCCAGCTGGCCGTCGATGACGAGGTCCAGCAGGTAGTTCTTCAGCGGCTTGATCCATGGGCCGGGGCCTCGGCCGAAGATGCGCATGAGGTCGTTGCCGTCCAGGGGTGGTCGCAGCTCGCGGATGGCGGCCTCCTCCTCGAGGCGCTGGATGCGCTCCCGCAGCTCCCGCACGCGCTGGACTCCCGCCTCCACCTTCTGGCGCCTGTAGGATGTGATGTCGGCCTGGGAGAGCGCCAACAGCGGCTCCAGCTCATCACCCGCCTCGCGCACCAGCCGGCGCACCGCCCCGTCGGTCCATACCTCGGGGTCGTAGCTGTTGGCCTGGGTGTGCATCCTGACCACCTTGGCGACGGCCTCGATCGTCTGCCTGTCGTAGTGCAGGCGCGAGAGGATCTCCTCGGCCATCTTTGCCCCGATCGTCTCGTGGTGGTCGAAGTGTACCTTGCCGTCACGGATGCCGAACGTGCGGGGCTTGGCGATGTCGTGCAGCAGTGCTGCCCAGCGGATGACTAGGTCCGGTGGCGTGTTCCTGACCACCTTGAGGGTGTGGATGAAGATGTCCTTGTGCTTGCCGCCGCCGGTGGATACCTGCTTGAGCTCCACCACCTCCGGGACTATGTACTGCATGAGGCCCAGGTCGACGAGCGCGGCAATGGCCACGTCCGGTGCGGGGCCGGTGAGCATGCGGGTGAGCTCGTCGCGCACCCTCTCGATGCTGATCTTGCAGATCTGTGCGGCGTGCCTGCGGATGGCCTCGGCGGTGCGGGGCTCTATCTTGAAGCCCAGGTTGGCGGCGAAGCGCACGGCCCGCATCAGCCGCAGAGGGTCGTCCCGGAAGCGGGCATCGGGATCGCCCACGGCGCGGATTACCTTGGAATGCAGGTCCTCTACGCCGCCGAAGGGGTCGATCAACCTCCCGCTGGGGATGTCCATGGCGATGGCGTTGACGGTGAAGTCCCTGCGCGACAGGTCCTCCTCCAGCGAGATGCCGAAGGTTACCTCGGGCTTGCGGGAGTCGGGCGAGTACCACTCCCCCCTGTAGGTGGTGATCTCCACCCTGTAAGGACCGAATATGGCGCCGATCGTGCCGAAGCGCTCCCCCACGGTGTAGACGCTGTCCGGGCGGAGGGGCGCAAGCAGGCGCTTTATCTCCTCGGGATGCGCGGAAGTGGCGAAGTCCAGCTCCTGGACTTCCTTTCCCAGGAGGGAGTCGCGCACGCACCCGCCAACGGCGTACAGCTCATGTCCTGCCTCGGTAAACTGCTTGTGAAGTCGGTAGACGAACTCTGGAAACTGCATATCAAGTAAAGGTAGCACCCAGGAACGTGGCAGGTCAAGCTTGTGCCACAAGGCAATTATACCCTCCTTGCGGGACTCTCGTCTGTAGGTGCTCCGGAGACTCCGGCAGCTCGCCCCCGGATGGCGAGCTCGAGGTGGATGTCAAGCCGGCCGCCGGACAAGGCAACTCCTGGCACCTGCCAGACAAGTGCAAGCTGCGCCAGGGGCTGCATGTCCTCTTCGTCTCGTGGAGAGGGCTCTAGCCCGTGGTGTTGAGCGGGGTTAGCCTGGGGGAGCCCTTGGACCATGGCAGCCTTGTGCCTTGGGACGAAGGGCTCGCAGTCTGAGCTGGGCGGCACGACAAAGATCCTTGGCGCATCCGAGGCGCAGGCGCTTCGTAACGGCTCTCCGAGGGGGCTGGAAGTCGCTAGCGCATAGGCGGTAGTCAGCGGGAGGGGGCGCTCTCCAGCGCGTACGCAAGCACCTCTCCTAAGGTCATCTCCTGCCCTATCGTACATTCCAGCAGGGTACGTGTCTCCCCCAACGCATTGGAAACCTCCAGGAGAGTGCTGTCGTGCATGGGGTGCTCCACAGGAGGCAAGGGTGCACCGATGGACTTGCGCAGGGCAGAGGCAGCCCCGAGCAGCCGGGCTGCTCGGGTGATCTCTTGTCGGCGAGCCTCCGCGGCGGCCATCACCTCGAGGCATTCCGCGATATCGTGCAGGTCGCCCATCTCCTGGAGCAGGCGCAGGCTGTCGCGGCACAGCTGCACGGCCCTGTCGCTGGCATTTTTGGTGACAGCCAGGCGCCCGAGGTTGTTTAGTACCACGGCTATCCCCGAGGAGTTACCCAGCTGCTGGTAGAGGGTCAGCGCCTGCCCCAGCAGCTGGGCGGCGCGCTCGTGTGCCCCCGCGTGCAGCGCGACCAGCCCCAGGTTGTTCATCGTCACGGCCATCCCCTCCACGCTGCCGTGAGCCCGGCGCAGGCGAAGGCACTCCGTCAGGCATATCTCTGCCTGCTGGTACTCCTCCTGATACAGCGCCACCAGCCCCAGCCTGTTGAGGGAGATGGACGAGCCCCGCGGGTCGCCCACCATCCGCCAGCCTGCAAGCCCCTCCAGCAGCGCTGCCCTGGCATCATCGTAGCGCCCCTGGTCGAGGGCGATGAGCCCGAGGTTGTTGAGCGCCAGCGCCACCCCGGGAGCATCTCCCGTGTCTCTGGACAGCGCCAGCTCCTCTTCGAAGTACCTCATGGCGACGTCGTACTCCCCCCGGCTCCGGGAGATCATGCCAGCGCCGGCAAGCAGGCGCGCCCGCACCGCAGGCGGCAGACCATCGATCGCCAGCGCGGCGCTCAGCCACCTCTGCGCCTCCTGCAGGCGGCCACGGGTGTCCCAGAACGGCCACAGGCAGCCCGCAAGCACCGCCCCCAGGGAGACATCCTCGGAACTTGAGCCATCCAGTGCCCAGGACAGCACCGCCTGCAGGTTGGTGTACTCCCTGTCCAGCTCCGTGAGAGCGCTCACCTGTTGCTGCCCTCCGAGCTCCCCGCAAGCCCTCTCGGCGAGCGAGAGGTAGTACTGCGCGTGGCTTCGGCGCACCGCCTCTGCCCCGCCCGCATCCTGCAGGAGGCGCAGGGCGTACCGGCGCACCGGCTCAATCAGCCTGTAGCGCATCCTCGTGCCCACGGACTCGGCAGCCACCATCGACCTGTCGACCAGCGAGGCCAGCAGGGAGATGACCACCGGCAGGGGCATTCCCGCCACGGAGCTGATGGCCTGCAGCGTGGCACCGCCGGCGAAGACGGCCATCTGCTGGAAAAGGGCGCGCTCGGCGGGACCCAGGCGCTCGTAGCTCCAGTCCATCGCCGCCCTAATCGTCTCGTGGCGGGGGGTCCTGCTCTCCCCCGAGAGCGTCCCCAGCGCCTCGTCCAGGTGCTCAGCAAGCTGCTCCACCGAGAGGAAACTCACCTGCGCCGCGGCGATCTCCAGCGCCAGGGGCAGTCCCTCCAGGCGTTGGCAGATCTCGAGCACCCCGGCGGCATTGGCCTCCGTCAGCTCAAAGTCGGGAGCCCTCGTACGTGCCCTCTGGACGAACAGCTGCACCGCCTCCGATGCGAGCATCTCCTCCGGTGGGGAGTCCTTCCCCGTGGCCGGCAGAGACATCGCGGGCACCCTCCACACGACCTCTCCCTCCACCCTCAGCGCCTGCCGACTGGTGGCCAGCACCCTGACGCCGCCGCATGCCACCAGCAGCTCCCTCACCAGCTCGGCACACGCCTCCACCAGGTGCTCACAGTTATCCAGCACGAGCAGCAGGACATGCGATCGCAGCGCCTCGATCAGGGCTTCCATCGGCGTCGTGTACAGCTCCCTCACCCCGAGTACGGAGGCCACAGCGTTGGGCACCAGCTCAGGGGAGGCGACCCCCGCCAGCTCCACCAGCCACACGCCGTCGGGATAGGTCCCCACGAGGCGCCTGGAGACCTCCACGGCCAGCCGGGTCTTCCCACTGCCGCCCACGCCCGTCAGCGTCAGCAGGCGAGCACCGGCAAGCAGTCTCTCCAGCTCCTCGATCTCGCGCGTCCTGCCGACGAAGCTGGCAAGCTGCGAGGGCAGGTTGTGCGTTGGCGCCAATACCACTGATGGCAACTCCCTCTCCAGGTGCCCCTGGAGAATCTCCTCTCGAAGGCGGGTCGTGGAGGGCTGTGGAGATGCGTCCAGCTCGCGCGCGAGGGCAGCCCGCAGCGCCTCGTACTGCCGCAGCGCCTCCTGCGGGCGCCCTAGCAGAGCCAGCAGCCGCATGATCCCCGCGTGCGCAGCCTCCAACGTGGGCTCCAGCTCCACCGCCCGCCTCAGCACATCCAGCGCGTGGGCGTACTCCCCGCGGGACTCATACAGCCCCGCAAGCTCCATATGCAGCCGCAGGTACACCTCCTGCAGCGCCCGCCGACGCTCCTCCACCCATTCCTCGTAGCGGTCCTCAGGGAGGAGCTCGCCCGTGTACAGCGCTATCGCGGAGAAGTAGCTCGCGGGATCACCGCTGCTGTGGGCGAGCCTCGCTGCGCGCTCGAACTCCCCCACGTCCACCCTCACGGGAGCCAGGGGCGACAGCACCAGCCACTCGCCATCGAAACGCAGGAAGTGGAAGTCCCCGGCATCGGGCTCCAGGACCCGCCGCGCCTTCCCGAGCACGTAGTGCAGGTTATTCATCCCCGCCTCAAGGTCCAGGTCGGGCCACAGCAGGTCCACCACCTGCTCGCGGTGCAGGCGTTGCCCCCGGGCAATCGCCAGCAGCTTGATGAGCGCCGAGGCCTTCCGCAGCCTCCATGCCGAGCGCTCGATCACCCTCGAACCCACCGCCACCCGGAACTCGCCGAGCAGCTGGACGTACAGGGCCCCAGCCCCCTCCGTCCCCGCTAATGTCCCGCTATCTGCATCCTCCATGGACCTCCCCTGATATCATTATATGCGTTTTCGCACCATCCGGTTACGCCATCGCAACAAGCCGGCAGCTCCCCACCCAGGCAGCCGTGATCCCGAGCGGCCACGATCCGCAGCCTCCCCGCACACAGGCCACACGGGGAGGTGGTGAAACCTGCGGCACGAAGGGCACAAGGACAACCCCGCAGGGCGCTTCGCATCCCACCCTCTCCCGCCTGGCAGCCATCATCCTTGCCCCGCCTGTCACCGTCGCACGGGGCAGGGAAGCCTTCCAGATGCACCTCTGCAGGCTGGCCAACCTGGAGCTCGAAGCCCCACCCACCATCACAGGATAAGCTCACCTCTGGAGAATCTTGCAGCCCCTGGAAGCAGCCCTGCTCGGGCTGGATAGTGAAGGGCACGGACGGTATACTTCATGGCAGCCCGTGGCAGACGGTGTTCCCCGGAACCCCTAGCCCCAGGGACTATCCGCTCTGCAAGCGGTAATCGATACCGTGCCTGTCCAGAGCAAGGGAGAGAAAAGTTATGGCACTCCTCCGGATGGATAACGTTCTTATAGTGGTCGATGACCTCGAGGCGGCAAAGAACTTCTTCATCGCGCTTGGCATGGAGCTGGAGGGCGAGACCTCGGTCGGGGGACCCTGGGTGGACCGCGTCGTGGGACTTGAGAACGTCCGCTGTGACATCGTGATGCTGCGAACGCCCGACGGCCACGGAAGGATCGAGCTGGACAAGTTCCACACGCCAGAGGCGGTTAGCAACGGCCCCGCCAACTTACCTGTGAACACGCTGGGGCTCCATCGCATCATGTTCGCCGTCGACGACCTCGAGGGTGTCCTCGCTCGCCTGCGCGCACTCGGTGCCGAGCTCATCGGCGAAATCGTGCAGTACGAGGACATGTACAGGCTCTGCTACATCCGCGGCCCCGAGGGCATCATCGTTGCGCTGGCTGAACAGCTCCGGTAGCTGGCAGGGAGCGCCCTGTCATAGCAGGTTATACCCCTCAGCCAGCAAGGAGGTTACAATGTCAAAGTTGATCGCAATCATGTCCATGTCGCTGGATGGCTACGTCGCCGACTGCAACGGTAGCGTGGCGGAGGTGATGGGATGGTACACGGCCTCGGGAGATACCGAAGTTCAAACCGGGGGTTCGGATCCCATGAGGCTCAAGATGTCTGAGGCAAGTGCCGGGCAGTACCTCGATCTCACATCGGAACTTGGTGCCGTGCTCACAGGGCGGCGTACATTCGAGACTGCTGACGGCTGGGGTGGGAATCACGCCTGGGGGCCAGCGTTCGTCCTGACCCACCACATCCCTGCCGGATGGCCACGCCCCAACTCCACGGTGCACTTCGTGACCGACGGCCTCGAGAGCGCCGTGAAGCAAGCCAAAGCGGCTGCCGATGGGAAGTCCGTGGGGGTCCACGGCGCTGATACTATTCAACAGCTGTTGAACGCTGGCCTGCTCGACGAGATCCACATCGATCTTGTGGCAGTGCTGCTTGGCGCCGGAGTACGGCTCTTTGACCACCTCGCCAACGCTCCAATCAGCCTGGGCACCCCGAGAGTGACGCCAGGTGTCGGAGTTACACACCTGCACTACACGGTAGATAAGAAGAGATGACAGGCATTAGGGGTGGTGAGAATGCCGCAGCTCAAGACCCCAGGATTCACGGCGCAGATCCGGATCGAGCTGGGGTGTCCTCGGGTAGCTGGGCCCTCGAGTGATCTACTACGACTAGGCAGGCGGGTCAAGCGCAGAATCCCCTGAGAATGGCATTTTGGCTGGGTGCTCTAGGGGGAGTTATCGAGAGTGAGTGGATCATACCCCCACGCTCACAGAGGACCCAATTGGCCGGCACCGGGAAGAGTTCAGCGTCACCTTGAGGTTCTGCTATCCCAGGATCAATGTATGGCGTTCGACCTGGCACTGGTCCGTTTGTGCGCCAAGTCGGCGGTGAGATCGCCCGGAGCGCAACCGGGAAGATGAGGCAGCCTCACCCTCTGGATATTCAGCAGGGTAGAGCTGGATTCCTTCCACTGGCGCGCAGGCACTTCGAATGATCAGGGGAAGAACTGTCGACTGGAACAGGAGATATTTGCCAAACGCAGTAGACAGGAAGGAGGTAAGTAGCCGTGTTTCAGCAGGATCCGAGCGCCATACGTACCCTAGCGGCGTTCGTCGCCACGGCCATACTCTCGTACACCACTGGCAGACTGTCGACGCTGGCATCCTTCTTGCCAACTACAGGGGCACAGATCGAAGGAGGACGAAGATGACGGACGACACATCCAGCGGACTGGGCGAAGCGGGCAGGGGCAGCAGTCCTGGCACAGGACCACACTCCGGCCAGATCTCCGGCTATGGCAGGGGCAGCGACGCCGACGTGGGCCGCAGAGGGGAATCCCCAGGAGCCGCCAGCAGCAGTCCTGGCGACGACCCTGGCACCGGCCTGGGAGACGACCGGGGCATAGACCCCCATCAACCACCGGAGGATCCCAACCGTGGGATAGCCGACCGAGTGGCCGAGGAGAAGGAGGTCCGGGAGGAGCAGGAAGAGGCCCCGCAGGAGGTGCCCGACGAGCGCGAAGGTACCACCCCGGGCTACACACCATAGCCCCAGAAGGACGGGACAACCACCCCACCAGCCACTCAGATAACAGCCCGCCGCACTCTGCATGTGTCCACGCGGGGAGGCGGGCCACACATGCCAGGCCATAGCAGGTGCAGTAAGCCACCACTCACCCCACCACAAAGGCCCTACGTACAGCGCCCTGATGCACCCCGAGAACAAACCCTTTGAGCCTGTGACGCACAGCTAGCCTCTACATACAGCACTCTTGCGTGCCCGTACCCTGTCGAACAGGCATAAATCCACCCCTGGCACCCAACGTCACCACCCACCGGCAGATAACCCCTGGACGGGAAAGCCCTCAAGAAGAGCCAGCCTGGCCTCCCCTGATAGACACCCCCTTCCACCCAGCCCTTTCGCAGGCACAAGGCACTCCCCTCACCTGACTCACCAACCCCACACCACCCAATTCCCGATTTCCCGGTTCTTAAGCAATCGGGAAATCGGGAATTTACCATAAATCTCTATCTGTGCACACACAGGGGCTTCAAGCCTCAGGACCGCATGCCACCATGCATCAGAGGACGCAGCTGCTCCCTTCCCAGTAGGCACCATTGGCACCACCTGCATTCCTCCAGAGCCCCTTACAAATAGTCCTGACAGGCCATCCACCCCAGGCCCCTTCAAGCTAACCCCTGCCCTGCGAATTCCCGATTTCCCGATTGTTAAGAGATCGGGAATTCGGGAAGAAGGGCGCTGCCCTGGAAAGGTTCTCTCCACACTTGCACGGGGCAGTGGACAGCTCTCCAAAGGGCTTGATTGCCCCAGACGCACTCTCCACGCTTGCAGGGGGCAGTGAGGTTGTGGGATTGCAGCTGCGGAGTGGATCCATGAGGGGTTAGCAGGAGGCTTTGGGAGATGTGGCGTGAGAATGGGAGGTTAGGAAGGTGGGGTGGTATGTGGTGGAGCGCGCCGCGGTGTGTGGCGTGGAGATGGGTGGCGTAAAGAGGTGTAAGGAGCACTCACCGTGGAGGTGGGATGTTTGGGTCTTCTGGGAGCAGGGTTATGGGTATGGGGTGGGGGTGCTCCAGGGAGGCGGGGGCCAGAGGGTTGATGCGGGGTGCGTGGGGGCTGAGGGACCGAATAGGTGGGAGTGGAGCTGGATGGGGCGGGCAGCTCCTGTATCTTCAGGAGCTGCCCGCCCGTTGGGCGTGTGGTGCGCTGATGGTGTTGCCTAGCGATAGAAGGCGTCGAAGGTGGTGAAGGTGTAGCCTCTTGCTTGCAGGTTCTGGATGATCGCCGGGAGCGCTGCGGCGTCCTGCGACTGGGATCCTACGTGGAAGAGGTAGATGGCCCCGGGCTCGGTGCCGTCCAGCACCCTCTGGACTATCTCCTGCTTGCTGAGTCCTTTCCATCCCAGGGAGTCCACCGTCCACATGAGATTGAGCTTGTAGCCCAGGGTGCGGAGGTCGACTAGGACAGATCGATCGTAGTCGCCGTAGGGTGGGCGGAAGAAGGGTCGGGTGCTCCTGCCGGATATCTCATTGATTATCCTCTCGGTCCTCTGGATCTCACTTGCACGCTGGGAGTACGTCAGGGGTGCGGCGCCCGTGGAGTAGCCGGTGAGCGACCCGTGGCTGTAGGTGTGGTTGAAGACTGTGTGCCCCTCGTTGACCATGCGCTTGATGAGGTCGGGATTGGCCTGCGCCCACTTGCCAGTGACGCCGAAGCTGGCCTTCACGCCATAGGACTTCAGCGTGTTCAGTATCTGGGCGGCGTACCCGCGATCGGAGCCGGCATCGAAGGTGAGTGCCACCACCTTGCGAGAGGTGGCAAGCTTCGTCACGCTGACGGCTTCCCCCTGGCGGAGCAGACCACCGTAGGCATAGCCCGTCACGCCCTGATAGCTTACTCTGTACCATCCGCCGCTGTAGGGGCCGGAGATCACCCGTACCTGCTTCCCCTGGGGCACAGATATCCTGACGGGGTAGCCTGTCGACGGGCCGGTCCTCACCCTGGCGGTGAAGGCGGCCACGGCGTTCGCCCCCTCGCAGAGGTGGGTGCTTACGGCGCTGCCCTGTGCGAGGTAGTTGCCGTGGACGTAGCCGATCAGACCCGTGTAGCGCACCTTGTACCAGTAGGTGTTGTAGGGCCCCGAGAGGACGTATGGCTCCATGCCACAGGGGATCAACTGCAGTACTGGGTAGGATGTGCTGGGGCCCGACCGGAGGTTGAGCGCTGCCGTGGTGCTGGCGTATCTGCCTGTGGAGATGGCGGCCTGGCCGCTTGCGGGTAGGGCCAGCATGAGCACCATCCACATGGTCGCCAGCAGCAGCCAGCGGCCCCTGTGGGCCCGAAGGATGTGAGAGAGTATGGCTGTCATCGATGTGTTCTCCGTACTATGTGTCGTGGATATCATCACCCCCGCCGCCTAGTACGCTCCTAGCTGGCTCCTAGCTGGATGGGGGTGGGATCAAGATTCTCGCTTATAGAACGTTTACATGCTAATATGTTCGTGAGAACAGCTCTGAGAGGAGCGGGAAGTGACGACAGTGCTGCTTGTGGAGGACGAGTCCACCCTCCTGACGACGATCGCCTACAACCTCCGCCGCGAAGGCTACAAGGTGCTGACCGCCGAGAACGGCAAGAGGGCGTTGGAGCTGGCCGAGGAGAACCCCGACATCGTGGTGCTGGATATCCTCCTGCCGGAGATAGACGGCCTGGAGGTGTGCAGGCGGCTGCGGCAGCGCAGCTCGGTGCCGATCATCATGCTGACGGCCAAGACCGATGAGGTGGACCGCATCGTCGGGCTGGAGCTGGGGGCTGATGACTACCTCACGAAGCCCTTTAGCATGCGAGAGCTGCTGGCGCGTATCAAGGCGCTGCTGCGGCGTCGCAGTCTCATCATGGCCGAGATCTCCAGCCAGCAGCAGGAGAGCAGGCGCCAGAAGCTGGTGTCCGGCGACCTGGAGATCGACCCCGCGATGCACCAGGTCAAGCGCGGGGGCAAGGTGATTCAGCTGACTCCACGGGAGTTCGATCTGCTGACCTTCCTGGTGATGAACAAGGGGATAGTCTTCTCCGCCGAGCGGCTACTGGAGGAGGTGTGGGGGTACGATGAGGCGCTGGATGTGCGCACTGTGCCGGTGCACATCCGCAACCTGCGGGAGAAGATCGAGGACGACCCCTCCGACCCCAAGCGCATAGAGACCGTGCGCGGGGTGGGCTATCGGTTCTCAGGGTAGCGCCGGAGGCCCCGCGTGTTCACGCGCATCCAGTGGCGGATCGCCGCAAGCTACGTCCTGCTGATCGCCGTGGCGCTGCTGGCGCTGGGCGTCTACCTGGCGTACTACCTGCGGCAGGAGCAGCTCCACCAGCTGGAGATGGACCTGCGCAGCCAGGCGCTCATCATCGCCCAGCAGGTGGCCCCGCAGCTGCAGCGCGGTGACGCCTCCCAGATCGACGCCTTCGCCAAGCGGGTCGGCAGGGCCGCCGACGTCAGGATCACCATCATCGATCGCACCGGCCGCGTGCTCGGGGATACCGACCACGACCCCAACACCATGGACAACCACCTGTCCCGTCCTGAGGTGCGGCAGGCGCTCGCCAGCGGCTTCGGGGAGAGCATGCGCCATAGCCGGACGCTCGACAGGGACCTGCTCTACGTGGCGGTCCCCATCGGGAGCGGCGGGGACACCCTGGGGGTGGCCCGGGTCGCGATGCCCACCAGCGACGTGCAGGCATCCCTCAACCGGGTGGTGACGGTGGTGGGGGCAGCCACGGCGATCGCGATCGTGCTGGCGATCCTCCTGGCGCTCGTGGTGGCCAGGGCGACCACCTCCAACATCGCGCGGCTGACGAGCGCCGCGCGCTCCATGGCCGCAGGCCAGCTGCACCAGCGTATCGAGATCGATGGCCGCGATGAGACCTCCGAGCTGGCCAGCGCCTTCAACGAGATGGCTCAGAGCCTCGACTCCTACATCAGCACGATCAATCGTGAGAGGGAGAGGATGTCCGCGGTCCTCAGCTACATGGCCGACAGCCTCCTGATTACCAACGCCCGCGGGGAGGTGCAGGCGATGAACAGGGCGGCCGAGCAGCTGCTGGACGTGCGCGAACAGGACGTCCGCGGCAGGTCGGTGATGGCGGTGATCCGCGACCACGAGCTGGCGGGGCTCGTCCGCAGGGCGCTGGAGATGCAGGGACCGGTCAGGCTGCCCCGCCTGCTAGAGCTGGGAAGCGACGGCAACAGGCGCCTGATAGATGCGCTGGCGTCGCCCATCCCCGGAGAGAACGGTACGGGCTCCCAGGTGCTCCTGCTGCTGAGGGACGTCACCGAGCTGCGAAGGGCGGAGACGATCCGCCAGGAGTTCGTGGCCAACGTCTCCCACGAGCTGCGCACGCCGGTGGCGGCGCTCAAGTCGCTGGTGGAGACGCTCGAGGAAGGCGCGCTGGAGGATGAGGAGGTGGCGCGGGACTTCCTCGCAAGGATGCACGTCGAGGTCGACAAGCTCGCACAGCTGATCGAGGAGCTGCTGGAGCTCTCTAGGATAGAATCCGGCAAGGTGGAGCTCAGGATACACCCCGTCAACCTGGTGGAGGTGGTGCGCGCGGGCGCCGAGAGGCTGCGGCCCCAGGCGGAACGACAAGGCGTAGACCTAGAGGTCACCGTGGAGCAGCCTGAGATCCTCGCACTGGCTGACCCTGAGCGCATCCAGCAGGTGGTGATCAACCTCGTGCACAACGCCATCAAGTTCACACCGCCCGGCGGCAGGATCACCGTCCGCGTCTATTCCCTTGACAGAGAGGTGGCAGTGACGGTGCAGGACACGGGTGTGGGGATAGAGCCCGAGCTGCTGGACAGGCTTTTCGAACGCTTCTTCAAGGTCGACCGCGCCCGGTCCGCGGGTGGCACCGGCCTGGGGCTGGCCATCGCCAAGCACCTGGTGCTCGCTCACAGAGGGCGCATCTGGGCGGAGTCCGAGGGCATGGGCAAGGGCGCCAGGTTCACCTTCACCCTGCCGGCCGTCGGGGCTGCGTGATGCGAGCGTTAATGTTACCCTTAAGCTGCCGTTAACTCCGGCTGTACTCCCATTTAGGGATGCCGGCTATCATGAGGGTGACGGAGAAAGGAGGAGCCCGAGGATGCGGCAGAACGGGAACGTGACCACGCTACAGGGGACCTGCAAGCTGTTGCAGCGCACTCTGCCCTACCTCGAGGGATCTGCCTCCGATCCAGCAGGGAGCAAGCCTGAAGTTACGGGGGAGGAGTTAGCCAAATGGCCATTGAGAAGCATACCGAAGGTCGTGAGCGCAGGCGGATCAACCGTAGAGAGTTCCTGGGAGCAGGTCTCGCGGGCGCAGCAGCGCTCGCTATGTCCAGCCCCATAGGGGCGTTCGGCCTCCGCGTCGCGCTCGGGCAGACGCCGCCCAGGGTGACCGGCTACGGTCCTCTGGAGCCCAGGGGAGACCTCGCGCTGCCGAGGGGATTCGACTACGCCATCATATCCTGGCAGGGGATGCCCATGTCCGATGGCCGCCTGACCCCTGGCATCTTCGATGCGATGGGAGCCTTCCCGCTGAGGGGGCACGGCGGCAGAAGAATCGCCCTGATACGCAACCATGAGAATCGAGAGAGGCCCGGAGAAGCGAAAGTAGTGGTGCCACCGGAGCTGGAGTACGACGCCCAGATGTACGGCGGCTGCACCAAGCTGGTGGTGGAGCTGGATGGTCGCAGGGAGCCCCGAGTCGTGGAGAGCTTCGCGGTGCTCGGCGGCACCTCCACCAACTGCGCGGGAGGCGTCACCCCCTGGGGCAGCTGGATCACCTGCGAGGAGGTCGTCAAGCGAGGCGCGGGCGGCAGGAAGCATGGCTATATCTTCGAGATAGATGCGCGCGCCAGCGGGCCCGTCGAGGCGGTCCCCATACCCGCCGCCGGCAGGCTGGTGCATGAGGCTGCCGCCTGGCACGCGGGCATCCTCTACCTCACCGAGGACCGCAGCATTGAGCCTGACCCTGTGCTGGGCGAGATAGGTGCCTGCTTCTACCGCTACATCCCCAGCAGGAGGCCGCGCAGGCCGGGCGACCTCGCCAGCAGCTGTGGCCGCCTGGAGGCGCTCAAGATCAAGGGAGAGCACCACGCCAACATGGACACCGGCAGGATCGTGG
The DNA here is from genome assembly GCF_000025005.1 of Thermobaculum terrenum ATCC BAA-798. Taxonomy (NCBI): domain Bacteria; kingdom Bacillati; phylum Chloroflexota; class Chloroflexia; order Thermobaculales (SeqCode); family Thermobaculaceae (SeqCode); genus Thermobaculum (SeqCode); species Thermobaculum terrenum. The sequence continues at coordinate 1,070,246 of NC_013526.1, forward strand.
GCGTGCCCTACGACGTCGAGTGGGTGCCGATCGACGACCCCGACCATGAGGACGACACCGACAGCCGCAAGGATCGCATGCCGGGCTTCATCCCCACCCGCATACAGGCCCAGGACAAGGGGGCGGCCTACTTCGACCGCCAGGAGGGCATGTGGGTGGGCGACGGCAAGATCTACTTCGACTGCACCACCGGCGGCAGCCAGAACCTGGGCCAGGTGTGGGAGTACGATCCCCGCAGGGAGAAGCTCACCCTGATCTACGAGTCCACCCGACCGGAGACGCTGGAGAACCCCGACAACATGGTGGTCGTCCCCCAGACGGGAGATATCTTCCTCTGCGAGGACAGCCCTGGGGAGCAGTACATCCGCGGGCTCACTCCCTACGGCGAGATCTACGACTTCGCACGCACGCTCACCAACGACTCGGAGTTCTGCGGCGCCTGCTTCGATCCCAGCGGGCGCGTGCTCTTCGTCAACCAGCAGGGGGAGAGGGGCGACCTGCCCAACGGACCCGCGGGCGCCCGGGCGGTCACCTACGCCATATGGGGGCCGTTCGAGAGGCGGAGCGGTGCCCGCACCCGCAGTTTCTCCACCTACTCGCTGGTGTGGTAGGAGCTTTATGCAATCTTAATGACCGCATCAGGTAGCCATTAAGGCAGGGTGCTATCCTGAGAGAAAGGCTAAGCCAGCTGAGGAGACGACATGCCCAGAGAGCACTTTGAACGCGAACTCAACGCCCTGCAGGACTCCATGCTGACCCTCGGCAGCATGGTCGAGAAGGCGATCACCCGCTCTGTGGAGGCCCTCAAGACGGGAGACGTCCAGCTCGCCCGCCAGGTGATAGAGGAGGATGACCTGCTGGACGCCCAGCGGGAGGCGGTCGAGCGGGACGCCCTGCTGCTCATTGCCACCCAGCAGCCCCTGGCAGGCGACCTCCGCAAGATAGCTGCCGTCCTCAACATCTCCTCCGAGCTGGAGAGGATGGGCGACTACGCCGAGGGCATCGCCAAGATCAGCATCGACATAGCCAGCGAGCCTCCGCTCAAGCCACTGGTCACCATTCCGAAGATGGCCGAGCAGGCCTGCAGCATGCTCCGCCGCAGCCTGGAGGCGTTCGTCAATCAAGACCTCACGCAGGCACAGGAGATATGGGGAGAAGACGACGAGATCGACCGCCTGTACGATCAGGTGTACCACGAGCTGCTGGCGTTCATGCTGGCCGATCCCCGGACGATCCAGCGGGCCACCCGCCTGCTGTGGGTGAGCCACAACCTGGAGAGGATAGCCGATCGAGTCACCAACATCTGCGAGCGCATCAGGTTCATGGTCGGAGGTGAAGTCAATGCTGCGCCGACCCGGCCCTGACCCAACACCTAGCGTGAAGTAACCCCCCACAACCACACCATTACCCCTCAACAGCGTGGCCGGCTGGTGCCGGCCACCCCTCACCTGCTGCAAAAAACCACCATCAAGCGTATAATCTCTGCTATACAGCTACTACCTGGAGGGACTATCGATTGAGAGAGAACCTGCTGCGCTTCGTCAACTGGATCCGTTTCATTAACCTCCTATCCGCCGCGATCGCCTTCGGCCTCGCGCTCGCCCACACGCTGGAGATCCCCGGCAAGAGAGGGTTAGATAGCACCCAGTGGCTGGCCGTACAACAATCGTTCTATGGTGGTTTTGCCCTGGTAGGAGTGACCGCCGAGCTGCTCGGCCTGATCACCTGCCTGCTGCTCCTGCTGCCGCTGCGCAAGCGCCCACGCGCCCTCGTGCAGACGGTGATCGGCGCGCTCTGCTTCCTCGGCATGTTGCTCATCTACTTCTTCGTGAACCGGCCGATCAACTCCCGCATCGCCTCGTGGACGCCCACCACCATCCCCGATGACTGGACCTTCTACCGCAACCTGTGGGACTACTCCCGCTTGGGTGCAGCCCTGCTGGCGACCGTGGCGATCGTTCTCCTGCTCCTGGCAGCCCTCATGCCCGATGCTCCCAGGGAGGCCACACAGCCTGCCGCGCAGACCAAAAGCGCAAATCAATAGCCACTCCCAACCTCCCTTCCCAAAGGGATCGCCCTCACCATATGCCCGTCTCCCCTGGATATGGAAGTATGTCACCCTCTCCACGCACCGGGGAAGGCCCCGAGGTGACGCTCCTCAGGGAAGCGCCCCCACTATGCAGTGGTGAGCATGTATAGCCCCTACCCTGGGAACCTCCGAGGTCTCAGGAAGGCCCCGCCCCCAATTCCCGAATTCCCGATTGCTTAAGAGTCGGGAATTCGGGAATATCTGCCCGAGCCCGGAGACCCTGGAAGGAGCGCTCCCGGCCCACGCTGGCGGCAGAGGGGCGTCGGAGCCGCCTCGTGCGGGTGCGCATCTCGGGAGGGCACTTTCCCGCGGGTCGTGCGGGGCCCCGCCCTGTGGGCTCAGCCTGCCTGGCGGGCCTGTTGCCCCGGCTGGCCGGCACCTGAGAGCCTATCTCGGTGCCTGCGGGGAGTGTCCCGGCGTCGGCTCTCCGGGATGGGCGCCCCTAGGCGGGGGCGAGCCCCAGCTCGCGCCACCGCTGCTGCACGCGCATCCGCAGGTACTCCGCGGGAGCCAGCTCCATGCCCCCACCGGGACTCGTCACCTCCACCTGGACCTGCCTGCCTGAGTGCCAGCTGACGAGCGCGGCGAGCTCGCGGCGGATGTCGCTGGTGACCAGGCTTGCCGCCCAGGTTGTGGCCACCTCCAGGACGAGCGTGTGGTCGTCGCGCCACCAAGCGGGCCGGCCGTGCAGGTGCTGGGCGATCCGCGGCAGGTGCTCCTCCAGCAGGTTGTGCAGCGCCACCACCAGCGGCCCGTGCTCGCGCCGGCCGGCGGGCATATTTTCCTGGTTACGGGCTGCCTCCAACTGGGTGGGTCTGCCGACCTGTTGCTGGGAGGAGGTGGTAGCCCTCACAGCTTGCTGTGGGGGGTAAGGGGGGTTAATATCTTGACGGTTATTTTGACGGTTAATATTTGACGGTTTCCCTGCACACGCGTTCAGGGTTTGAGTGTCCGATCGTTCAGGGTTTGGTGTCCCAGCGTTCAGGGTTTGAGGACTGCAAACCCTGTCCGAGTGTTCAGGGTTTGGAGAGGTAAACCCTGTCTGGGCGTTCAGGGTTTGGACGCCGGAAACCCTGTCTGAGCGTTCAGGGTTTGTGGCCTGTGCCTCGTGCTCACCGGCGATGACCTCCAGCATGAGCCTGTAGCGGTTGCTGCGGCCCTTGCCTCCCCCGGACACGACGGTGATGTAGCCCGCCCGGACGGCGCGGGAGATGAGCTTGTAGATGGTGCGCTCGCAGAGGCCCATGCGGGCGGCGAGCGTGCGCACGCTTGGCCAGCACTCGCCGTGGTCGTTGGCATAGTCGGCCAGCGCCAGCAGCAGGAGCATGTCGTTGCCTCTGAGCCTGTCGGCGGCTCGCCATACCTTCTGGGTGACCTTGATGCTCATCTTTGACCCTCCCTGGTGGAAATAAAGCTTTGCTGCTCGAGGACGGCATCGGCCACCCAGCCCCGCAGGGCCCTGTTGCCGATGAGCGGGGTGCCGAAGTGCCAGCGCGTAGGGGGATAGCCCCCTTCGATCGCCTCGCCGTCGTCTGTGTACTGCATGAGGTGGATCGCCGTGCCCGGCGGCAGGACGTCTATCACCTTGTGGGACCTGCAGGGGCCCGTGCGCAGGTTGACGCGGGCCGAGATGGTACGCGCCTGCCAGCGCTCTGCGAAGACCCTGTAGCCGGCGTGGTAGCCCCTGTGGGTGAGCACCATCCAGCTGCGGAAGTTCTCCCAAGCCTCCAGCCAGCCGAGCGATAGCCTCACCCCCTTCCAGGGGTTCAGCCAGCGGGTGTCCGCCCCGGGATCGTCCACGCCGTAGCAGACCATGAAGTGGCCTCCCTGATCGTGGGCGAAGTCGGCGTAGAACAGCGCGATCGTCAGGTGGCCCAGGGCGACCTGCTGCCTGAGGACCTGGCGGAAGCGGTCGAAGGTGTCGACCCAGGCGGCGGAGGCCGGCACGCCATGGCCGTCGAGGTAGCGGACTATGTCGGCCACGGAGGTGTAGCCCAGGTGATCCTCGCCGCGCATCTCGTCGACGATCGCATCTGGATAGAACATGCGTCCGTGTGTATAATAGAGCACCATCGCCACGCAGGCAGGCCCGCAGTTGTTGAGCCCGTTCCAGGCGCCGTCGTACGGGGCGCTGCGGTCGAGCTGGTCGACTGTGCGGGTGCGCGCGATGGACAGTCCCCCCTCCATGATGTGGGGGATGATCGAAGGATCAAGCGATATCTCGGCCAAAGTGTACCCTCCTTGCGCAACTTTTGGGAGTTCCCCCCGGAACTATTTTATCGCACATAAGTTCCCTGAGT